>NZ_CP009434.1:313379-626758 GCF_000960995.1 Burkholderia glumae LMG 2196 = ATCC 33617 | reverse complement strand
GGACGAAGGCCGCAGACGAAGAGTTACCTGTGGGCGCAGGTCAACGGCTCGGGGCCGTCCGTGCGGATGTTCTCCTACTCGCCCGGGCGCGGTGCTCAACATGCGCAGAAGCTGTATGCCGGTGTACAGCCCGGCACTGCGCTGATGACGGATGGCTACGAGCTCTATAACGGCATCGCCCACGATCACCAGCTCGTGCATCTCGGATGCTGGGCACACGTGCGCCGCGGCTTCATCAAGGCCGAGGAGTCGGTGCCGAAGGCGGCACGCTCACCGGATCTGCTGGCCACACGCTTCGTGGCACTGATCGGCAAGCTGTTCGCGGCCGAGGCGCGCAGTGCGAAGTGGGAGTCTGAACGTCGGCGACGGCTGCGCGCCCGGTACAGCGCCCGCGTGCTCGTCATCATCGAGCGCATGCTAATCGAGCATCTGCCGGGCGTCGTGCCGTCGAGTTTGCTCGGCAAGGCATTGCAGTACATGAACGGACAGTGGCCCAAGCTGGTCCGCTACGTCGAGAACGGCAACTGGCCGATCTCGAACAACCTGTGCGAGAACGCGATAAGGCCGTTCGTCGTCGGCCGCAAGGGCTGGCTGTTCTCTGATACGGTCGCCGGTGCGCAGGCCAGTGCCAACCTGTACTCCCTCGTCGAGACGTGCAAGGCGAACGGCATCGAGCCGTATCGCTATCTGGTCTGGCTGTTCACCAGGTTGCCGCTCGCTGCAACCGCCGACGACTACGCCGATCTCATGCCTTGGAGAATGTCTGCTGGCCTCAACCGCTGAGGGGCGTCGTTAAAAGACCGCGTACGTTCAAAAACCCTGCTCAGCTCGTCTGAAGATGTTCCAACAGATGATCGAGCAGCCAAGTTTGAGGAATGCTTCGTGAATGTAGGCACGTCGCTCGAAGCGAGTGCGTAGGCGCCGGAAATTGTGGAGCCAGGAATGCGTACGTTCGACTACCCAACGATACTTGCCCAGACCACTGCCATGCTCGGTCCGGCGCTTGGCGATCACGGGCTTGATACCGCGTTCGCGCAACGCGCGACGATGTCGGGTGGAATCGTAGCCACGATCGGCGTAGACGACGCCGGGCTTCTGAAGCGGTCGGCCACGAACGCCGCGAATGGGTGGAATCGCATCAACGAGCGGCAGCAACTGCGTGACGTCGTTGGTGTTCGCGCCAGTCAGGATCGCAACGAGAGGAACGCCGTTGGCGTCTACGAGGACGTGGTGCTTGGAACCGGGTCGCGCGCGATCGGTGGGGTTCGGGCCAGTTTTTCGCCCGCCCCAACGGCGCGCACGGACGACGAATCGACCGCAGCGTATGACAGATCGATTTGGCCGGCCGCACGCAACTTGTCGAGTAGCAACTCGTGCAGTTGGTCCCATACACCAGCCTTTTGCCAGTCGCTCAATCGCCGCCAGCATGTGGCGCCCGAGCCAAAGCCCAGACGAGTCGGCAAGTGGTTCCAACGAATTCCCGTTTTGAACACGAACAGGATGCCGTTGAGAGCCGCACGGTCGGACACGCGCGGGCGACCAGGATCGCTCTTCGCTCGAAGCTTCGCAGGTGGCAGCAATGGTTCGATCAGTATCCACAGTTCGTCGTCAATGATTGGCGCTTCCATCCTTGGACTTCCGTTGTTCTGATGCCCAAGGTTAACAGCTTGCCGAGGAAGTAAACAGCCCCTCTCGGGAGTTTTTGAACTGGCCTCTAAGAGGCCAGTTCAAAAACCCTGCTCAGCTCGTCTGAAGATGTTCCAACAGATGATCGAGCAGCCAAGTTTGAGGAATGCTTCGTGAATGTAGGCACGTCGCTCGAAGCGAGTGCGTAGGCGACGGAAATTGTGGAGCCAGGAATGCGTACGTTCGACCACCCAACGATACTTGCCCAGACCACTGCCATGCTCGGTCCGGCGCTTGGCGATCACGGGCTTGATACCGCGTTCGCGCAACGCGCGACGATGTCGGGTGGAATCGTAGCCGCGATCGGCGTAGACGACGCCGGGCTTCTGAAGCGGTCGGCCACGAACGCCGCGAATGGGTGGAATCGCATCAACGAGCGGCAGCAACTGCGTGACGTCGTTGGTGTTCGCGCCAGTCAGGATCGCAACGAGAGGAACGCCGTTGGCGTCTACGAGGACGTGGTGCTTGGAACCGGGTCGCGCGCGATCGGTGGGGTTCGGGCCAGTTTTTCGCCCGCCCCAACGGCGCGCACGGACGACGAATCGACCGCAGCGTATGACAGGTCGATTTGGCCGGCCGCACGCAACTTGTCGAGAAGCAACTCGTGCAGTTGGTCCCATACACCAGCCTTTTGCCAGTCGCTCAATCGCCTGTTGATGTCCGCACAGAACTGACCCACTAGAGCTGAAAATTTTCATCGAATTTTGACCCACGTGATTGAATGCCCTGCTCAATCTTTGAGCAGGGGATACAAAGGTGATCACGGTGGGCATATTGGCCAAGATCAGGCGGATGTATTTCCGCGAGAAGGTCCCGCTGCGCGAGATTGCGCGGCGTACGGGCCTGTCCCGAAACACGGTGCGCCGCTGGCTGCGGCAGACTGATGCCGTCGAGCCGAAGTATCCGAAGCGCGTCAGCCCGAGCGTCATCGACGACTGGGCCGCACAGCTGACAGGTTGGCTGCGTGCCGACAGTCATCGCCCAAAGCGTGACCGGCGCACCGCCCGGTTCATGTTCGAGGCGATCCGCGCCGAGGGTTACGCCGGCAGTTATGGCCGCGTGAGCGCATTCGTGAGGCGTTGGCACGAGGAGCAGGCTGAGGCGCCTCGCAGGAAGGCCTTCGTGCCGCTCGCCTTCGAACCCGGCGAAGCCTTCCAGTTTGACTGGAGCTGCGAATATGCGTTTGTTGGCGGGCTGCGGCGACGCTTGGAGGTCGCCCACGTCAAACTTAACTCCAGCCGGGCGTTCTGGCTGGTCGCCTATCCCACCCAGAGTCACGAGATGCTGTTCGACGCACACGCGCGCGCATTCGCCGCGTTCGGCGGCGTGCCCCGGCGCGGCATCTACGACAACATGAAGACCGCCGTGGACAAGGTCGGCCGCGGCAAGGAGCGCGCGGTCAACGCGCGCTTCGAAGCAATGTGCAGTCACTACCTGTTCGAGCCAGAGTTCTGCAACCGTGCCGCCGGCTGGGAGAAAGGCATCGTCGAGAAGAACGTTCAGGACCGGCGACGTCAGATCTGGCACGAAGCAGCGCTACGGCGCTGGGAAACGCTGGAGATCCTAAACGAATGGGTCGCTGGTCAGTGTCGTGAGGCCTGGCAGATGCGGCACCCGCAGTGGCCCGAGCTGACAGTCGAGGACGTGCTGCAGGACGAGCGCATCAGGCTGATGCCCAATCCACGGCCGTTCGACGGCTACATCGAGCAGACCCTGCGAGTCTCGTCGACCAGTCTGATTCACTTCCAGCGCAACCGCTACAGCGTGCCCACCGAGTACACGAACCAGTTGGTGAGCGTGCGCTGCTATCCGGCATATCTCAGCGTCGTCGCCAACGCCCAGGAGATCGCACGCCACGAACGCAGCTTCGAGCGGCACATGACCTTCTACGATTGGCGCCACTACGTCACGCTGGTCGAACGCAAACCCGGCGCACTGCGCAACGGCGCACCGTTCATCACGATGCCGCAGCCGCTGCAACTGCTGCAGCGGCATCTGCTGAAACACCCGGGCGGCGATCGCGTCATGACGCAGGTGCTCGCTGCGGTGCGCGAACACGGGCTCGATGCGGTGCTGCTCGCCGTACAGGCTGCGCTGGATTCAGGACGCCCCAGCGCAGAGCACGTTCTGAACGTGCTGAGCCGGTTGAAGGCACCCACCACGAGCACCAACCTCGCGACGACGAAACTCCAGCTTACCGAAGAGCCGGCCGCCGACGTGAGCCGCTACGAAACCCTGCGTGCCAACCCACCGGAGGACCGTCATGTCTAACGACATCGCCGCCCAGCTCAAGGGGCTCAAACTGCATGGCATGGCGAGCACGTGGCCGGAGCTGCTGGCGCAGTCGCGTCACACGGAGTTCAACCCGGAGCGCTTCATGAAGCAGCTGCTGATGGCTGAAACCGCCGAACGGCAGGTGCGCTCGATCGCCTACCAGATGACCGCCGCTCGCTTCCCGGCACACCGCGACCTGAAGGGCTTCGACTTCGCGCAGGCACACGTCGACGAAGCGCTGGTGCGCGAACTGAGCGAGCTGTCGTTCCTCGCAAGCGCGCACAACGTCGTGTTCATCGGTGGTCCGGGCACCGGCAAGACGCACCTCGCCTCAGCGATCGGAATCGAAGCCGTACAGCGCCACGGCAAGCGCGTGCGCTACTTCTCGACTGTCGAGCTGACCAACGCCTTGGAGCAGGAGAAGTCCATCGGAAAACAAGGCCAGATCGCCCACAAGCTGATGTACGTCGACCTGGTGATCCTCGACGAACTGGGCTATCTGCCGTTCAGCCAGACCGGCGGTGCATTGCTGTTCCATCTGCTCTCAAAGCTATACGAGCACACGAGCGTCGCGATCACGACCAATCTCAGCTTCGGCGAGTGGGCGAGCGTGTTCGGGGACGCAAAGATGACGACGGCGCTGCTGGACCGCGTCACCCATCACTGCCACATCGTCGAAACGGGCAATGAATCGTGGCGCTTCAGGACCAGTTCTGCCAAGGCAAAGACAACAAGAAAAAGAGCGGCAAAACCAGCGGGTAACGAAGAGTTATCCACACCGGAATAGATGTACTACGCTGTCTCGGGGTGGGTCAGATTTAGATGAAATCGGTGGGTTAAGACTCGGTGGAAATCAACAGATTGGACGTAGAAGGGCCCGAAGCTTGGCCGGAAGTAGGCGCGCGGGGATCGGAAATTCGGCGAGATAGTTGATTGGCATTCGAGATGTCGCTAGAGGGTCGGCGTCCGCGACTAGGAATTGGAGCTGTCGACGACGTCGTCGGGCGCGTCATCTTCTGCCGTCGGTGCGCCGAGCAACGGCGTCGTGATTTCGAAATCCGACGGGTTGCGGGTCGAGAGTCGGGACGAGGGCGGAATGGCCAGACGCCGAGGCGGCCGCTTGGCGACGCGTTCGATCTCACTCAGGGGGTGTGCCTGGAAATGCTGGCGGAACGTCTTCTTGAGGGCGGTACTGTTAGTACTAGCAACCAAGCGCCCCAGTTCGTCACCTTCGACAACCCGAAAGTCGTAGCGCCTCACGCGCGCCGCTTCGTCCGCGATTAGCCCACGGGCCCGCTCCGACAGTACGCCGCTGGTCCAGTACTCGAAGACTTGCCTGCACTCGCGCCACTGCCAAGTGGCCTGAGGTGAACGTCGCATCACTGGGATACGCTCTTTTAGCCAGACCTCGACCATCTCGTCAGGGACGGTGCCGCCGGGCTTGTAGCCCTTGCACTCGATGAATCGGACGGACTGGTTGGCGTGATAGACCAGAACGTCGACCTCGGCCTGGCCGCCGGCGTCATCCTTGAGAATCTCGTTGAGGTCGATCGACGTGTGCGGGTCACGCTGACGCACGAGGTCAGCGACGATGTACTCGAATAGAGCGCCTCGCAGGTTGGTGGCAGCGCCCTCGATGTGGCTGAGCTTGTCGAAGACAGCCGCGACCCTATCGAACGAGTCCGGGCGCAGGTATGCGTCCTTGAGGATGTCGGTCAGCTCTCGAAGAGCCTTGGCGACCTCGAGCCCAAACAGGCTCGTCGTGGTCGCCGGAACGACACCGCTCTCCCTCGCAAGCGCGAAGGCCTCCGGCGTGTAGCCATCCGCTACAAAGACCTGCATGCAGCGGCCCACCTTCGCAAGCGCCCGCAGCGAGGTGCATTTATTGATGAACGGCTGGAGCTCGTGTGCGGCGACGTTGACCCCGAGCAGCACGTCGCAGACGAGATAGCCAGGCTTTTTCTTGTTGGCGGCCTTGTCCCACTGCGTGAGCGGGCCAAGGTAGGAGGCGCCGGTCAGATCCCAGTTGAAGGTGCCCACCCGCGGCTGACCACCGTCCGTGGCACGGAGTGCCACGGTGTTGTAGCTCACGAGCGCCAGGTTCCGGGCCCAGTCCTTGACGGCGCTGAGTAGCACAGCCTCTGTGTTCAGGCGTGCGCGCAGACGGTTGAGCTCCCACGGCGTTGCCTCGACAGTCTGAGCCAGCTCGATGCATTCACCGATCCCCGGGGCGTCGAAGCACGTCACCAATTGAGCACTCTTGAGGCGGTCAAGGACGCCTTGGGCCGGGATGTGGCCCTTCTGGGCGATGGGGGCGCCACACACGATAAGAAAGTGCCTGACCGGCATGACGCCGCCACGGGCCATGAGGGCGGCAAGACCGCCGCCGTACGACGCGCTGTGCTGTAGAAGGCGCTTGACGAGCTCGTGCCAGAACTCCGGCGAGGCGTAGTCGCTCTGCAGGTAGACGAAGCGCGCCCCTCGAGGGAACACAAGGTGGGCGAGCTTCTTGATCTCCGTCGAGCGCGAGACGCGCTGCCGGGCCGTCGCAGGCGCCACACCTTCCTTGACCAAAGCGGCGACAAGCTCCGTGCTCAAGCATGGTCGGAGGGTCTGGAGCAGGCAAGTAAGCGAGTCAGCCATGGGATGCGAGTGCCTACGATGTCACACTGCGCTATTTATAACACTTGACTACGTAGTCTGTCCTAAAACGCAAGTCCCAGCGAGAGCCCGTGGAAACATGGGGTCTGGCGGAGTGATCAAACGGCCTGCTCCGCCAATGATGTCACAGTGGTGGTTTCGTGGGTCGGCAGGGAAGGCCCGGGAATGCGCTTGGTCGATCTCGTCAGGACAGCTCACGTCATGCGCATGCGAGCCTGAGCATACGGGCCTGCCGCCGCTTGGAGCGCAGAGTCCTTTTCGATGCAGAGTGCCGCCAGCGCGCGCACAGAAGGATCGGCGCCAACCGTTAAATTCCCAAATTCCCTCCGTTTCGAAAGTCCGGTTTTGAGCGTCGAGATCGATCATGCGAATTTCGCCTTTGGGTCGCGTGCCGCCGGTTGCGGCGGGCACGAGGCAGCGCCAAGCGACATGAAAAACGTGAGTCGGCATCCGACCAGTTTCTGACATTTGATATATCGCGTAGTCAGACATTGGATCGACCGTTACCCTTCGGGAGGCCACCTAAGCCGCAGTGCGACCGAACGTCATCCCAAAAAAGCCCGGCTATGCCGGGCATTTGTACTAGTCGCATCAGAAGATACTGGCGGAGTAAACGCGTTACCCTCGGCCCCTTGAGCTGCTAGTTCGTAGAGACTTTCACATCAACAGAGGAGACAGCACCGAGGATGACCGCGGTTCTCACAAACGTCCTCACGGACAACTTTGTGAGAATTCGGCCATCTATTCTGAGAAACAACAGCTGGGTGCTTGCGATCGGCCTGGACCCAAGGCCCAATCGCGGCATGTTCCTCTCGCGGCGCCGTCCGGCAATTCGGGCAGCTTGGCGAGAATCCGGGCGCCCGTTCCAGGAGACAACCGCCACGCCGGCATTTCCTGCTATTATGCGAATTAGCTACATTTCGTATATATGGGGCGATATGGGAATCATCAAAATCTCCGAGTCGATGCACGACTCGCTGCGCCGCACCAGCGGCGCGCTGAGCCGCTCGATCAACGCGCAGGCCGAACACTGGCTGCGCGTGGGCATGCTGGCCGAGCTGAACCCGACGCTGGCCTATGGCGACATCTGCCAGCTGCTGCTGCGCGCCGAGGCCGGCGCACCGGCCGATCACGACCACGCCCCGCTGTCGAAGGTCGCATGATGGCGCGCGCCCAGAAAGTCACGCTGCGCTCGCAGGCGGAGATCGCGCAGGCGCGCGAGGCGGGCAAGCTCGCGGCCGACGTGCTGCGCATGATCGGCGAACACGTCAAGCCCGGCGTCACCACCGACGAGCTCGACACGCTGTGCCGCGAGTTCATCGTCGGCGTGCAGCACGCCACCCCCGCGAACATCGGCTACCACGGCTTCCCGAAGACGATCTGCGCATCGGTGAACCACGTGGTCTGCCACGGCATCCCGTCCGGGCACGTGCTGGAGCACGGCGACATCATCAATATCGACGTGGCCGTGATCAAGGACGGCTGGTTCGGCGACACCAGCCGCATGTACTTCGTGGGCGAGCCCGACGCGCAGGCCAAGCGCCTGGTGGACACCACCTACGACGCGATGCGTGCCGGCATCCTCGCGGTGCGGCCCGGCGCGACGCTCGGCGACGTGGGCCACGCGATCCAGAGCGTCGCGCATCAGGCCGGCTACAGCGTGGTGCGCGAATACTGCGGGCACGGCATCGGCACCGTCTACCACGACGAGCCGCAGGTGCTGCACTATGGCCGCCCCGGCCTCGGCATGAAGCTGGTGCCCGGCATGATCTTCACGATCGAGCCGATGCTCAACGCGGGCAAGCCCGAGACCAAGCAGCTCGCCGACGGCTGGACGGTGGTCACGAAGGATCGCTCGCTGTCCGCGCAGTGGGAGCACATGGTGGTGGTGACCGACGACGGCTTCGAGGTGCTGACGCCCTGGCCGGAAGGCACCGGCGCTTATGCGCCGATCGGGACGCCGACCGCCTGAGCGCCTGAGCCGCGACGGCGTTCAGGCGGCGGCCGGCTCGCCGAGCCAGCGGTACATCACGAAGCAGTCGACATACCCGAGCGTGCGGTGGCGATAGGCGCGCGGCAGCGTGCCTACCACCGCGAAACCCATCTTCTTCCACAGCGCCACGGCCACCTCGTTGGTGGACACCACCGAGTTGAACTGCATCGCGAGGAAGCCCGCCTCGCGCGCCTTGCGCAGCGAATGCTCGCACATGCGCCGCGCCACGCCCTTGCCGCGCGCGGCCGGCGCCACCATGTAGCCGCAGTTGCAGACGTGGGCGCCGGGGCCGGCGGCATTCGGCTTCAGGTAGTAGGAGCCGAGCAGCTCGCCCGCCTCCTCGGCCAGAAACGTGTACGACGGCAGGTCGATCCAGAGCGCGCGGGCAGCCTCCTTGGTGAGCGCCGGCTCGTAGGCGTAGCTTTCCTGCGCGGCGGCGATCGTCTGGAAGATCGGCCAGAAGCGGTCGAAGTCGGCGTCGGTCATCGGGCGAATCGTGATCATCGTCGGGCTCGGCGAATGGCGGTGAAGCCGACGATTCTAGCGCGACGCGGCGGCAAGGCCATGGCACGGCGCGGCAATCGATGCGTGCGCAACGATTGCCGCGCGCCAGCCCCCGAGCTTGGAGCGAAGCCGTCCGGGTGCCGAATCGGGGCCGCCACGCGCCGGACCGTCAGCGCGACAGATAGCGCTCCACCAGCCGCGCCCAGAACGCGGCGCCGATCGGCAGGTTGTGATCGTTGAAATCGTAGTGCGGATTGTGGACCATGCAGCCGTCCTCGCCCACGCCGTTGCCGATTCGCACGAACGAGCCGGGACGCTGCTGCAGCATGTAGGCGAAATCCTCGCTGCCCATCAACGGATCGATCTGCTCGAGCACGTTGTGCTCGCCCACCAGTTCCTTGGCCACCTGCGCGGCAAAATCGGTTTCGGCGTCCGAATTGACCACCACCGGGTAGCCCTCGGTGTATTCGACGTGGGCCTTGGCGCCGTAGCTGGCTGCCTGGCCTTGCGCGATCTCGATGATGCGGCGCTTCAGTTGCGCGCGGACCGCCTCGCTGAACGAGCGCACGCTCAGCGCGAGTTGCGCGCGCTCCGGAATCACGTTGTTCGCACTGCCCGCGTGGATCGAGCCGATCGTCACCACCGCCTGCTGCGCGGGGTCGAGGTTGCGCGAGACCACGGTCTGCCGCGCCATCACGATGCTGGCCGCCACCACCACCACGTCCACCGTCAGGTGCGGGCGCGCCGCGTGGCCGCCCACGCCCTCGATCTCGATCCAGACGCGGTCGCCCGCCGCCATGAACGGGCCGCGCCGGAACAGCAGCTTGCCCGGCTCCGCGCCCGGGTGGTTGTGCATGCCGAACACCGCGTCGCACGGAAAGCGCTCGAACAGGCCGTCGGCGATCATGCGCTGCGCGCCGCTGTCCACGCCCTTTTCCTCGGCCGGCTGGAAATAAAGGTGGACCGTGCCCGAGAAGCGCCGCGTGCGCGCGAGCTGACGCGCCGCGCCGAGCAGCATGGCGGTGTGGCCGTCGTGGCCGCACGCATGCATCTTGCCGGGTGTCGCGCTCGCGTAGGGCAGGCCGGTTTCCTCGCCGATCGGCAAGGCGTCCATGTCGGCGCGGATGCCGATCCGGCGCGTGCCGCCGTCCACCGTCAGCGTGCCGACCACGCCCGTCTCGCCCACTCCGCGCGTGACCTGCCAGCCCCAGCTCTCGAGCCGCTCGGCGACCAGCGCGGCCGTGGCCACCTCCTCGAACGCGAGTTCGGGGTGGCGATGCAGATGGTGGCGGATCTCGAGCAGCTCGGAGGTGTCGCCGGCGAGGTCGGCGAGTTCGGTGTGGCGGGTGTCGGTCATCGTGGCTCCGGGGAACCCTGGCGCGGGCGCAAGGGGCCCGGCGCGAAGGTGGGAAAAGCGCGGCGGCGGATGCGCCGGCAAACCACCTCACTATAGCCAACCGGACCGCGCCTCAAAAGAGGCGCGATTTTTTCACCGTGATAAACCGCGCTGCTTGCCGGGCCCGACGGCCGGCAAAAGGCCGGCAAAAGGCCGGCGAAGGCGCCGGGCCCGGCCAGCAGTTCGAGCCGTATCGTGTCGGCTGGCGTGTCGCGGCAACCCGGAGCCGCATGCCACGCCAGCTGCGCGGGTACTACATCGCCGGATCGGTCACGCCCGCGCCGCCGGTCTCCACGTAACCGGCGAAGAGGCGCAGGAAGCCCGGATCCACGCTGGAACTCACGCTGACGTCGTACCAGCGATGGCTGGCTGCCAGGCTCCAGTCCTGCTGGACCGTCGCGCCGGCCGCTACCGTGACGTGCTGCGCCGCGGCGCCATAGCGGTTGTCGACCAGGCTGAAGGTGCAAGGCGCGCTGCCGCCATTCATCAGCGTGAAGCGCAGATCGCCCTGGCTGACCTCGTAGCAGGCGCTCACGCCCTGCTGTGCCACCGTCGATCCGCCGGACACGAAGCGGCGCAGAAAGCCGTTGGGGCCCGTCACGGTCAGATCGTAGACGGCCTGGCCCGCACCGGCGGCCTGCCGGGCCCAGCTGTCGGACAGGCGCGACTTTGCAGCAACCGTGTAGCGTTTGACCGAGCTGGTCGCGCCTGCCGCGTAGACCTGGAAAACCGCGGCGACCGAGCCGGTGTTGACGAAAGTCAGCGCAATTCCGCCCGAATTCGGATCGTCACTCGCTTCGACGAACAGCTCGTAAGGTAGCGCTCGCGCATTGCGCACCCCCACCTCCTGGACCGGCTGCTGCTGGCTGGCCGGCACCACCGGCATCGGCAGCGTGCTCTGCGCGTCGGCGGCCGCGCTGAGCCCCGTCACCGACGATACGGTGATCGCGCTCGCATCGGGATTCGCGAAATCGAAGGCGCTGGTGAGATCGCCGCACACCGCGCGCCGCCAGGCGCTGATATTCGGCTCCATGACGCCGAAACGCTGCTCCATGAAGCGAATCACCGAGGTATGGTCAAACACCTGCGAGCAGGTCCATGCGCCTCTGGACCACGGCGACACCACGAACATCGGCACGCGCGGCCCCGGCCCGACAGGCCCTGCGGGATGCTTGGCATTGCCTCCGTAGACCTCACCGGTCGTATCGACGTTCGACAGGCCGTAGCTGGCATTCTCGGGCGGCGTCGGCGGCACGACGTGATCGAAGAAGCCGTCGTTCTCATCATAGGTGATGAACAGCGCAGTCTTGCTCCATACCGCAGGGTTCGCCGTCAACGCATCCAGGATCGCCGCGATATAGGTCGCGCCGTCAGCGGGCGTATAGACGGGATGCTCGGAACAGAGCGCCGGCGGCAGCAGCCACGAGATTTGCGGCAGCGAGCCCGCGGCAATGTCGGCGGCGAATTGCGCATAGGTGCGGATCGACCAGCCGCGCTGCGCGAGGGCCGAGCCTGCGGCTGACTGGCTGAAGGCCGGAAAGAACTTGAGGACGTTGAACGGGCTGATCGGGTTGTCGATATCCCCCTGAACAGTGGGCACCGTCGCCGAGGTCTTGAAAGGCTCGTTGCCTGTCACGCCCTGGTAGATCTGCCAACTGACGCCCGCGGCCTGCAGGCGCTCGGGATAAGTCGTCCAGGTCAACGGCACGCCGTTGGTTGGCGAGTTGTCGAGCAGCGGGCCGCCCGCCGTCCCCGCGACGTCGATCATGCCGGTCATCAGGTGCGAGCGGTTGGTATTGGTCGGCCCCATGCAGGAGCTGAAATAGGCATCGCATACCGTGAACGCGTCGGCCAGCGCGAAATGGAACGGCAAATCCTGGCGCGTGAAATAGCCCATCGTCAGCGAACCCTTGGCCGGCACCCAATTGTCCCAGCGACCGTGGTTCCACATCTGGTGTCCGTCGAGCCAGCCATGCGGCAGGGACTTCATCGCCTGCGCCTTGGTGGTCTTGCTGTCGAGGTGGAAAGGCATCACGTAACCGCCCTTGCCATCCGGCTGCTGCCAGACGGAGGGCTGGCCATCGATCGGCAGGGTGTGGCGGTCGTTGAAGCCGCGCACGCCGGCCAGCGTTCCCAGATACTGCTCGAACGAGCGGTTCTCCATCATCAGCACGACGATGTGCTCGACGTCGGCAATCGTGCCTTGCCGGCTCGCCGCGGGAATCGCGAACGCGCGGCGGATGCTTTCGGGCAGTGCCGACATCGCGGCGACCGATGCAGCGGCGGCTGCGGTTTTCTTGATGAATTTTCTACGGTCCATGATTAGGATGCTTAATTAGTATTACCGCAATGAAAGACTTTCTGGCTGCCCGGCGAGGGCGAGGGCGAAACCTGGGCCGTCGAATCCGTATCGCCACCGCACCCCGTCAGTGAGATAACCAAGGCCGAGGCTATCAGCCAGTAAATGATTGAAATCTTTTTGAATGCCACGGCGCGTTTTCTCCAGGTCTGCGAAAAGATGTGCGACTATAAAACCGCGATTTGACGTTGCAATGACAGGGAGTGCGGCGGCCAGGCCGTTGCATCGGCAGGCGCGTCGTATGGTGTGTGGATATGGGATGCTGCCGCCATTCTTGCGGACAGGTGGACGGAAAACATCGATCTCGATAGACGGGGCGGCTGCTTCCGCGACGCATGCGCGGGCGAGTCCGGCTTGCCTGCCCGCATCGCGCGTGGCGCTCGAAAAAAACTCGATGGCAACTCGATTGAATCGCAGACGTCCTAACTAGACGACGCCCGCTTCGGCCACGCGAGTGGCGACACCGCCGAGGCTCGGCAGGGCATGGACTGATCGCGGCTTGAACGGCACACGAGCTCGCGTGCCGTAGCATGCCATTTCAAAATCGCCTCAGGCCGCGCAATATTAATTCCAGCCTGAAGCCGCGATCGTTGAACGGTCACGTGATTAGCGCCGCCGCTGCCGCCGTCCAACGATCCGATCCCTCATGGGCCTGCAATGCACCGTCGCGCTTGGCGGCGGGCTGGCCCGTCTTGTGCGCGCCGCTTCGGTGGTTCAGGCAAACAGGCCGATGTCCGCGGTGGCGATCAGCCGCTCGATATCCAGCAGGATCAGCATCCGCTCACCGTCCTCCCCCGCCACCGAGCCGATGTCCGTGATGAAGCCGGTATCGATTGCCGCCCCCAGTGCCGGCGCCGGCCGGCGATCGGCCGGGCTCAGTGCGAGCACGTCACTGACCGAGTCCACGACGATGCCCACGGTACGCGAACGCACGTTGAGGACGATCACCACCGTCGATTCGTTGTATTCAACCGATTCAAGCGCGAACTTGATACGCAAATCGAGGATTGGCACGATCACGCCGCGCAGGTTGATCACGCCTTTGATATAGGGAACGGCATTCGCGATGCGGGTGGGTGGCTCGTAGGAGCGGATTTCCTGCACGCATAAGATGTCGATCCCATACTCCTCGTTGCCAAGCCGCAGCGTCACGAACTCCTGTGACTCCTGGGCGCCCTGCTGCGGTTGCGTGTCATTGGCGTCGCTCATTCTCGACACTTCCCGTATTCCATTCATAACGCTGCCTCCGTGAGTAAATAATCCGTGCTGCTCAGAACGCCTGGCAATTCTCGGCCTCGTCGGCAGGCGCCTGCCGGCGAGGCCGCAATCCCGCCCTGGCTTGCCCACGCGGTCCGGCCGCTCGGCACGGCCGGTCCTTGAACGCCGGCCGCACGAGCGTCGTCGGCATTTCGAACGAACCTTCCGCTCGACCGGGGTTTTGACCGCGGCCACGGCCATACGATTTCCCGTTCGTTGGCCGTCGCCTCGACAGAGCCGGATCCGCCGCTCCTTATCCATGACTACGGACGGCGGCCGCGTTGCTTGAGTCCAAGCGCGCGTGAAATCGCCTTCATTGGGGTTTACGCTCGACGTGCCGGCCGCCCGCTTCCTGCTTTTCAATGAGCGAGGCGGCGCAAACCGCCTCCACCATCCGCTCCGGTCGAGCCGTTCACGGCGCGCCGGGCAACGCCGCCAGCCGGATCGCCGGCAGAATCGCGGCACCAGCGCATGGCGGTGGAACGGCCGCGGGACGGGCGAAACGCCCTGCCGCGGCCAGACCGTTCAGCAGGGCGAGCGCCGCGCGCCTTTCCCGCCGGTGAAAAAGTCGATCACGCGTGCGACCCCGTTTGTCCATCCGTATCGGCCGAAATGGCGGACCGGCCCATGACGAAAGCCGGAAGCGACCAGCCCGCCGATCGACACGCAGCGCCGGGGGCTCGATCCGTACCGGAATCGGCTGGCACTGGGGGCAGTGACCCGGGCGAGCGTGGCGACGCAGGAAACCCGCTCGCGCAGAACGGGGCGGCGCTGCATCCGCTCGCCGAGCAGCGTGCGGATGCAGGGCGCCGAGGCGCCGATCGACGTCGCGATCGCGAACCGCTTGCCGAAGCCGATCGCTGGGCGAAGGCGCGAGATCAATCGCAAGGAGTACGAACGTCGCAAACTAAAGATCGCCGTCGGTTGTCACCACCTGCCTCGAGTGTCGGCGCAAGCGGACGGAACGTCGTCACACGGCATGGCCTTGATGACATCGACAGCAAACGCACGCCAATTCCTGCACGTCGACACCGCCCTCCGGTCGGTCCTTCGATCAGGTCCCGTTCGCCTCGAGTACCGCCTTCGAAACCAGGCCGCGGTGGCGATAACACTGCTTCGGCGTGACGAGGCCCGGAAGATAGCTGCAACCCGCCTTAAAGATCGATATTCAGATAAATGTCAAAAATCATTAATTAGAACATTACAAATTACATTTTCCATATATCGAACCTTAAACGTAACTTAATAAACTCGATCCTATGAAAACATATTTCCAATAGCCAAATAGAATTAACCTGTTTTTTTAAATTTGATAGATTTCCGCCCATACCAAGGGACCGCTTCATAAGAAACGCATCCGGCATCACAAGCACCAGAAAATCGAATACCCGGTTGGCTCCCCGCCATCCAAGGCATCACCGCATCCAGCAAACAATCATTAAAGGAGGCGTAAGCAGAATCAAAAGAAATCAAATATTCGCCATCGCTTTGAAATGGCAATTCACATCACAGGGGAAATCATGAAATACAAAACATCGGCAATTTTGCTGCTCGCTATTCTCAACCTCTCGATTGGCGGAGCCGCCTATGCTTCCTACAACGGAATCTGGCGCTCCCCTCTTTGGCCAGACAACAACACCAGTCCGGATGCCCAGGGCGACTGCCTGGGAGGCAATGGCGGAACGAAACCGGACAAATGCATCTGGCACGAAGTGAGCCATGATTTCAGCGAAGGCCGTGCCAGTCAGGTCAGCACCGAGTACTACAACTGTCACGGGACGACGACCAACTCGGAAAGCGCAAGCTGGTCTTACGCGACCTCGGCAAGCGTGTCACGCGAAACCAACTCCAGCAGCGGCTGGTCGTTGAGCGGGGGCTTCTCGGATGGCGTCGAGGCGGCCTTGGGCCTGAACGGTCAGAGCGGTAGTTCGACCACCTACACCACCGGCACGACGAGCACGGCAACGCAAACCTATACGCTGAATGTTCCGCCGGGGCAGAAGGCGTGGCTGACCTTTGTTCCGAAGTACCGCCGCTCGCATGGCTGGCTCGAGGTTCATTATGGCAGCAGAATGTATGGCCATTTCTTCTGGTACTACCCGTACCAAGGTGCAAGCAACGTCACGGTGCTGACGCCGCTCACGCTGCCCAACGGGATGGCGGACGGCGACATCAAGCCGGTCTACGTGAGGTGTTGACCTGATCGGATAGCGCCCGAGGAGTTGACTGCGCCCGGCCTGGCCGAGCCAGTTCAACTCCTCGGCCGAGGGGGTGCCGCCGGCAGGCTTTCCCGCACGTCCGGTGGCGATGCATCGCCGGGCGTTATTTTTTCATCGGCCGACTATGACGACTCGACCTGTCAAGCCAACCAGCACCAGGGGGGGATCTTGCCTCGGCAAATCTTCGGAACCCGGATTCACCCTCATCGAGACGCTGATCGCACTCGCCATCATCGCCATCAGCTTTGCCGCGGCCTCGCGCTCGATCATGATGATGGTCAATTCCGAGGATACGCTCAGGGTGACGACGCTGGCGCATTACTCCGCGGACAATGAATTGACCGAAATAAGGCTGCGCGAGGCATGGCTGCCGGCCGGTGAAAAACGATACCCGTGCCCGCAAGGAAATTATCTTTTCATTTGCACCCGATCCGTTTCCTACACCATAAAACGCGGCATCGAGAGGATTGACATAAGCGTGTCGCTGCCTCCCAAGCCGCATCGTTATGCAAGCATGTCTTCTTATTTTTACGACCCGATTCGGGATTTAGGCCGCGTCAATCCAGACGATTGACTTCGCTTGCACTAGCAATCGCGCGGCGCTGTCGCTGATCGAGCGTGCCAGCATGCGGCCGGCGCGTTGGGCTGCAATATGGTTTAACCGACGCCGCCGTGGCGCGGGAAACCCGAGCCGCCGGGCCTTCTGGCGGGATGTCATTCTTGTAGGGCAGCGCGTTTTCGAAAGCCTCGACGCATGCATCGCGTGCGTCGCGATAGCGCCTGTCGGCATGTTGCGCACGGGCCGCCACCCAGGATGGCAGCCAGGCGACGGACATCTCCCGGGACTTCAGCGCGCTCAGGTGCGCTTCGGCTTCACGGTGCAGGGGCGCCAAAGTGCGACCGAGCGCGAGGCGTAATTGCGCGGCACGGAGGGACTGGCCGAGATGGTTTCGCGCAAAGCGCATCGGACGGTACTGGCGGGTTGTTCCTTAGCAGGGCGAGGTAGGGCAACCTGAGCACGTAAGCCATTCGCTTAAAGGCTGCCGAGCGGGTGCGCGATGCCCGTTCCCAGGCGACTTTTGCCTGGGAACGGGCATCGCGTCTATGTTTCGCATCCCGATGATAGCGGCAGCCCATGCACAGGTTGGAAACCTGACCATGTGACGCGCGGGCGGCCGTGGCGCTCGAGCAGCTTGCGCATCAGTCGCTTGACCGCCGTGGCGCCGCGCCGACGCTGAACCCGGACATCCAGCACGGCGCCGTGTTGACCTACGGCTCGCCAGAGCCGGTGCTTCACGCCGCGGATCGTCACCACCACCTCGTCAAAGTGGCATTTGTCTTGCGGATCGGGGCCGCGCCCGGATCCGCCGGGCGATCGACAGACCAAACCTGGTGGCGCGGCATCGTACCGTCTCGTAGATCAGATCAGGGCCCGGGCTACCAGCATTTCCTCCACCATGCGCAGCCCGAGCGGAAATCGGCAAATCAAGATGCAGCGCGAGGGCATGGACGGAGTTGTGCACGCCCTGCTATACAAGCCGCTCCTGCAACACCCTGACAATACCCGCTGCTACGCTCACGCAGCATCGTGATGGCCTGCTGGCCGCCGGATTGGGAGCCGCGTGCCGGACCGCAACCGAAAAAACGCGACGACCTCGCTCAATTGCCGTCCCTGTTCCTGTAACGATGCCGAGGCGGCCGCGGCTTGCTCGACCAGTGCGGCGTTTTGCTGGGTGACCTGATCCATCTGCGAGACGGCGAGATTGACCTGCTCGATCCCGCGGCTCTGTTCGGTCGACGCGGCCGCAATTTCGCCCATAATGTCGCTGACCCTCGCCACCGCACGCGTGACTTCCGACATCGTGGCGCCCGCCTCGGATGCGAGATTCGTGCCGTCCTGAACCTTCCGCACGGACGCCGCGATCAATTCTTTGATTTCCTTCGCCGCGCTGCCCGAACGTTGGGCAAGGTTGCGCACCTCACCTGCCACGACGGCGAAGCCGCGCCCCTGGTCGCCGGCGCGAGCGGCTTCGACGGCTGCGTTGAGCGCGAGGATGTTGGTCTGGAACGCGATACCCTCGACGACGCCCGTGATATCGGAAATCCTCTTCGAGCTCTCGCTGATCTCCTCCATCGTTCTCACGACCTTGCCGACGACCGCACTGCCCTGGTGTGCAACATCGGCCGCACTGGTCGCCAAGGTGCTTCCCCGATGGGCGTTGTCCGCATTCTGCCGGACAGTGGCCGTCAGTTCTTCCATGCTAGAGGCGGTTTCCTGCAGCGAACTCGCCTGTTCTTCGGTGCGCGAGGAAAGGTCATGATTGCCCGCGGCGATCTCGCTTGTGGCCGTCGCCATGGTGTCGGCACCGCTACACACGCGTCCGACGACCTGCAGCAGATTCTCGTTCATGTCGCGCAGGGCACGCAGCAAGCGGCCGGTCTCGTCGGCGCGGTCGGTGGTGATGTCTTGTGTGAGATCGCCCCGTGCCACCGCCTCGGCAGCGGATACGGCAACACCGATCGGCAGGGTGATGTCGCGGGTGATGAAGAATGCCAGCAGTACCGCCGCAGCCAGCGCTGTGATTGTGACAGCGATGATGGTCGATTCCGCGACTGATGCGAGATGGGTCACGTTCTTACCCTGTTCATGAGTGCGCTCCCTGCCGATCGCAATCAGGACATCGAGCGCCTTGCCGATCGGCTTGTCGGCCCCGCTGACGACGTGGTCACGGGCTTCAATCGACGCGCCTGAATTGACGAGCGCATCCAGTTTGTCGAGCGACGCACGGTAGCCGGCGGTGGCCGCGGTGAGCGTACGGACGGCATCGGACTCGCCCGATCCGAAGGTTCCCAACTCCAAGGACGTTTGTGCAGCCTGATCGATTGCGTCGAGGTTGGCGAGAAACTTCGTCCGGTAGTCGCCACCGCGCAGCACATAGTCCTTGTAGTTGTGAACCGCGTCGCCGAACACGTCTTTCGCATGCTGGAGCAACTGCAGCTTCGCCAGCGTCACCGACTCGTAGGTCCGCCACTGCTCGGAGATGGACGAGAGCCGGGTGTAGGCGACGGCACCCAGCAGTGCGGTCATCAAGGCCGCGATGAAGAAGGCAATGGCGAGACGTACGCCAATGGACAAGTCGCGATAACTGGGTAGCATGGGGTGTCGTCCTTATGTTGACTCTAGGCCATCAAACCTGCTGCCAGAAGCCCGCGACGGGAGAAGGAACATATGGCGTAACGGCGCGACGACAGCGGGCGGATGTTCTGAAGGTCCGCCCGACGCTATCCGGGTTTACCGCCCCGACGTCTCGCGCAAGCTTCAGTGTTTGAAGCGATGCTCAGCTACCCCGCGTGTGTGACACCCTGACAGTTCGATCAGGATAACGGCAGCAAGAAAAAAATCTGATACGACACTGGCCCAATTCATCATCTTTTCTTTCATTTGGAAAGGCTTTTGAAGAAAAAATAGGGTGTCCCTCCCTTTTTTACGAAACAAAAAGAAAATTTATTTATATGAAGCTCGCCATTGTTAGTATATTTTCCTAATTTTTCCAAAATCAATCCAAGATTCGAATTGATAACTTTGGAGAACTAAAGCCTTTGGCTTTGCGCACTGGAGGTTGGCAATCTCGATGTGCGCATCATCTGCCTATCGCACGGAGCCGCCTGACGTGGCCCACGCCGGCTCCTAACAGGCCCGTCGAAATATCTCGGCCTATGCTGCGCGATGCAGGCTCGCGAGATCAAGGAAGAAGGAGCAGATGCGAGGCGCCGACGGCTGCAACGAATCGCTGCGCAGCACGGTCAGGCTGAAGCAATGTGTTTCGCGGACCCGTCCGTTGCGGCCGATCCGACATGGCAAAACGAAGCGCTCTCGAAGATGGATGCCAGGTTTTCGGCGATGTCCGCACGAATCAAGGAGCGATGGCGACAGCCGGTGTATCGCAAGAGCAATGCGGGCTCCGGCGCTGCCGAGCTATCTCGGGCATGTGCTGACCGATAATCGGCGCGGCCGGGTGGTGAACGCCCAGGCAAGCCGGGCCAACGGCCGCGCCGAGCGCGAAGTGGCGGCTCAGATGTTGCATTGCAAGGTGATGGTGCTGGACCTGGAGGCTTGCGTGCTCACGTTGCCCTGCCCCGCCCGTCTACCGGACAACCTGGCAATACCATGCCCCGGCCTCGCTGCCCCCGACTCAATCCATGTCGCCGCGCTGATTGGCTATCCGTTTGATTTCGAGTTTTTTGCGAAAGCACAAAACAAGATTAAAGAAAGCCACTCGCAATCGATGCCATCCCGCCGACCAAGCACCCGGCAGGATTCCTTATGATGCAAGCGACGCCGGCTTCGCGATCGATCAGCCGGCCTGTCTCGCCAACCATGGCGTAGCCGACGCCGCAAGCCCGGCAAGCCGCAGCTGATTATCCGAATCAATCTATCGAATTTCAAACGGCGAGACAATCACCGCGCTGGTTGCGTTGCCGGCCATGCTGGAAGCTATGCCGGCGCCGTAAACGTTTCGCTCAATTCAATTCGCATTCCCATCTAATGGGACGGACAGAAAATATTTGAACATCCTCAAGGTCGCTGCCTATAGTCGTGCCCAAAAACCATTACGCCTTCCGGAACCCCGGAGTTAAACGGAGACTGACATGAATCTGCTCGTTTACAGAAGTCGTGCGTTAATGCTGTTGGCCGGAATGGCCCTGAGTATGTCACTGGCATTGTCGGGTTGTGGAGGCGATTCGACGGATGGCAGTGGCGCGGCATCGCTGATGGGCGCAAAGAACACTGCCGCCGCGGCAGGCGCCCAGGCGGACGCGCAGCGATCGAGCCAGCCTGGCGCCGGCTCCAGGCAGATGGCGGTCGTGCGGCCGCCGATGGGCTGGTCGTCATGGAACAGCCTCGAGGAGAACGTCAACTACAACACCATCAAGGCCGAAGCCGACGGGCTTGCCGCGCTGAACGCACAGATCAAGAGCGGCGCGAAATACGAATACGTCAACACCGACGAAGGCTGGTGGACGTCCGGCGTACGCGATGCCGACGGCAATTTCGTGATCGACAACACGCAATGGCCCGGCGGCATGCAGGCCATCGTGCAATACATCCACAGCAAGGGCCTGAAAGCCGGCATCTACATCGACGCCGGTCCGCAAGGCTGCGGCACGCGCACGGACGGCTCGCACTTCGTCGGCAGCGACTTCGCGCACTACGATCACGATTTCCTGCAGTTCGCGCAATGGGGCTACGACTTCGTGAAGGTCGATTTCTGCGGCGGCAGCGCCGCGGGCTACGATCCCCAGCAGGCCTATACGGCCGTCGCTTCGGCGATCGAGAAGGCCTACGTGCAAACCGGCCGGCGTCTCACGCTGAGTATCTGCGACTGGGGCACGATCGCCGGCAATCCCGCCTATCCCGACTACAAGCAGGGACCGTGGGCATGGGCCGCCGGCGTCGGCCGCATGTGGCGCACGACGGGCGACATCTACGTTCCCAACACCGGCGCACCGAGCTACGATCGCGTGCTTGGCAACTTCTTCGGCAACTATCACCCTGAAAGTCAGCACACCGGTTTCTATAACGATCCGGACATGATGGTCGCCGGCATGGGGATGACGGCGGTTCAGGATCAGGCGCACATGAGCCTGTGGGCGATCGCGGGCGCACCGCTGATTCTCGGCAACGATCTTTCGAAGCCGCTCACCGCCGACGCCACGAACCTGATGACGAACAGCGGCGTGATTGCCGTCGATCAGGATCCGCTTGGCATACAAGGCGTGCTGGTCGCGCAGTCCGGCGCGCAGCAGGTGTGGGCGAAGCTGCTCGCAGGCAGCGGCCAGCGCGCGGTGGTGCTGTTCAACAACGGCACGAGCGATGCACCGATGACGGTCACCTGGCAGCAGCTCGGCTTCGCGCCGAACAGCAGCGCGACGGTCCGCGACCTGTGGGCGGGCAAGGACCTTGGATCGTTCACGACGTCCTATACGGCGCCGACGGTGCCCGCGGGCGGTGCCGTGATGCTCGCGATCAGCGGCAGCGACGTAGCATCGACGGTCTACGAGCCGACCGCGCTCGGCGGTGGCGCCTCGTACACGCGCTGCTCGGATTGCGCCGGCGGGAAGATCGTGCACGGCCTCGGCACGGTGACGTTCGGCAACATCGCGGCCGCGAACAACAGCGGCGGCTATGTCGAGATCACGTACGCGAACCGCACGCACGAAACGCTGACCGCGCAATTGACGGCCAACGGCGGCCAACCGACCATGGTCGCGTTCCCGCCGACGGGCCGCGACGGCAAGGTCGGCACGGTCACGCTGTACGTGCCGTTCACGGCAGGCCAGAATTCGATCTCGATTTCGAGCGCCGACAGCACCGCGCCGGCACCGGAGATCGCCACGCTCGCGGTGGTGGCCGGCCCGGTCCGGCTGCCGCCGTTCCATGCCGCCTACGAAGCCGAAGCGTCGAACAACGTGCTCGCCGGCGGCGCGCGCACCGCGTCGTGCAGCGCATGTTCGGGTGGCGCCGACGTGGGCTATATCGGCAACGGCGGCACGCTGACGATGAACGGCATCACGGCCGCGGCGGACGGTAAGTACACCGTGCTCATCGGCTACGCGAACGGCGACTCCGCCCCTCGCTCCGCTGAAATCAGCTTCAACGGCACCACGCCCGTTACCGTCTCGTTTCCGCCGACCGGCGGATGGAACACGATCTCGACGCTCGCCGTCACCGGCACGTTCAAGTCGGGCAGCGCCAACACGCTGATCTTCTCGAACTCGTCGGGCTGGGCGCCGGACATCGACGGCATCGGCACGCCGGTCGCAGCGAACTGAGCACGCCTCAGGCCGCCCCGACGCGGCGACGGCATCGGCTGTCGCCGCGCCACCAGTTTCTGCAATGCGAGGCTTGAAGGACTCCTGCGTAACGTGGTGCGAGGAGATGGTGAATCAACGGCGTCCGAGGCGGCGGGGCTCGCGGAGCATACATCGCTGCGCGCCCCGCCGGCGGCTATCGGCGTCGACCCGTTCGCTTCGCGCAACCCCTACTCGCTTAAAGGTGTTGCGACCGCGCTTGAATCCGCCCCATCAGGGCAGCGAGCTGAGCGGCTCGAATGCGGGATTGACTTCGGTGTAACCACGCCCCGTCACCGGCCGGCCATCGAGCGTTCCGGCGATCGCGGAGTCGCCCTCGAAGTAGGTCCGATGGCCCGGCCAGCTCAGTTCCTGATTCTGCACCAGCGGCGTTACCGTCATCGTGCCTTCGGGAAGGCCGATCTGCCATTTCGAGGGGTAGGTATAGAGGGTCTTCGGGCTGGTCCAGTGATCGAGCACGGTGAGGCTCAGGGTATTGGGATCGACCGGCGTGGCGACGCCGTTCGTGACCTTCGTGCCGTATCTCAACACGATGTCACCCGCCGGAAAGTTCTGGAGGAAATACAGCATGTACTGGGTATTGTTGTCGAGCTGTATCGCAAACCAATTCCATCCCCCCGTATTCTTGAAATTGAACCATTGCCGGTCCTGCCAGGAAATCCCGGTCACCTTGATCGGGACGCCGTTGTCATAGATCGTCCCGGTCGTGTGCAGCGCCGTCGACGAATAATAGGCGGATGTATCGCTAAGCGGCATGTAGGGAACCACGCCGTTACCGTTATGAAGGACGAAGGGCTGGTCTGAGCTGGTCTGAAGATCGATGCCGTAGCGATCATCACCGAGCTTCGCCTTGATCGCATAGTTCTGGGCACTGCCGGCAACCGACCAATCGGCGTTCGTGAAGGAGAAGCTGTCCAGCTGCCGCGGGATATCGGCGGAGCTCACCCGTTCCTCGGACTGGAAGCGCTTGTTGGTGACATCGGTGACGGCAAAGTGCCACGTGTAATTCGCCTCACCCGACGGAATCGGCCAGGTTTGGAAGACGGTGACTTCATAGCCGAACTCGCGCTCCTTGCCGCTCGGGTCGACCCCTTTCAGATGGCCCACGAAATACCACCACTCTTCTTGGCTGTGATGGGGCGCCTCGTCCTTTGGCAAGGACACCGGCGCGGGCGTTTCGAAGCTTTGCGCGTGCGCGGCCGGCGCAGCGAAGGCCACCATCAAGGCGCCCGCCAGAAAAACGATTCGACCGAGTTTGTGATCCCAATGCATCATATGCTCCATGGAGTAAGAAAGGTAAGGCGAGCTGGCCGGCACGCCGATCGCGCGCGACCGCTCATCGGGCACGGCAGCGACATCGCGGGCCGCCTCAGGGCAGGAGAACGCCTGATTCCACCCCGTGAGGATTGACTTCCGCATAGGCGTTGCCGGTCGCGGGCTGCCCATTGATGGTGCCGGTGACACTCGCCGGCCCTTCGTAGTAGTAGTGATGGCCGGTCTCAGATAGCTCGGAATCCTGAATTTTCGGCACAACCGTAATCGTTCCGCCAGGCAGCGTCAGGCGCCAGCTCCGCGCATACGTGTAGCCGGTGTGCGGGCTCTTCCAGGTTCCGATTTCCTGCATGGCGAGCTGGTCCTCCGGAATCGGCGCGTAGCTGCCATTGGCCGTTTTCACGCCAATCGCCTTGACGACCTTGCCGGTCGAGTCCTGAAGGAAGCTCAAGTTGTACTGCGTGTTGTCGGCCATGCTGACGCCGAACCAGGTCCAGCCGCCGCCGTCCGTACCGGGCACCGAGTTGGCCCATTCGTGGTCGTACCAGGTAGCCCCGCCAGTAATTTGAACAGGGACGCCGTGGTCCCAGAGCGTGCCCTTGGTATCGAGTGCGGTGTACGAATAGTAAGGAGAGACGAAGGTCCCCATCGTCTCGATGCCATTGATGCCATTCAACGTGACGGGTACCTTTTGCGTCAATTTGAAATCGATCGCATAGTCGAGATCGGACCGGCTGGCCTTTGCATAGTATTGACCGCTACTGCCGCCCATCTGGAAGCCGAGCACGTTCTGGTCGAAACGATCCGGCTGAACCGAGAATCCGCCCGGTGCAGTCCGCTCCTCGAACGAAAACTGGCCGCGGTTCAAGTCGGAGATGGCGAAATGCGAGCTGTAGACGGGCGTGAGGCCCGCAACGCCGACCACTTGGAACACGACGAGCTCGAAGCCGTACTGGCGTTGTCCGCCCTGCGGATCGACCCCGGTAAGGTGGCCGGTCATGTACCACCATTCAACCGGCTGGCGGTGCGACGTCTCGTCTTTGGGAAGGCTGATCGCCGTTTCGATCGGCGGATAGGTCCCAACCGTCTGAGCCAGCACCGGGCCGGCACTGGCTAGCAGCACCGCCACCGCGATGGCACGCCCGTAGTTGTGCAAATTAAATCTGAACATTGAAAACCTCCCCAAGAGAACATCTGAAATTCGGGTGCCTTATTTATGGAATAGCACGAAAGCTTATCCGCGACTCGAATAACGGCAATATTCACATCAAAGCCGCCAGCCACGTTTAACTCTCGGACTATGTGCAGAAATCTATTCCTGCATCGTGCAGTGCGTCAAACAGATTGGCATATCAATATCACCGGCCCCGCACTTGCCCCGGCATGCCCGGACAAGTCACTTTGTTTTAGTAAGCCGAATGAAGTGAATCGTGCCAGTGCGTGCCGGATTCGATCATGGCGTTGCGCACGGTCGGCATGCCTGCATGCGCATTTCGGTATCCGGGCAGCCGTCCTGCTGAAATCGGGCAGCTGATGAGCGCAGTGCTGTGGAGTGCTTACCACGGCCGATCCAACCCGAACAGGCGGCTGCCAGGCCATCGGCAAGCAAGCGTGGATGGCGCCGGCCATGCTGATTCAGGCGTTCGCCGCATCGGCCAGGCGCGGGCGGCGGCGCACACCGCATGGATGGCTTGCGTCGGCGAGCCCCGGCTTCCATTACGAATCCGTCGAAAACGGATGTATTGCCGGCTCGACGGAGATTAATTCCCTCGAATCAGAATCGAGGGATTCGTGAAAATAGAATTCTCCTGACGATTCGATTTCACCAAATCAGCATGAACCGCCAGCCGCATTAACGATTGCATGCGCAATTGAATGCCACCATTCGACTCGAAGAAATATTTCGGGAATATGTCAAACCATCCGACAGATGAATCAACCAGGAGCGGGAGCTGAATGGAAACTTCATTCCATTTGTTATTGCCCATGCTTTCATGTCCGCCCGGGTATGGTGCGGGGGCCGCGCCGTTCTTGCCCGGCGCGGCATCCTGTTTCAATCGGGCCGGCAAGCTCTTGCGGAACGGCGCCGCCGATGCGGCGTCGGATGCGATCGCGGCAGCCTTGGCGGGAACCTCGCCCGCGGCGGGCGGCAGCGCGGTGGCGGCGCGTCGGGCCGCACGAGAGCCCGGCCGAATCACCGTGGACGGTCCGCGCCGGTGCTTCGGCCGGGGAGCAAACCGCTAGCCGATGTCGATCGTCCGGCTCGCGGCGCGTGTCGACTCCGATTTCGGCACGGTCAGCGTGAGTACCCCGTTGTCGAACTTCGCCAGGGTGTGATCGGGGTCCGCGTTTTCCGGCATCGGAATCGTGCGCACGAATCGTCCATAGGCGCGCTCGAGCCGGTAGCAGCCGTCCTCCTCACGGCGCACGTCCTGCTTTTTCTCGCCGCGCAGCACGAGCGCTCCGTCCTCGACGGTGACGCTCAGTTCCTCTCGCTCCATGCCGGGCAGCTCGGCGGTCACGCGCAGCACCCGTCCTTCATCGACCACGTCGATACGCGGCTGGAAGCGTGATGAACTGAAGTCGCCAAACCATCGCTCCAGCGCGCCGCGTCCGGCGAACGGATCGTGGAAGAACTCCTCGACCGCACGCCACGGTTCGCGCGAGAAAATCCTCGGCATCTCGCTCCAGGGAGCGCGCCACGATTCGCCCGCCGGCGTGCCGGCCGGGCTGTCCGCGTCGGGCTTGCGCCCCGCGCCACGCAGGAACTTGAAGGGATTCCACTTCTTCAGGTCGGTGTTCATCGTATCCTCCTCTGCGGTATCGCAGCCGGGCGGCCGGCCGCCGCCCGGCTGCCTCGCGGCATTTGCCGCGCACCTGCCGGCGTCAGCTGGTCCGCACTTCGATGCGGCGCGGCCGGGCGTCGTCGCGGCGCGGTATCGCCAGCTTCAGCACGCCGTCCTTCAGATTCGCGTCGATTTTCGACGCGTCGAACTCGGCCCCCAGCGAAAAGGCGCGAGCGAAGTGCGGCTGGCCCAGCTCCGCGTGCTGCAGGCGCAGCCCCGCCGGGGTGGGAACCACCGCCTCTGCCTCGATGTGCAGGTTGCCGTCGTGTACCTTCACCTCGAGCCGGTCCTTCGTCACGCCGGGCAGATCGGCCCACAGGGTGATGCCCTGGCTGTCCTCGACGATATCCACGGGCGGCGTCAGCGTGATGCGACGCTGCGGCTCGCCGTCTTCGCGCCGGGCCAGCGCCGTGTCGTCCTTCCTTGCAAGTGCTGTCGTGTCGTTCATGATGTCCTCCTCGGTTCTGCGACGGGTTTCATTGCACGGTAATGACTCGCGGCTTCGAGGTCTCCCGCTTGCCGATGCTCACGGTCACGCAACCATTGGTGTACCGTGCCGTGACCTTGTCGGGGTCCGCATGCCGCGGCAGTTCGATGACGCGCCTAAAGGCGCCCGAAAACCGCTCCTGCGCGTAGACGCGCGAGTCGTCGCCGGCCGCTTCGGGCCGTGCACGGGAGCGCTCGCCGCTGATGGTCAGCAGCCCCTTGTCGATCGACACGTCGAGCTTCGCCGGGTCCACACCCGGCGCGAACGCGACGATCTCGATCGAGTCGTCGGTCGAGCCGATGTTGACGGGCGGGAAGTCTCCGGCGCGCCCGGCGCGGATGCTGGAAGGAAAACCACTGAAGAGGCCGGCCATCTGCCGTTGCAGCCGGTCGAACTCCCGGAAAAGGTCGGCCCCGTACTCGAGATCGCTCATCGTCATTTCCTCCTGGAAAGCAGCAGGAAGACGAACCGGCCTACGCGCTCCAGTCCGTCTGCCGTGCCGCGGGCAAACAAATCGAAACACGCAGCGCGCCGGGTAGCGGCGCGACTGCCTGAGCGGAATGGAAGATAGTGTTCCTGGCAGAAATTTCAAGGGCAGGCGCGCGCCTTTCCTTTTTTCAATTCCGGTGGCCTACGGGCGGGCGGACCGGACGCGGTGCCCTCGCCTCGCTCCGATAAGCGCGGTGCGGGCCGCTGAAATCGGGGTCGCGCGCGCGGCGCGCGGCCATCGACGGGTAATATTGCGGGGCGGTGCCGCCGCGACGCCGGCAGCGGCGCGGCGCAGCGAGCGCGAGGCACATGCCGGCGCGGGGGCCGGATCGGACGCGCGACGCAGCCTGGGCGCCGTCCCATCCACTCAGTCGCCACGAGGGCCGCAAGGCAGTGTGGGAGACCTGGAGAAAAACGAGAGCATGGCAAAATTGGCGACAACCGTATCGGGCACCAACGTCACCGTGGCAACGACGAACAAGCCCGCCGAGGTCGAAATCACCGTGAGCCCGGCCGGTCAAGCGCGGCCTCGAAAGCCTACCGTCGTGACGGTCCAGGCGTATCTGGACGCCGGCGTGCCGATGGAGGCGATCCTGCAGCACGCCCTGCATGTGGCGTCCACGACGGTGCGAATCGCCTTGGAACGCGACCGCATCGCGGCGGCTCCGAAATGAGCCGGCGGCCGGCAGCAGCGATGCGCTGGCTCCGCACGACCGGCAGGTGCCGGCCGCCGCCCGCCGTCATTTCGGCCAGCGCCAGGCCGGCTCGCTCAGGTGCTCGGCGAAGTAGTCGGACAGCGCGCTGACCTTGGCGGGCCGCGCGCGCGCCGAAGGCGTGACGAAGTAAAGGCCGCCGCGCGTGAGCGACCAGTCGGTGAGAATCGCCTCGAGCCGGCCGTCGGCCAGATACTCGCTCGCGATGAACTCGGGCAGCTCGGCGATCGCGAGCCCTTCGAGCAGCATCGGCAGCAAGGCATCCGAATTCGTCACGCGCAGCGGGCCGGCCGGCATCACCGGCTCTTCGTCGCCGGCCTGGTTGGTGAAGCGCCAGACGTCGCTGTGCGCGCGATAGGCATAGGACAGGCAGGCGCGCCCGTTCAGCTCGCGCGGATGCGAGGGGCGCCCCTCGCGGGCGAGATAGCCGGGCGAGGCCACCAGATACTGCGTGACCGCGCACAGGCGCCGCGCGACCAGCGACGAATCGGGCAGCGCGGCGATGCGCAGCGCCGCGTCGAAGCCCTCGGCGACCAGATCGACGGTGGCATCGGCCAGATGCAGATCGACCGACACCTGCGGATATAGACGAAAGAAGCCCGGCATCAGCGGCGCGACCCAGCGCAGCCCGAACGACATCGGCACGGCCAGCCGCACCAGCCCGCGCGGCTGCACCGACAGCTCGCGCGCCGCCCCCTCGACCGCCTCGGCCTGCCGGTAGATCTCGCCGGCCTTCTCGCAGAGCGCCCTGCCGAACTCCGTCAGCGCAAGCTGGCGCGAGGTGCGATTGAAAAGGCGCGCGCCGAGCCGGTCCTCCAGCCGCGCCACGCCACGCGACACGGTGGCCACCGACACCCCCATCTCGCGCGCCGCCGCGGCGAACGAACCCTCCTCCGCCACCTTGGCGAACATCGCGAGTCCCTCGAAATCAGGCAGCTTCGACATCGGCGCTCATCATTTCAAAAATGCAATGCTGGTTTGCAATGCATTCTATTTCGAAAAGATAAGCAGGTCGATATTCTCCCTACATCGCAGCAGCACACGGCACGCCGCGCCCAACGCGAACCGCGGCGTCGCCCCGACCGAACGGATCGAAACCAGGAGAATCATCATGGCACGCAAGCTCGACAACAAGATCGCACTCGTCACCGGCGCCACCAGCGGCATCGGCCTCGCCACCGCGCAGCGCTTCGCCGCCGAAGGCGCGCAGGTCTACCTGACCGGCCGCCGTGAGGCCGAACTCGAGGCGGCGGTCGCCTCGATCCGCGCGGCCGGCGGCACGGCCACCGGCCTGCGCGTGGACTCCACCCGGCTCGACCAACTCGATGCGCTGTATGCGCGGATCCGCGAGGAACAGGGCCGCCTCGACGTGCTGTTCGCCAACGCCGGCGGCGGCTCGATGCTGCCGCTCGGCGAGATCACCGAGGCGCATTTCGACGACACCTTCGATCGCAACGTGAAGGCCGTGCTGTTTACGGTGCAGAAGGCGCTGCCGCTGCTGGCCGACGGCGCGTCGGTGATCCTCACGGGCTCGACGGCCGGCAGCTCGGGCACCGCGGCGTTCAGCGTCTATTCGGCCTCGAAGGCGGCGGTGCGCGCGTTCGCCCGCAGTTGGATTCTCGACCTGAAGCCGCGACGCATCCGCGTCAACACCCTCAGCCCGGGCTCGACGCGCACGCCCGGCCTGCTCGACCTGGCCGGCCAGGACGAAGCGCAGCGGCAGGAGCTGGCCGATTATCTGGCCGCGCAGATTCCGCTGGAGCGCCTGGGCGAGCCGGAGGAAATCGCCAGCGCCGCGCTGTTCCTGGCCTCGGACGATGCGAGCTTCGTGAACGGTGCGGAACTGTTCGTCGATGGCGGCCAGCAGCAGATCTGAGCGCGGAGCCGGGCGGCGCGGCGGTGAGGAGCGAACCGGACATCGCCTGGATCGCGCGTGACGATACGAACCTGCTGATGGTGGAGTTGCTGGCGTCCGGCGTCGGCCGGTCCTGACGGCACGGGCGACACGGGCGACACGGCCTCATCCTCGGCCCGTCCGTTGTCCGAATCATTGGCATACAGCTATGCCGTCCGAAGCCGATCTGTCGTCCAGCTTGGCAGGAGGCGGTCCTTTCGAGGGCAAGACGTGCTCCGGTTCGCCTGCTTCGCACTCCGTCATTTTCGCGGCAGCCGGGCCGAGGCCGGGCAAGCCCGCCGTGCGATTCCACCTCGGCCGATGCGCCCCGCGCATCGGGCGCAGATCACGCGGCCGCGCCGGCAATGCCGCGGCCTCGCCCATCCGGAGCATGACGGCGGCTGCGCATCGCTTCCTGCCCGATGCGCACGATGCGCGTGCCCGGCGCCATCACGCGCCGCTGGCGGCGGGCCGGCATGGCGCCGATGCAACGCGGCGCGCGGCGCCGCCCCGCCGCCGCTTCACGCCGTTGGCGACGCATCGGCGGGCGCCGCGCCGCTCGGGCTGCAAGCCCGCCGCAGCGTGGCGCCGAAACCGAGCCACAGCGCGAGCGAGCCGGTGGACACCGCGCCGAGCGTGACGAACGCGGCGGCGTAGCCGAAGTGTTGCGCGACGATGCCGCCCAGCGCGGGGCTCAGCGCCGCGCCGACGCCCTGCACCGTCATGACCATGCCCTGCCCGGCATTCATGCGCCCGCTGCCGCGCAGCAGCCGCACGACGAGCGCCGGCACGGCCACCCCCAGGAGCCCGGCGCCGATGCCGTCGAGCACCTGCACCGGCCAGACGCCCCACGCCGTGATGAAGGTGGCCGCGAGCGCGCCGCGCAGCGGCAGCGCGAGAAACGCGAGCAGCACCACGTTCCAGTATCCGAGGCGCCGGATCAGCGATGGCGCGACCCAGGCCGCGGCCACCATCACCAGTTGGGCGACCACGATGGTCTGCGCGGCCAGCGCGCTCGGGTTGCTCGCGTGTGCCGCAACCACCGCGAGGCTGTAAAGCGGCAGCATCGCCGCGTTGCCGAGATGGAACAGCGCGAGCGCCGCCGCGAGCAGCAGCAGCGAGCGGTTGCCGAGCAGCACGCGCGCGCCGCCGGCCGGGGCATGCGTCGCGCCGAGCCCCCGCGCGCTGTCGTGATCGATCGCCCCGCCCGGCACGAGCAGCGTGGCGCCCACCGTCAGCACGCCGAACACCCCCGCCAGCAAGAACACCGCGGCGAAGCCGAAGTGCCAGCCGAGCCAGCCCGACAGCGCCGCGCCGACGACGTTGCCTGCGTGATTGGCCATCTGGTTGCGCCCGAACTGCCGGTCGAAGCCGCCTTCGCGCACCATGCCGAGCGTCACGCCCATCACGGCCGGGCCGAGCACGGCGCCGGTCAGCGCGGTAAACACCTGCGATACGGCCACCACCCAGCCGCGCTGCGAGAACCACAGCACGAGCGAGGCGAGCGTGGTCAACACGGCCGCCACGACGATGATGCCGCGCTTGCGGCGGCTCGCGTCCACCAGCGCGCCGGCCGGCGAGGTCGCGAGCATGCCGGCGATGCCGCCGAGCGTCATCACCGTGCCGATCGCGTCGGCCCGCCAGCCCTGCGCCTGCAGGAACACGCCGAGGAACGGGCCGAGCCCGGCCTGCACGTCGGCCATGAAGAAATTCAGCGCTTCGAGCGCGTGCCGGGCCCGCCCGGTGGGTTGAACGGCGGACATGTCAGTCCTGCGCGTCGATCAGTTCCGCGATCTCGTCGACGTCGATGGTCCGGCCGCGCCGGGTGCTGACGCCGCGCCCCCAGGCCTGCACGTGCGCCCCGCGCGCGAGATACGCAGCCAGCTCGGCGGCGGCGTGCGGCGGCATGCGCAGCGAGGTGCCGTCGTCGAGCAGCGCGCCGCGCAGCTCGCCCTTCGGGCCATGCAGCGGCAGCACCACTTCGCCGCTCGCCTCCATCGGCTTCGGCTCCAGGCGCGGCTTGTCGTGCGCGGGCCCGCCGTGGCCCGGCCCCTCGTCGACGATCGTCGTGCCGCGCCGCGTCGTCAGCGCGACCGCGGTGAGCATCTCCACGCCGCGCGGCTTCACCGCGCGCACGCGGATCTCGTCGCCCACCGCCACCTGGCGCTCGATCAGCGCCGACAGGTGGGGCGGCACGTGGACTTGGCGCGGCTGCCGCGTGCCGAGCACGAAACCGTCGATCTCGCCGTGCGGATTCAGCAGGAAGCGCGTGACCGTGCCGCGCGATTCGGGAAGGCTTTCAGGGTCGATCCAGTGCATGTCGATCATCCTTGTGAATTGGGAGCAATGTGGGAATCGGGCCGCGCGATCAGGGGGCCGGCGGCGCGTCGTCGTAGAGCCGGGTCAGGTTGTTCGGCGCGCCGAACGCGGTGGCCTGCAGCGCCGTGCCGTAGCGGTTGCGCGTGCCGTAGCCTTGCGCCGCCACCTCCGCGCCGGGCTGCACGAGCGTGGCGAACCGCTGGGCGACGGGCGGCGTGAGCTTGATGACGGTGCCGTCGGTCAGCACCACGCCGTCGGGCTCGCCGCGCGGGGCGGTGGTGACGTGCGCCACCCGGCCCTGCACGCCCAGGCGCGACAGCGCGATGCCGCGCGCCTCGCGCGGCGGGGGCGGCAACGCGTCGGCCGGCGGCAGATCGACGAACTGCCGCCCATTGCCGGCGACGACGCGCTGCGCCATGACATTGCCGGCGCCGTCGCGCGTGCCGCTCACCTGCACCCGATCGCCGACGCGCACGTCGGCCGCCAGGCGCGCGCCCAGGCCGGGGGAGAAGCGCACCAGCGCGCCGCCGTCGCCGATGAAACCGTCGATGTCGCCGTCCGGATTGGTGACGAAGCGCGTCACGGTCGCGTCCAGGGTGGCGTCCGGTGCGGGCGCCACGCCCGGGGGAGGCGGCGGCACCGCCGCGGCGGGCGGCATCGCGGGCACGGGCGGCACGGCGCCGGGGGCCGGCTGCGCGGCGCACGCGCCGCTTGCCGCGAACAGCGCGGCAAGACTGGCCGCAGCGAGAAGGTGGGCGGCGACGCGGCGGCCCGGGAATGTCGACGAGATTTGCATGATGTTGCGCTCCTTGAGAAGTCACGCCAGGTCTCATGCAAACGCCGTGCCACCGGCGCGAGCCCCGTCGCGTGGGGCGCGCGCCGCGCGCATGGGGCTGCCGGTGTCAAACAAACCGGACACCTGCGTCCGGATGCTTGACACCGGCACGCCGCGTCAGGCGCCCGGCTCGGCGTCGGCAGACGTGATGCCCAGGCTGGCCAGCCGGGTGTAGAGCGACTGACGGCTGATGCCGAGCCGGCGCGCCGCTTCGGCGCGGTTGCCGTTGCTGGACGCCAGCGCGCGCACGATCAGCGCGCGCTCGAGCTGCGCCAGCGCCTCGTTGAGCGGCAGCTCGGCGAACTGGGCCGGCACCGCGTCGGCGTCGGCGTCGGCGGCGCCGGCCGCGGCATCGAGAAGGAACGCGAAGTCGTCGCGCGTGAGCAGTGGGCCTGGCGCGAGCGCGCTGGCGCGCTCGATCGCGTTGGCCAGCTCGCGCACGTTGCCGGGCCAGGTGAAGGTGACGAGCAGGCGCTGCGCCTCGACGGAAAGCCGCTTGCGCGCCGCCGCCGGTGCAAGCGCGGCGAGAAAGTGCTCCGCGAGCGGCAGGATGTCGGCCACGCGCTCACGCAGCGGCGGGATATGCAGCGGGATCACGTCGAGCCGATACAGCAGGTCCTGGCGGAACGCGCCGGCCGCGACGCGCTCCTGCAGGTCGCGGTGGGTGGCCGCCACCACGCGCACGTCCACCGCCATCGGGCGGGCCGCGCCGAGCGGCGTGACCTGGCGCTCCTGCAGCACGCGCAGCAGCTTGGCCTGCATCGCAATCGGCATGTCGCCGATCTCGTCGAGGAACAGCGTGCCGCCGTGCGCCTGCGCGATGCGCCCCTGCCGTGGCGCGTGGGCGCCCGTGAACGCCCCCTTGTCGTGGCCGAACAGCTCGCTTTCGAGCAGCGCCTCGGGGATCGCCGCGCAGTTGACGGCGACGAACGGGCCGCCGGCGCGCGCCGACTCGCGGTGCAGCACGCGGGCGGCCACCTCCTTGCCGGTGCCCGTCTCGCCGGTGATGAGCACGGTCGAATCGGCCGCCGCGGCACGCCCCAGGCGCTTCTGCACGCCCCGCATGGCCTCGCTGATGCCGAGCAGTTGCGGCCCGTCGGACGGTGCGTCGTCGAGGAAGGCCGACGGCGCCTCGGCGTCGGCCGCCTCGCGCTGCCCGGCGAGCACGCGGCCGAGCAGCGCGGCGATCTCGGCGCGGCCGACCGGCTTGGTCAGGTGCTCGAAGGCGCCCAGCCGCATGGCGCCGATGGTGTTGGCGCTCGTCGCATGCGCGGTCAGCATCACCACCGGCACGCGGTCGGCGCCGTCCATGGCGCGCAGCGCTTCGAGCACCGCCAGGCCGTCCGCGCCGGGCAGCCGGAAATCGAGGAACACGCAGGCGGGCGCGGCGCCGGCCCGCAACATCGCGAACGCCTCGTCGCCGGAGCCGGCCTCGAGCGGAACGTGGCCGAGGTCCTCGATGGTTTCGGCGAGGCCTTCGCGAAACGCATCGTCGTCGTCGATGATCAGTATGGTCGCCATGGCAGTTCGATCACGAAGCAGGTGGGGTTCGCGTCGCTGGCGAGCCAGGCACGGCCGCCGTGCGCCGCAGCGATTTCCCGCACGACGACGAGGCCGAGGCCGGCCCCGTCGGGGCGGGCCGTCACGAACGGCTCGAAGATCCGGTCGCGCTCGGCGGCGCCGACGCCCGGCCCGTCGTCGCTCACCTCCAGCCGGAGCCGTTCGCCCTCGGGCGCCTGCGCGGCAAGCGCGCGCACCGACACCTGGCCGCCGGGCGACGCGTGGCGCAGTGCGTTGAGGATCAGATTGTCGAGCGCGCGAGCAAGCTGGGCGGGATCGAACACCGGCCGCGACGTGCCGGGTGCGGCCTCGACGGTCAGCTTCAGGCCGCGCCGCTCGGCGTTCGGTTCGTGGGTATGCACGATGTCGGCAAGCCAGGCCGGCAGATCGACCTCGCAGGCCTGGACCGTCACCGGCCGCGTCAGGGCCAGCAGGCTGGCGACCTGCGTCTCGATGCGCCCGAGCTGCACGATGATGGTACGCAGCGCCGCCTCGCGGCGGGCATCGTCGCCGGCGAGCGCGTTTTCCGCCTTCAGGCGCATGGCGCCGGCCGGATTCCGGATCTCGTGGGCGACCTGCGCGGCCAGCTTGCCCAGGGTGCTGAACCGCTGCGCCTGCGCGAGCTGCTCGCTGAGCGCCCGTGTCTCGCGCTGCAGCGTCGCGGCGCGCTCGGCGTAGCGGTTCAGCGCATCGACGATCTGGTCGAGATCGCGCTCCCCGAGCGGCGCCAGCCGCTCGCCGCGCTCGAACGCGCCGGCCGGGGCGAGCGCCCGCTCCAGCCGCGTCAGGTCGCGCCGCCAGCGCCGCAGCGCCAGCGCCAGGAACACGGCCAGCACGAGGATGATCGCGAGCATGGCCGCCAGCACCTGCGCGGCGCTTTCGCCGCGCGGGCCGAGCGGCGGATGCGCGCGCGTCAGCGTCCAGGCGAACAAGGCCTCGTGATGCGGCACGGGGCAGCCCACGGCGATCACCGCATCCGCGCCGCTCGACACCACATGCGAGCGCGTCCGGCCCGCGGCTGCCGTGTCCGCCAGCGCGCGCAGGATCAGCGGCGTTTCCGCCTCGGGAATGTCGCGCTTCACGCCGCTGCCGTCGTAGGTCGGGAACGCGTAGGCCTGGAAGCCGCCCGCCGCGGCCGCGGACCCGCGCAGCCAGAAGCCGCCTTCGATGCCCTCGCTGCGGCTCAGCACGAGATCGAGCACGGCGTGCATGAGATCCACGTTTGCTTCGTTCGCGCGTTGCATCGACAGGTCGTATCGCGAGGCGACCGTCGCGCAGGCCGCCGAAGCCTGCTGCGTGCCGAGCGCCACGCGCTCGCCGAGCGCCGACGACAGCATCAGCCACACCGCAGCCGTGAGCAGGCTGCAGAGGACCGCGACCAGAATCCAGAGCGCGACGATCTGAGTGGAAAACGGAAGTCTCGGCATGGGCGGCCTGTGAAAAGAAGCGGTTGGCGAGGCCTCGCGGCGGCCTCCGTCCCGTTGGCCGGCGGCGGTGCGCGCCGTGAATCGGCCGGCCCGGACGCCGTCAGGCACGATCGTACACGGGCGCCGGCACCCGACGATGGCGAAGGCCGCCAGGAGCGCGGCCGCCGCGGTGCAAGCTTACTGGAAATCGCGAACCCGGGCGGACGGGCGTGTGCCGCCGCCCCGCCGGGCGGGGGCCCGCGCGAAGTCTTCAAGGGAATTCACGGCACGCCGATGCGAGGCCACTGACGCTCGGCATAACGGCCCGCACTTCATTGTGAAGATGACCCGGAGCCTGCTATGCCGAGGCCGCTAAACTCGAAATCAGCGCGCATCCGCACGTTGCCTTGTGTCCATGCCGCGCGATCGGCACGCCGTTGTCAGTCATCGAGGCGTCTCCCTCGACGATGACATTGGGCTTTACGTCAGGATGCCGGGGACACGACACTTCGTCGCCCTTGCGGGCCACGAAACGGCCGTCGAAGCGCATCGTGGTGGAGGCGGTGATGACTTTTCCGCCGTGGTCGGTGTCGTCGCCGAGGCGCACTAGATTCATCATGGAAGTCGGCGGTTCAGTAGCGGAAATAGAGTATGCCGAGCGCACCAGGATCGCTCGGCGTCTTGGTCTTCTTCGTGATCGCTGGCAGGTCGATGTGTTTGACATTCGGCCAGCCGAAAACTTCGAAGATACCTTCTGCTAGATGTACAAAGCCCATGAACCGTTTGGCGATTCGATAGGCTATGACTCCGTAGATCAGTGCGGCAAGGAGACCTCCTGCAAGACAAACCAATATGAAAGGAACAATGTCTGCGGCAGAAACTGATTTAAAATAGGCGACTATCGCTATCAATGTCCAAGAAGCGAACAGTAATCCCCCGACTAGCTTGCAGAACCACGAAAACGATGCTTTATAGTGAGCGTAGCGTCCCCGGCTGCAATGTGGATGTAATGCGACGATGCGGTCGTCGACTCGACGGATGCCATATCCGATCCAACCTTCGCTGCCGGGCTCGGCCACGACTTCTACCTCGTCCCCTTCCTTAAAAACTGATATCCAGATCCACGCTTGAACCGACTTGCCGTCGAGTTCGAACTCGAGGAGGTCGGCCTCCTCTGTCGTGTCCATTGCCATCGTGCCCAATCCGGCCGCGACACCTCCAAGTCCGGTAAGACCTGCTGCGATTGCCGTGGCACCCATGTTGGTGCGGTCACTCGCGGTAAAGACGAAATCCCGACGGCAGCGCGTCTTGCGCAGGTTCTGGATGCGGCCGCGCAACAACTGTGCGGTACCCTGCGTAACTTTCGTTGTCATTCCTTTGCTCCCTCTGCCTGAAGACCGACTGCCTTCAACGCTTTTTCGAATCCTTCGTGTTGCTTACCCGCAGACCAAGGTGGCGAATTGGGCGATTTACCGAATACACATTTCTCTAGCCACGATTGCATCTCGTCGTCTTCCCACCACGCGATCAGCAACTGGATCACCATAATAACGATCGCGATTTCCCATCCCGACAGGAACAGCACGGCGCGGCCGAGCATCAGCAGCGCAGCGCGCTCGCCAATGACGACCCCCGCTTCCTCAGCCGCTGCATCCATGGCCGTAGTAACTGCGACGTTAACAGCCTTGCCAGCAGCCAGTGCCTCCGTTCGCGCCGCCGCACCTTCAATTCCTGCGCCGATCTTGCCGAGCCAGGCTACTTTTCCTCCAGCGACGCGCGCGATCAGTGGTGCCGACGAGGACATCGCCGTCAGAAGATTGGCAGATACGGTCCCCAATCCCAAGACTACTTTGAACACGTAGGCCACCCCGAGCGAATACTTTCGATTTTTGAAATTGTCGGATACCTTACCTGCGTCCACGACGGCGCCGATAAGCGCCGATACCCCCCCCAAATACCCCGTGATCGCCTTAAGATTCGCCAACGTCTGCGCGGCATGCTCTGCCATCGCGGTCATTGCCTTGGTGGACGCCGTGAGGCAGGCCGACGTGGCCGACAAGCCGCTCGCCACGAGCAGCGCATAATCCTGCCCGCTCTTGTCAACCTTCGTCAGTGCTGCCGCGAAGCAGAACACCTCGATGATCGCCAGCACGCCGGCGATTCGGATGCCAGTGGCCGCTTCCTCGCCTTCCTTCGTGACTCGCACGGCGTTCCATTGTGCACGCATGACCTCGCCGCGCTTATCCGCCGCCAGATCTCGCATCGCTTCCGTGAAAGCCCGTTGTGCTGGTACGCCGGCCCGCCTGAGCGCCTGGTAGCCGCGTTCGAACGCTTCCCGCAGCGCGGGCTCCGCCTTCACCGCTTCCTTCACGATCTTGACCGTATCGTCCTTGCTGATGCCCACGCGCATCATCAGCACGGCGCGGATCAGGTACTCGCCGGCGCAATCGCCCGTCTTGCCGATGCCGGTCCATTTGAAGAGCGCGTTGCCAGTGGCGACGACCAGCCGGTCGGTGTGATACTTCTTGAGCGCCGCTTCGGTCGAGGAGACGGGCGTCGCGTGCTCATCCACCTCCCCGATCTTCTCTCGGAGTTCCGAGAACGTCTTCAGCTTTTCCAGTGCCTTGGCGATCTTCTCCGACCACTCCGCGAGCTGCTCGCCTAGCGGTGCGCGGTAGGCGGTCGCCTGCGCGAGCAGTTCCTTGATCTCGGCTTTCGGCTCGCGCTGGTTGTACGCATAGGCACGCCAGACGAGGCTCGTGGCCTGCGTCGGGTCCGTTTGATTGACCAGGGTTTCGACGATCTTCTCGCCCTTTGCCTCGGAAGGCAGGCCGGTGATGGCCTCGGCCACCACGCCATCGAACGCGACGCCGTCGCCGATGTCGGTTTCGCTGTAGTCGTGAAGCGTGGCGAGCAGTACCGGTGCCTTCAACCAGGCATCGATGTCATCGGCACGCTTGGCCTGTAGCGCCTCAATGTCGTGCTGGAGTGCCTCGAACCGCGACTTGAAGTGCTCCAGCTTCGTGATGTCGAGCTTCTCGCGGTACTTCGGCCAGGCTTCGTTGCCGATGCGCTGCGCCTCGGCGGGACTGATCTCGCCCGCAGCTTCGATGCGTCTGTCGGATGCCGCCTGCTCGGCGGGCGAGAGGAGGGGCGTGATCGGCACCACGCCGTCGCCGGCGTAGGGGTTCGCCTTCAGCGCCTCCCACCCCGCCTGCAGGGCCGAGCGCATCCGGCTCTTGGATGCCACCGCGCCGTTGCGGACGAGGATTTCGGCCTCGTCAATCGACTGCATGGCGTCGACCTGCGCGGCCCGCTCCTTGACGTAGAGCTGCAGCATGCTTCCGGCGTCGTTACGGAAACCATTGAGCTCATGCACCGCGCCGATGCCATCCCACAGAGCCAGCAGCATCGGCGGATGCGACTTGCCGGGGCTGGTTTCGCCGACGGTATGCATGAGCTTCACCAGCTGCGTGCTGGCCGAGTCGGGCGTCGCCTGACGGATCGCCAACGGATACCGCGTCGCCACGCGGGCAAGCAGGTCCGGCTTGTATTGGCCGGTCCCATCGGAGAGCGCTGCCGGGGGCGGATTGAGCAGCTTGGGATCGAAGCCGGGCATGTATTCGACCACGTCGTCGACGCAGGCCTGTGTCGCCAGCACGGCGTGACCATGCGGATCCGTGCCCGACCCGATCCACTGCGCCGGCTCGATCGACTGCATGCGCTGGGCGCGCAGCGCGGCATTGCTGGCGTACTGCTTGAAGATCTCGTCGTGCCAGGCGTGCTCGGAAAACGCCAGCCAGACCGTGCCGCATTTCTGCGGCTGCTCGACGGTGATGATGTCCATCTGGAGCGCGACGCCCGTTTGCACGCAGGCCGGGTCCGTGCGCGGCTCGCGCGGCAACGGCAGGTCCTGCTTCCACAGTCGCCCGTCCGGCGTCACCCGGTAGGCCTGCCAATAATCGCGGCCGCGCGCGCCGCGCTCGTAGAACACGAACAGCCAGCCCTCACGCAGCGTGCGCAGGCCGTACTGGTGTTCCTGCAGCGCGATATCGGTCATGCCTTTGCCGGTGATGCCGGCCGGCAGCTTGAGATGGGCATTCTTCGGCAACACCGCGTAGCGCACCGGCAGAATCGGCAAGCCGGTCTTTTCGCAGTTGGCGCAGTTCTTCTTGCGGGTCGTCTCTTGGGTCATGCTGGCAATCGATCCCCGTCGTTGTTCTGTGCGCCATGCCACTCGCCGCGCCGGATTTCGTCGATTTCATCCGTCGACAATTCGCTCACGGCCGCCGTGTAGAAGTACTCGGGCGACACCTCGCCGAGCGCCTGGGCCACCCGCGGATGCGTGTCGAAGTGCGGGTGCCAGGCGAGCGCGTGACCGATGAAGGCGAGCTTGTCGTCGCGATCCGCGAGGCGGTGATGTTCCGCGCGGGCGGCGGCAGCCACCGCAGCTTCCACCGTCTGCGCATCGGGCTGTCGTCCGGTGGCGCTGATATGCAGCGCGAGCGCGCGATTGACCAGGCCATGCCGGCGGATCGCGGCCCACTGTTCGGGTTTGAGCGCGAGCTCACTGTGCATGGCCGGATACAGGCCGGTGTAGGCCTTCGGCAGGGCGCCGGCATCGAGCGCGTGCCAGGCCTTCACCGGGCCGAGCAACGTTTCACGCTGCATCAGCGTCAACACCGGCCACAGCAGGGCAAGGGCGCGCGAATCGTAAAACCGCAGCGCACATGTCACGCCCTGGTCGTCGGTCTGCAATACGTGGCTCGCCAAGTGCCGCGCGACATCCTGCGCCGGTGCGGGCGTCGCCAGCCAGCCGCCGATGCGCTGCCCGGGGCCGCGCGCAATCGCCTCGGGGCGCCGGTCCGCCAGCGCGACGCGCACGCTGTCGGCCAGCAGCGCGCCGAACTGGGGCGCCGATGGATCGAGCTCCAGCAGGTAGGGCGACTGATGCGCCGGGAATGCGTCGTGCCCAATCGGTATGGTGATGCGTGAGAGTTCAAGCAGCGACGGTTTGCCCTTGTCTGGCGCCGGCAGCTCACGTGGATGCGGATCGACGAGCAGCAGGCAGTGCATCTCGCGGTTGCGGCTGAAATATTTGCGCAAGGCGACGACGACAGCTTCGACGGCTGGGGGACTGGTGGGATCGGTGTTGCCCAGCGTGGGCATATTCAGGTCGCTCATGGTCATCCCAGCTCTACGCTCGAGGCGCTGTCGGCCGCGGCGCCGCCCATCCTCCATGCGCAGCTCTTTGCCGCGCTCGGGAGTTCGGCGGGCAGGCGCATCGAGGCGGCGCCGGGCTTGTCCCAGCTCGCGCATTTTTCGAGGATCTGGCCCGTGGTGCCGTTCTCGATCAGGTCCGGCGTGATCTTGATATACGAGCCGCCGGCGCCGATCCAGATTTCCTTGTCGGCCGACAGCACGAGCCGCCCGCTGGCGCTCGTGATCGTCAGATCCTTGAGCGCCGAGAGCGCCATCGCGTCGCTTTGCGCCTGAATCTCGACCTTGCCCTTGGCCGCAAAAAGCTTCATGCCGGCGTTCTGCACGAACAGGCTGAGCTTTTCCATCGCGCTCACGAGAAACGATTTGCCCGCCGCGACGTGCGTGCTCTGGCCGCTGACCACGTTGACGTGCTGACTGGCGGTGGCCTGAAGCGAGTCCTGCGTGGACAGCCCCATGCCGGCGGGGCTGGCCAGCAGCATGACCGGCATGGCGAAGCCGTTGGCGCTTCCCTGCCCGCCGCCCGCGGTACGCCCTCCAGCCACACTGCCGGCGTTGCTGTAGTGGGTCGCCTGCGTAAACCGATCGAGTGCGTGCAACCCGTCGTCAAGGCCTTCCGCACGATTCGCCGCGCTGGCCTGCGAGGCCAGGTCGGCAACCTGACGTGCGCCGGCGAGCTGATCGGCCGCCGGGGCCACGTCGAGCGGCTGCGCCGTTGTGGTCGGATGCGTCGACACGAATAATCCCTGACCGGCCCGCAAGGCGCCGTAGGCGTCGGATTTGAGGTCGAAGCCCCGGCCCAGGAAGGCTCCGCGGCTATTGTTCTCGTGCTGGATGAGATAGCCGAGATGCAAGTGAGTCTGATAGCTGCTCGAGTAAAGTTGGACGCGGTTTTGCCCGGTCGAATCATCCAGCGCCAGCTGGTTGTAGCCGCTGCCGCTATATTCCTTCGACCGATAGCCGGAGAGCAGTCCATCGCTGTGCCACACCGGTTGCGTGTCGCCGCCGAAGACACGCGAAACCACCACGGGGCGGTCGCAATCGCCGCCGACGAAGTCCACGAGAACTTCATCGCCATCGCGCAGCGGATGAACCGCGCCGCGCTGGGAGCCCGCATCGGCAAACGCCGTACGTACCCAGCAACAGGCCTGCGCGTCGCGATACCAGGGGAAGTGCAGCCTCGCGCGGTTCAGGCGGTCGGTGAGCACTTCTTCGCCGTTGGGTGCGGTGACGACGGCGTTCATCAGCGACATGGTGGGCTTGCGATGCTCCCGAGGCAGGCGGAATGGCGTGCTGCGCCGCTGCAATTCCACCTTGACCTGAAAGAAGCCCTGGCTGCCGTCCACGTCCCCGCCCGCCGAGCCTGCCCGGCCGGCGGCCCGTGCCGCGAGCTCGTCGCGCAGGCTGTCCTCGAGCGACGGATAGGCGTCCAGGCCCGGCACGTTGTTGCGGATCATCCAGTCCACACCGAGAATGACGTATTCGTTGTCGCCTGACTGGCCGCTGTCGAGCGCCGCGCCTCGCGAAAGCGTGAACCGATAGCCGGGCATCGCAGCCCGCAAGCCGCCCACCGCGTCGAATCGCTGGATCTGCGATTCCCACGCCTCGATACGGTTGCGCACGTAACGCTCACCGTCGCTGTCTGCCCCCCAGGTATAGGCGCCGGTGTAGTCGTACACTTCGCCGTCAACCGGCAGCCCGTCCGGCGATGCGGTGGCGCATTCGATGCGCTTGTCGGCGCTGGGTTGCTTGTAGTCGAAGGTGTTGGCGGTAAGTCGCGCGCTTTGCAACTGCATCCGCTCGCGAAACGAGACGAAGCCGTCGAACTCCTCGTTATCGCCCGCGTGGCTGAGCTGCACGACACTCTGCTTGAGCACCGGCACCTGAGAGACGCTGTCCGTCACGACGAACGTATGCGAGCGGCCGTCTTCGGCAAATTCGAAGCGCCCGAACACGCCGGCTTCCTCCATGCTCCGGTACACGAAATTCAGATCGGTTTCCCACTGCATGCGGTAGGAATATGCCGGCATCGGCTCGTTCAGATCGAAACGGTAGGCGTTATGTGTGGTTGCCTGAGGGTGGGCTCGAAAAACGTCGATCAGAATTTGTTCGCCGGTCGTTTCTTGCCAGTCACGCTGATCGCGGCGCAAGCGCAGGAAGTAGAGCCACGACGAGAATCGGAGTTGATAGTAGGCGCACGAGCCGTCCGCGCCCAATTCGGCGAAGTGATGAACGTAGCCGTGAATGGGCATGTAGGAGCGGTCGGTTTGCCTGATCCACAAGGTGACCGCTGAGCCGAGTATGGCCCGTGCATCGATGTCGCCGCCGTCGAGCAGCGCGGCGGCCTCGACGACGAATTCGTAGTCCCGGCCCAGGCGGGCAGTGCCCTTGACCCAGAGCGGCACCAACCGGTCGGGGCCTGCGGGCGTGTCGAGTTTGACCACGCGCTCGAACTGCGCATAACCACCTCGTAATGTTCTGCTCAGCGATTCGGAAGCCATGCGCCGTACCGGAAGTTTTATGTTTTCGACCGGTTCGGATTTTAGAGATGGCGGAGGGCTTCTAGCAATGCCATCCGACAGTCAATCGGGCTGGATCGCCTGGGGTTTACAATTCTTTCCCACTGAAAATCGTAATTCACGTCCATATCGGCAAATAAGCCAGATGCCCTGCCGCAGACAAGTCATTTTTTCCTGTCCAATCGAAGCATGGCAGCGCATCCACGAAGCAATTCCATTTGCCTTACAGCAGCGGTGCGACATAATAATTTCGCTGAACGAAAGCAATTAAAAATACTTGGTAAATCATTTGTCAGGAGAGGCTGATTGCGCTGCGTAGTGATGGACGCGCTGCCGGCGAGCGGGTGGACGGAATCGGCGATTGCGCCCGGTGGCCGCCGCAGCAAGGGAGAAGCCCGCCTGCGCGAACCGTGCCGCATGCTGCATGCTTGCCGATTGTGCAGGTCAGCCCGTTGTATCTACGCGGTCGTCGAAGGCCAGCTGATCGGCCGTTCGATCGACATGACGGGCCGGGCGTCGTCCTGCGCTGCGGGCCGGGCCTTCGCGCTTCGCGTGGGGCCTCTCTGACAGGCCGGTTCAAATTCTGTTCGGTATGCCTAAATATGTTCCACCACACAAGCGCACCGGCGAGTCTCAAGCATGGTTGCGTGAACGTCAGCACGTCGCTCGAAGCGAGTCCGTAGGCGACGTAAACGGTGAAGCCAGGCGTGCCGTGCGTTCGACCACCCAACGATACTTGCCGGGTCCGCTGCCGTGTTCGGTCCGGCGCTTCGCGCTCCCTGGCTGGATCGCACGGCAGTTCGCCGCTGGGCGGCAGCGAGCGCTCGCGCGAGGTGCGGTACGGCAGCATCGTTGCGAGCCGCCCGCCCCAGGCGCGCGCCGGCTTCGACCTTCAGGCCAGTCGAGGGTGTTCGCGGGCGCAACCCCGACGGCACGGGCCGCTCACACCAGCCGTACCGGCAGGCTGCGCAGCCCGCGGAACGACAGGCTCTCGGTGCGCTGCGCCTGTTGCGCATCCACCTCGATGCCGGGATACAGCGCGGCCAGCGAAGTGAACACGATCTGCGCCTCGATGCGCGCGAGCAGCGCGCCGAGGCAGGTATGCACGCCGTGCCCGAACGAGAGCACGCGCGACACGGGCCGCCGCACGTCGAGCGTGTCCGGCGCCGCGAAATGGCGCTCGTCGCGGTTCGCCGCGCCCAGCAGCGTATAGACATAGGCGCCCTTCGGCAGCCGCTGTCCGCCCAGTTCGACGTCTTCCCGCGCGGCGCGCCCCGTCAGCTGCACCGGCGCGTCGAAGCGCAGCAGCTCGTTGACGGCAGCCGGCGCGATGGCGGGGTCGTCGGCCAGCAGCCGCCACTGCTCGCGCTCGCGCGACAGCGCGAGCAGGCCGTTGCCGAGCAGGTGGGTGGTGGTGGCGTGCCCCGCCGCCAGCAGCAGGATCAGGTTCGCGATCAGCTCCGGCTCGTCCAGGCGGTCGCCGGCCTCCTCGGCCGCGAGCAGATCGCTGAGCATGTCGTCGCAGGGCTCGCGCCGGCGCTCGCGGATCAGCGCCGCGAAATACGCACCGAACGCGGCGATGCCGGCCTCCGCGTGCGCCGTCTCCGCCTCCGACAGCATCCGGCCGCTGATCACGCTGCCGAACGCGAGCGACCAGTCGTGCAGTTGCGCATGCGCGTCCATCGGCACGCCGAGCACCAGGGCGATCACCATCACCGGCAACGGCACCGCGAACTCGCCGATGAAGTCGATCGTGTGCCCCTTCCGGGCCGCCAGCATCCGCTGCGCGAGTGCCTCGATGCGCGGCCGGAAGGTGTCGAGCCGGCGCGGCGTGAAGGCCTTCGCGAACAGCTTGCGCAGGCGCGTGTGATCGGCACCGTCGAGGAACAGCATCTGCCTCGACAGCGTGCGGCGGATCAGCTGCTCGGCGCCGCCCGGGTCCTCGATGCCGCCCAGGCGCGCGGCCGAGAAACGCGCGTCGTCGAGCACCGCCACCACGTCGGCGTGGCGCGAGACGATCCAGCCGTTGCCGTTCGGGTCCGCGTGGACCGGGCTCTCGTCACGCAGGCGGCGGTACAGCGGATAGGGATCGGCACGCCAGCGCGGCTGGAACAGATCGTAGAGGGAAACCTGCTGAATCTCGGGATCGGACATGGGGGCTCCGGAGGTGCCGAACGAAGAAGCTGGGCGAATCGCGGGACGGCGCTTCGCCGGAGTCGACGATCCTACGCGAGCCGCGTGCCGGTGTCTCGCTCGCCCCGCGGGGCTCGCCCAGCTCAGGCCGGCGGGGAACAGGCTGCGGCGCCCGCCCCCGGCCAGGGGCCGCCGGGGCCTCGCGGCGGTTCGCGAACCTCGACATTGGGCCGATACCGGGATCGGAGCGGTTGCACGGGCCGAGCCACCGGCGGCGGAGAACATGCCCGCAGCAGAGCTTGAGCTTGGGCTCGGTCGCGATGGCGGGCGCCGCGCAGCCGGCAGCCGGGGCGCGCTCGCGATGCCCGGAAGCGGGCGCCGCGCCGAATCGGTCCCCTTCAATTTCGGCTACGCGCCCTCGTCGGCCTCGGCCGCGAGGTTCCGGCACCTTAAGGGGTCGCGCCCCAAAAAAAATCATCGCCCGAGCGGCAGAGCCGCCCCGCCCGGTCAGGACAGTCGCGCGGCCCCGGCCAGCCACTCGGCGCCGGGCTCGGGCGTCGAATGGAACGCGGGCTTCGCGAACAGATAGCCCTGCATCAGCGAGACGCCGTGCGCCGTGAAGAAATCGCGCTCGCCGAGCGTCTCGACGCCTTCGGCGATGACGCGGATGTCCAGCTCGCGGCACATCGACACCACGCCACGCACGATGCTTTGCCGGGCGGCGTTGGTGTCGACGCCGCGCACCAGATCCATGTCCAGCTTGATCAGATCGGGCTGGAAGTCGGCCAGCAGCTTCAGCCCGGAAAAGCCCGCGCCGAAATCGTCGATGGCGGTCTGAAACCCGAAGCTGCGATAGGAGCGGAAAATATCCACGAGATGCGAGCGGCCGAGGATGTTCTCGCCCTCGACCGTCTCGAAAATGATGCGATCGCTCGGAAACTGGAATTTCTCGGCGGCCTCGAGCGTACTGCGGATGCAGGCTTCGGGCCGATAGACGGCGTTCGGCATGAAATTGATCGACAGATGCACGTCGATGTTCAGCGCCGCGGCCTGTTCGATGGCCGAGGTCCGGCAGCGTTGATCGAAATGGTAGCGGCTCGCCTCGTCGACCGTCTCCAGCACCGCCGCGGCCGGCTCGCCGTTGGGACCGCGCACCAGCGCCTCGTAGGCATAGGCGGCGCCGGTGCCGGTGTCGACGATCGGCTGGAACGCAAACCTGAGTTTCCCGAATTGACCGGGCGGGGTCCGGCAGCCCGTGCATTGGGCGGGCACGGCGCCGTCCGCCGGATGGATGAGGATGGGTTTGTCGTTCATGCAATCTCCGGTGACACGCCAAACTGGCGTGCTGCTCTCCGTCTTATCGGCCGGAAACGCAACAAGCTTGATCGTACCCGTATCGGCGGCCCGGCGCGGAGCGCCGCCCGGACCGTCCGCGCCATGCCGCACCGGCCCCGCCCCGCCGGCCCCGCCCCGCCGGCCATGGCCCGGCGCCGGGCCGCCGTCCAGACGGCCCGCCCTTGCCGCCCTTGCCGCCCTTGCCGCCCTTGCCGCCCTTGCCGCCCTTGCCGCCCTTGCCGCCCGCGCCCGGCCGTGACGGCCGCCCGCACCGCGTCGGCACCGCCCCGCCGGCGACGTTCGTGCCTGGAGGCTGGACGCAGCGCGCGGCGCGGGTGGCCGCCTGCCCGGCCGCGCCAGCGGCCAGCCGTCAGGCGCCGCCCGCGCCGGCTGTCGCCTGCCCGCCCGGCGAAATCCGTCGGTGTCGCCGGGCGGGCGGTCGATTCGGCGGACTTCACCGCCCGGTCCGTGGCGTCGCCGGCATGGCCGCGTCTCATAGGCCCCTTTTCAATAGTTGCGGCAATCTGACCCATAAAAATTGCTGTTCTTATTCCTGGATAAATCGCATCGCGATCGAATTCCTATTTCCGCAGAACAGCGAACGAACCACCGAAACGGCGTGCACAAAGGCCGGGGGCGTTATTGCACCGCACTGCCGAAAAGTCGATGCGGCCGCAACGTCTGATTCGTCGAAAAAAAATTCAAAGGTTTGAGGCCCATGCCGTAAACATGCCTGAGAGATAGTGCCCGGGGCCTGCAGTTCTTCGGCCGCCCGATCCGGTATCCACGCCAGGAAACCCTGATCGCGCAACGGGCCGAATTCGCCATCGACGACTGATAAAGACGCAGTCTGGTGGTGGCGGGTTCGGTCCCCGAAGAAAGGAATGCACTATTAAAAAAGGTGTTCTTGACAAGGAAATGCACCATGAAAATTTCCGACTTGAAAATCGGGGTTCGTTTAAGCGCGGCATTCGGAATCGTCGTCTTGCTGCTGATCGGCACGACGTTGCTCGGCATCCGCCACATCGAATCGAGCGTCGACCGCATGAACGGCATCGTCGGTCAGCGTTATTCGCTAATCGCCGCCAGCAGTCAGATCAAGAACAACGGCTACAAGGCCAACGCCATTCTCAGCCACCTGCTGCTGGCCACCACGGCGGACCAGGCGAAACGGTACATGGATGACTATGCCGTCATCCGCAAGTTGAACGCCGACACTTACGCGAAATTCGAAAAGCAGCTGACCGACGAGCCGAGCCGCGCGCTGTTCAGGAGTCAGTTCGAAGCGCGCAGCGCCTACGGCCAGAGCGTCAAGAAATTCTTCGAGCTGGTGGCCGCCAACGATCGTAACGGCGCGCGCGACCTCTACCAGGGCGACATGGCGCGTCTGCAGGACGACTACTACACGCTGGTCGACAAGATGGTCGACTTCCAGGCGGCCCAGATGAACAACGACGTCGCCGAGGCCACGGCCGAGGGCCACTGGGCCAAGCTGCAGATGGGCGTCATCGCGCTCTGCGCGCTGGTGGCCTCGGTGCTGACCGGCTGGTTCATCACGCGCAGCATCACCCGGCCGATCCACGGCGCGGTGGCGCTGGCCGAGGCCGTGGCGAGCGGCGACCTCACGCATCGGCTCGACGTGACGGGCCGCGACGAGGTCTCGCGCCTGCTGGTCGCGCTCGGCAAGATGATCGAGGGCCTCAACACCATCGTCGGCAACGTGCGCGGCGGCACCCACGCCATCACGCTCGCCTCGCAGGAAGTGGCGAGCGGCAACATGGATCTCTCCACGCGCACCGAGCAGCAGGCGAGCGCGCTGGAACAGACCGCCGCCGCGATGGAGCAGCTCACCTCCACCGTCAAGCAGAACGCCAGCAACGCGCAGCAGGCCAACCAGATCGCGGGCGACGCCTCGGCGGTGGCCGTGAAGGGCGGCGAGGCGGTAGACCGCGTGGTGGACACCATGAACGCGATCGATGCCTCCTCGCGCAAGGTGGTGGAGATCATCGGCGTGATCGAGGGCATCGCGTTCCAGACCAACATCCTCGCGCTGAACGCGGCGGTGGAGGCCGCGCGCGCCGGCGAGAACGGCCGCGGCTTCGCGGTGGTGGCGGGCGAGGTGCGCAGCCTCGCGCAGCGCAGCGCGGTGGCGGCCAAGGAGATCAAGACGCTGATCGACGATTCGGTCAGCCACGTCGGGGTGGGCACCGGCATCGTCGAGCAGGCCGGCGAGACGATCCGGCAGGTGGTCAAGAGCATCACGGCGGTGTCGTCGATCGTCAACGAGATGAGCGCGTCGAGCCGCGAGCAGAGCGACGGCATCGAGCAGATCAACCACGCCATCACGCAGATGGATCAGGTCACGCAGGAGAACGCGGCGCTGGTCGAGGAAAGCGCCGCGGCGGCGCAGGCGCTGCGCAACCAGGCCGACGCGCTGGCCGATACCGTGGCCGCGTTCCGGCTCGAAGGCGACGCGCGCCGCCCCGTCACCGCGGCGGCCCGACCCTCGCAACGGGCGACCCCCATGCCCATGCTCTCCGTCACCTGAGAGCCGGTCGCTCCCGGCATCAGAAACGCAGACACGGCCCGAAGCACGGGCCGCTGCCGCATGCCGGAGCGTCGATGCCAAGCAGGGCAGGCGCTCCGGCAGGATCGCCGTCCGTTGGCACGCCCCCCCCTGTCGGAATGGTTCGGGAATGGTCAGGGAAGCGGCGTGCCGGCGTTCGAATGGCGAGCTTCGATTAATTGATTCTGTCCCTACAGGCACTCGTCATGTTCAGCCGATATCCCGAATACGCCACCACCGCCGGCTTTGTCCGCGCCGAGGTGCGAGACGCTTCGCAAAGCGCGAAGCCCTTGCTGATCGGCCGTTTCGTCGATGCGCACCGCCACGCCGGATACCGCGTGGCCGACATCGATCCGCTGCGGACCGTCGCGCCGGCCCGCATCCCCGAACTCGATCCGGGCTTCCACGGGCTCAGCCCCGACGAGCCGCTCGACGCGCCGCTCGTGGGCTTCGAGACGGCGCGCACCGTCGGCGAGCTGGCGCGGCAGCTCAAGCAACGCTACTGCGGCGCCGTCGCGCTCGATTGCAGCGGCGTGCGCGACGAAACGCGCCGGCGCTGGCTGTTCGGCCGGCTCGAGTCCGCCGCGTCGAACCGCGCGCCGGCACCCGAGCAGCAGCAAGCCGTGCTGGCCCAGTTGCTCGCGGCCGAAAGCTGGGAACGCATCGTGGCCGGCCGCTTCGCCGGCGCGAAGCGCTTCTCGCTCGAAGGCTGCGAAAGCCTGATTCCGCTGCTGGCCGCCGTGATCGACACCGCCGCCCGCCACCGGGTGGGCCGGCTGTTCCTCGGCATGCCGCACCGCGGCCGGCTCAACGCGCTCGTGAACGTGATGGGCATGAGCGCGACGCAGATCCTGGCGCGGCTCGACCCCGACTCGGCGCTCGCCGCGACGCAGGCCGACCTGCCCTACCACCTCGGCGGCATCGCCCGCCGGCGCGCGCCGCACGGCGAGATCACGGTGCAGCTGGCGCACAACCCCTCGCATCTGCAAAGCGTCTATCCGGTGGTGGTCGGCATGGCGCGCGCCTACCAGGACGCGCACGGCGCGGCCGCCTGCCTGCCGGTGGTGGTGCATGGCGACGCCGCCTTCGCCGGCCAGGGCGTCGTGACCGAAACGCTGAATCTGGCGCGCAACGCCGGTTATTCGCCGGCCGGCACGCTGCATGTGATCGTGAACAACCAGATCGGCTTCACCACGCCGAACCGCATGAACGCCGAGGCGCACACCTATTGCACGGACGTGGCGCGCAGCGTCGATGCGCCGGTGCTGCGCGTGAACGCCGACCGTCCGGACGAGGTACTGCGCGCCGTGGCGATCGCGTTCGACTACCGGACGGCCTTTCATGCCGACATCGTCATCGACCTGATCGGCTACCGCCGCCTGGGCCATTCCGAGCACGACATCCCGGCGCTCACCCAGCCGATGCTGCAGGCGGCGATCGACGCGCATCCGGGCGTGGCGGAGCTGTACCATGCGTCGCTCGACGGCGTGCCGCCGCTCGACGCGCTGCGCGAGGCGGCCGAGCATGCGCTGCTGCATGACGAGGCGAGCCACGACGACACCGCCGGCGCCGCTGCCGCCGCCATCAGGCCGCTGCACGCGCTGTCGCTCGCGCGGCTGCGCGGCTTGACCGCCGAGCTTACGCGCGTGCCGCCGGGCGCGCGCCTGCACGAATTCGTGGCCGGGCTGATCGACCGCTGGCGCGATGCGGCCGCCGGCAAGACGGACCGCGTGGACTGGAGCTTCGCCGAGAGCCTGGCCTATGCGTCGCTGCTCGACGACGGCTTCGGCGTGCGGCTCTCGGGCATGGACGTGGGGCGCGGCACCTTCATGCATCGGCACGCCGTATGGCATCTGCAGGACGGCGGCGCCGATGCCGGCAGCCTGCACACCCCGCTCGGCGCGATCGCCGCCGACCACCACGTCAGGTTCGACATCGTCAACTCGCCGCTGACCGAGGAGGCCGTGCTCGGCTTCGAGTACGGCTACAGCGTCGCGACGCGCGACGCGCTGACGATCTGGGAGGCGCAGTTCGGCGACTTCGTAAACGGCGCGCAGGTGTTCGTCGATCAGTACCTCGCGGCAGGCGAACAGAAGTGGGGCTACCGATCGCGGCTGACGGTGCTGCTGCCGCACGGCCACGAGGGCGTGGGTCCGGAGCATTCGAGCGGCTATCTCGGCCGGTTCCTGCAACTGTGCGCGGACGAGAACCTGCGCGTGGTATGCCCGTCCACCTCGGCACAGTGGTTCCATCTGCTGCGCCAGCAGGCGGCGGCGCGGCAGCCGAAGCCGCTCGTCGTGATGTCGCCGAAATCGCAGCTGTACGGCAACGCGCGCTCGCACTCGAGCCTGACCGAGCTGCTCGACGGCACCTTCGCCACCGTGATCGCGGACCCGTCGGTGAGCGACGCGGCGCGCGTGAGGAAGGTGGTGCTGTCGAGCGGCAAATTCCATTACGCGCTGCAGGAAGCCCGCGACGCGGCCGGCGACGCGAGCGTCGCGCTGGTACGCGTCGAGCAGCTGTATCCGTTCCCGCAGCTCGAGCTGGCATGCGCGCTCGCGGCATTCGGCAATCTCGAGACGGTGGTCTGGGCGCAGGAAGAGGACGTGAACCAGGGCGCCTGGCGGTTCGTCCGCGACGAGCTGGAAGCGGTGCTGCCGGCGGGCTGCCGCCTGAGCGCGGTGTGCCGGACGCTGACGGCGTCGGGCGCGCATGCTTCGGTGCGCGCGCATCAGGCCGAGCAGCAGCGGCTGGTGGCGCGCGCGCTCGGGCCACGCGAGGCGGCGCCCGGCAGCCACGCGGCGCCGGCCGATGCCGGGGCCGCCGAGCCCGCCGAGGAGGCCGCCGTCCACGATTGACGGCGCCACGCGCGGGGACCGCGGGCGGCCGTCCGCGACGCGGGCGCGATGCGGGCGGTCCCGCGCCCCGTCATGACGCGCCGCGGCGTGCCACGGCGCGCGGCGGCGGGAACCGGCCCGGGCGGCGTCTGGACAGGAGCGGTGGGAGAAACGGGGCGCGGCAGGCAGGCGGGCCACCCAAGCCCTTGCGGTTCAGCCGGGAACCCGGCTGCCCGCCGGCGCCGCGCGCAAAGCGCGGCGCGCGGCAGGCGCGGCCGCCCTCAGGCTGCCAGCGCCTTGCGGATCGCCGCCGACAGCTCGGCCGGCGCGAACTTCGTGATGTAGCCGTTGGCGCCGGCATTGCGCGCGTGGGCCTCGTTGGCGTTGCCGGTCAGCGACGAATGGATGATCACGGGAATGTGACGCAGGCGCTCGTCGGCCTTGATCTTGCGCGTGAGCATGAAGCCGTCCATCTCGGGCATTTCCAGGTCGGTGATGACGAGCGAGACCTTGTCGCGCACCGGCACGTTCGCCTCGTCGGCTTCCTCGGCCAGCTTCAGCAGCATGTTCCAGGCCATTTCGCCGTTCGAGGCGATCACGTGCGGCGCCTCCAGCGCCGTGAGCGCCTGGTCGATCAGCGCGCGCGCGAAGCCGGAATCGTCGGCGGCGAGGATGCAGCCGCCCGCCGTGCGCACCGCGTCGCCCACGTCCTCGCGCTTGACGTCCTCGTGCTGCTCGGGGAACACGTCGCGCATCACCTGCTCGACGTCGAGCAGTTGGGCGAGCTGGGTCTTGCCCTCGCCGGCGTCGATCCGCGCGATGCCGGTGACGTAGCCGGCGGTGCCGCTGGTTTCCGCGCTCAGCACTTCCTTCCATTCGAGCCTGATGATGTCCTCGACTTCCTCGACGGCGAACGCCTGCGTGCCGCGCGAGAACTCGGTGACCAGCAGGATCGCCGGCACCTTGTCGGAAGTCGAGCCGATCAGCGAGGCGAGGTCGATCACCGGAATGATCTGGCCGCGAATGTCCACCGCGCCCACGAAATGGGCCGGCGAGCCCGCGATCGGGGTGACTTCGGGCATGGACACGATCTCGCGGATCTTGAACACGTTGATGCCGTACAGCGCGCGCGCGGTGCCCGGCCGCGGCTGCCCCAGACGAAACAGGAGCAGTTCCAAACGGTTGTTGCTGGTCAGCGTGGTTCGTTCGTCAACGCTTCGTTGCATCGTCTTTGTGGTCATATGCATTCTCGAAAGAAACTTGGCGGCCCGTGTTGGCCAGGCAGTCCGATTCACGCCGGCCCCCTGGTCCGCGCGCGATGGCCAGGTCCCGCGCCCGCAGCAACGTCTCGACGACGAAGCGGGTCGTTCGCTTACCTGATGAAAGGGATATCGGCAGGCACGCCGGCAAGCTTGAATCAGTGTCGTCCCTGAGGCGCGCGGGCGGCAGTTTTTTCCTGTTTTCGTCACCGGGGCCCGGGCGGCGGGCCGCCAGCGCCAGCGCCAGCGCCAGCGCCAGCGCCAGCGCCAGCGCCAGTGTCAGCGCCAGTGTCAGTGCCAGCGCCAGTGTCAGCGGAATCGGCCGCCGGGCGCCGCCCGCGCCCGTCACCGCCGCCGCGTCGATCCGCTCCCGTTATTCGGCCGGCGCACGGCCGCCCGCCGTCCACGGCGGCTGCCGGCCGCACGGCTGCGGCACGCGCGGCGTGAGCCGTCCCGGGCGCGGTTGTCTTGCGGCGCCCCCGGAGCGGCCGGGCTCGAACGTGAAATCAGGCGTAGGGAAATGGCGAACGGCAAACGGCGGTGACGGCGAACGGCGGGCGGCGGCCGCTCACGCGGCTCGCCGCGTCGCGCGCTTGAGGGTTTGCGACGGGGTTTCGCCGAAGCGCTGCTTGTAGTCGCTGGAAAAGCGGCCAAGATGCGAGAAGCCCCAGTTCATCGCGATCGCCGAAACATTGCGTTCCGAGCGGTCGCCGAGCATCTCCCGCCGCACCGCTTCGAGCCGGTGCCCCTTCAGATAGGCCATGGGCGCCTGACCGAAGTGATGCCGGAAGCCCTCGAACAGCTTGTAGCGCGACACGCCGGCCGCCTGCTCGATGTCCTCGAGCGCGATATCCTCGCGGGCGTTGTCGTGGATAAACTGCCTAGCGCGCAACAGATAGTGCGGGCAGGCCGGCTGCACCAGGCCGGCGAGCGCCGGCGAGTAGTTGTGCGGCTGACAGAGCAGCAGCCCCTTGATCAGGGCCTGCTCGAGGTTCTCCGCCATCTGCTGGTGCTCCAGCAGCGGCGCGGCCCGCTCCAGCTCGGCCAGCAGGAATCTGACCATGCGCCACCAGGCGGCCTGGTCCCCCTCGGCGGCACTCATCCGGGGTTCGAAGGTCAAAGGCGCCTGCAGCGGCCGTTGCAGCAGCCCTTCGAGCACCTGGCGCAGCGCCTGGCCCGGAATGGCCACGATGATCTTGCGGCAATTGCCCGTGATCGCCAGATCCTGCCGCTCGTGCGGCGACAGCACGATGCCGTGGTCCTGGTCCGACAGCCACCGCCGTCCCTGGGCGGACAGCTCCTGGTAGCCGCTGAGCGGCAAGCTCACGCTGTAGCAGTTGAGCGGCGCCGCCTTGTCCACCGAGACGGTGACGTCGGTGCCGTACTCGACGTACCCCAAGGTGCTCGCCATCGACCGCATCACCGTGCCCGAATGATGGAACTGCAGCTTGTCCGGGCTCCGGGCCCGCAGCGCGTGCGGGCCGCAAATCGACGCCATCCAGTCCCGCGCGCCTTCGAGGTCGTGACGCAGCGCGTCGATACCGCGGGCCTCATTGACGGCGGACGTATGCATGGGGGTGTCACCGGGCGGTTAGTCGTGGTTCGATGGTAAACCACACCGTGCCCGGAAAAAATACTAAGACACCCTGACCTGCAAGCTTATGCAGCCTGTTGCGCGCTGTTGCTCTCGGCGAATTTCTCGTAGTAGAGGCGATGATCGCTCACCCGTTCTCGCGCAAGCCATGTCTTGATGGCTTCCACCATGGGCGGCGGTCCGCATACGTACATGTCGAACGGCGCCGCCGCCAGCATGTCCCGGTCGAAATGCTCGGGGATGAGCCCCGTTTTTCCCTGCCACCCGTCCGAGGCGTTCATCACCACGATCTCGGCCGAGAAGTTGGCGATGCGCTGCGCGTATGCCGTCAGGCGCTCGAGCTCGCAGAGGTCGCGAGCGTGGGTCACGCCATAGTAGAGACGCACCTGCCGCGCGCAGCCGCCCTGATGCGCGAGCTCGTCGAGCATGCCGAGAAATGCCGAAAGACCCGTGCCGCCCGCGACCATCACGAGGGGCCGCTCCGCCTCGCGCAGATAGAAGGTCCCGAGCGGTGCCTCGAACTCGATCGTCTGACCCGGCGCGCAACGTTCGCGCAGATAGTTGCTCATCGCGCCGTCGGGCAGCAGGCGAATCAGGAACTGCAACTGGTTGCCGTCGTCCGGCCGGTTGGCGAACGAATAGGAACGCCAAACGTCCGTGCCCGGCACCTTCAGCCGTGCGTACTGCCCCGGCAGAAAATCGATGCGCCGCTCATGGGCGCTTGCGTCCACGTGCAGGATGGCGGTGGTCTCGGATACCTGCTTGACCGCCGCGACCCGGCCCGTGAGCGATTGCGTTCCAGCCGCGCTGCACAGGCCCGAAGCGAAGTCGAAGTAGAACGACGCATCGGACTGCACCCGCGTCTGGCATGAAAGCATCTTGCGCGCGGCGAGATCGGCCGGCGACAGGGCTTCCTCGTCGACGTAGTCCTGGGTATAGCGGCCCGACTCGCAACGCCCCTGGCAAGTGCCGCAAACGCCTTCGCGGCAGTCGAGCGGAATGTTCACGCCGTTGCGCAGCGCGGCGTCGAGCAGCAGCTCGTCCTTGTGGATGTCGAAGAAAACGGTCTTGCCGTCGGCAAAGCTGAAAGCGACCCTATGGTTCATGACGCGTCGCTCCGGATCAGAGATGGTAGAAATCGAGTACGGCGTTGATCGTGTCGTTCAGCAGCAGCACGTGCTTGCGCATGATCTTCCAGCTCTCGCCGTGCGGGCGCAGCTGGTAGGTGACACGTCCGAAGAAGTGCTCGGCCACGCCGTGGCGGGCGTAGAACGTGACCCAGTTCGCCTTCACTTCCAGCTCGTCCTGGCCGCCTTGCGCGATCCGCACGTTGGTGATCTGGTGCAACGTGCGCGGCAGCGGCGTGGAGGCCGCCGACTTGCCCGTGCGCAACCGGAACACGCGATCCTCGAGCCCCGCGCGGTTCGCGTAGTAGATCAGCGACATGCCGCGCTTCGGGTCGGTGGTATACACGTGCTCGGAGTCCCACTGCGGTACGTGGTATTCGCTGTTCTCGTCGAACAGGTCGAGGTACTCGTCCCAGCTCTGGGCGTCGCAAAGCTCGGCCATCCGGTACAGAAACTGCTCGACCGATTGTTGCAGCGCATGCGTGACAGCCATGATTCAATCCTCCTTCCCGGCATTCGATCGTTGTGCGAGCCCCTGCATCAGAAACTTCTGCCAGGCGCCGTGCTGGTTGACGTAAAGCCCCTCATGGGTCAGCTCGGTACCGCACAGCACGGGGGCGATGCCGAGCAGGCGCGTGTTTGCCGTCTCCCCCGCCACCCATTTCTGATGCCCGCGCGACACGTCGCTCCAGCGTTCGAGGCGCGCCTGGAAGCCGCGCTGCTGCTCGCGGAATTCCACGAGATCGTCGGGCGTGCCCATTCCCGATACGTTGAAGAAGTCCTCGAACTGGCGAATGCGGCTTTCGCGGTCGCTGTCCGATTCGCCTTTCACTCCGATGCACTGGCTGATGATTTCGGTCTTGTTCCAGGCGACCGGGCGCACGATGCGCAGCTGCGAACTGATCTGGTCCATGAAGAACAGGCTCGGATAGACGTTCAGGTTGCGCAGCCGGTGCATCATCCACTCGGCCTTCTGCTGGCCGTGGGCAGCCACGAGGCGCGGCATGACGGAGGCATAGCCGGGGCGCACGCTCGGGTTGGGCATGTCGCTGAACAGCACGCTGTGACCGTTGCGGAACGCGAACCAGCCGTCGTCGGTATCCGCATCGCCCGCGCCCAGCTTGCTGTAGTCGAGCGTCCCGGCCGTCGCGCCGCCCTTGCGCGCGTTCGCCTCCTGCCGATGCTGCACCGTGGCGACGTAGTTGTAGTGCACGGTACTCACGTGATAGCCGTCGAGGCCGTTCTCGTTCTGCAGCTTCCAGTTTCCCTCGTAGGTGTAGGTGGACTTGCCCGGCAGCACTTCCAGCTCGCCGGTGGGCGACTGCGCCACCATCATGTCGAGGAAGACGCGCGCGTCGCCCAGATAGTCTTCGAGCGTGTCGGTGCCGGCCGCGTCGAGGCTGACGAACACGAAGCCCTTGTAGCTGGCGATGCGCGCCTTCTTGAGACCCCGCTTGGACTTGTCGAAGTCCTCGCCATACTCGCCCGGCGCCTTGACCTTCACGAGGCGCCCGTCGCTCTTGTAGCACCACGCATGAAACGGACAGGTGAAGGTGGACTGGTTGCCCTTGCCCATGCGCGTGAGCGTTGCGCCGCGATGCTGGCAGGCATTGATCATGGCGTTCAGCTCGCCGTTGCCGCCGCGCGAGACGATCAGCGGCTGGCGGCCCGCCCGCATGGTCACGAAGTCGTGCGGCTGGGGAATCTCGCTCTCGTGACACGCGTAAATCCAGTTCTTCTCGAAGATGAACTCCATCTCCAGATCGAACAGTTGCGGCTCGGTAAACATGTCTCGGGCAATGCGGTAGACGCCCTCGTCCGGGCGGAAATCGAGGCATCCTTCGACGAATTCCTGCCATTGCGACGTAACTTTCCCTGCATTCACGATGGGTACCCTCCGGCTGCTCGGCGGCCTTGCCGCCTGGTCCTTGATGGACTCGATTGAATACCCGGGCCGATTCGGCCGCTATCCACCTGATCGCCTTTCACTATCCGTTTTTTTTGAGTTCATCGCGCAAACGCCATGGCGCGGCGGCGAGCGGCCTCGCAATCCGGCGCCTTTCGAGCAGGCGTGGCGCAGCAGGCGCTCGCCCTCGCGCGCGCGTCCCGGCGGACGGCCGGCGCTCGCGCGGCCCGGCGCCGAGCCCGCCGCTTTCGGCCCGGATGCCGGCTTCCGGGCGCGGCAGGCGCACGCCGGGGTGCCCCGAGGTCGGGCGCGGGGCCGCCGGCGGCCATGCCGGCGCGCTACATCAGGGTATTCAACAGGACGATGTTGACGGCCAGCATGACGAGCGCGGTGGGCGCCTGGGCGCGGATCACGCCGTATTTGTCTGATAATTCGAGCAGCGCGGCGGGCACGATGTTGTAGTTGGCCGCCATCGGCGTGAGCAGCGTGCCGCAATAGCCCGAGAACATGCCGATCGCCACCATCGGCGCGGGATTGGCATGGAACACCCCGACCAGCACCGGCACGCCGATGCCGCCCGTCATCACCGGGAACGCCGCGAAGCCGTTGCCCATGATCACCGTGAAGAGCGCCATGCCGATGCAGTAGACGGCCACCGCCACGATGCGCAGGTCGAGGCTCACGTAGGCGGTGGCGAGATGCGCCACCGCCTTGCCCACGCCGGCGTCGGCGAACACCAGGCCGAGCATGCCGAGCATCTGCGGCAGCACCACCGCCCACGACAGCGCGTCCACCAGCCGCCGCGCCTCGCGCACGCCCTGCCGTGCCGAGTCGCGCGTGATCCGGCAGGCCAAGCCGAACGCGCTCACGCATCCGATGCCGAACGCCACCAGCGTGACGTTGTGCGGGTCGAGCAGCGCCGCGCCGCCGAACCGCAGATGCGGCGCGAGCAGCGTGCCGGCCACGGTGACGAACGGGATCGTCAGCGCGGGCAGGAACAGGCGGTTGCCGAGGCGCGCGGCGCCGGCGCGGCGCACCGGCTCGGCCGGCACGTCGGGCCGGGCGCCCGCCACCCCGCCGAACCCGGCCACCAGCGCCATCGCCACCACCAGCGCGCCGACCAGCGCGGGCGGCAGGTGATCGCCGGCCAGGAACACGATGCCGTACACGGTCCAGAAGCCGCCGGCCAGGAAGCGCTTCGGATGCCGGCGGTCGGCCGCGATGATCGCGCCGATCGTCACGAGCAGCAGCCCGAGCAGCCAGAAGAACAGCGTCAGCGAGACCGTCATGCCCGGTCTCCCCGGGCCTGGCCCGCCTCGGGCCCGGAAGCGGACCCAGGCGCCGCGGCCGCCGGCCCGGACGCGGCCTGCCGCGCGAGCCAGCCGTCGAGCCGCCAGAGCCGCAAGCCGTGGACCAGGAACGCCGCCAGCGCGGTGGGCAGGCCATACAGCGCGACCTGCATCGGCTCGACGGCGATGCCGGCCTCGCGCAGGAAGGTGACCATCAGCACGATCGCGCCGAACGCCACGAACACGTCCTCGCCGAAGAACAGCCCGACGTTGTCGGCCGAGGCCGCGAACGCGCGCAGCCGCTGGCGCACCGCGTCGCCGAGCGGGCCGAAGCGCGTCTGCGCAGCGCCCTCGGCCATCGGCGCGACCAGCGGGCGGACCATCTGCGGATGGCCGCCCAGGCCGGTCAGCCCGAGCGCGGCGGTCAGCTCGCGCGCCAGCAGGTAGGCCAGCAGCAGCCGGCCCGGCGTGGCCGCGCGGATGCCGCCGATCCAGGCCTGCGCGCGCTCGCGCAGCCCGTGCCGCTCCAGCAGGCCGATCACCGCGAGCGGCAGCAGGATGATGAGCGGGATGGTGCGCGTCTTCAGGAAGCCGGTGCCGATCACGGCCAGCAGCTGCCCGGGCGAAAAGTGCGCGGCCAGGCCGGTGGCGATCGCCGCGAGCGTGACGATCAGCATCGGATGGAAGCGCAGCGCGAAACCGGCGGCGATCAGCGCTACGCCGATCAGCGGAGTCAGATTGACTGCGGACGACATCGGTGATTCTCCTGGTCGGTGGTGAGCGCCCTGCCGGGGCGGCGGGGCGGCCTGCGTCGCGCACGGCGCGCGACGCTGTGGGTGACGATACCGCCGCGACCGGCCGGCAGTGCCGGCCGGCGCCGCCAGCGGCACGGCAGATGTCGTACCGGAGCGGATTGTCGGCGGCAGCGCGCAGCGCGTCGATGCGAAAAAATAAAACCGGCGCACGAGCCAAGGCGAACCCGGCGGCAGGCGACGCGCCTGCGCCTCGTCGTGCCGATGCAGGCGCGATTGCGCTCGTCATCGGCCTTTATATCGGGGGCGCATTCGATTGGAATCGGCTGCGGGTCGGCTTCGAATGGATTTGAATTGGCCCCGGCCGCTCAGGGGCTCGGCCGCCACGGCCGCTCGAATGGATGCCGGCGCGGGCGTCCGAGGAGGGAAAATATCGCGTGCGACCCGCGATATCCTCGCGCCCGGCGCGGGTTTTGCGCGATATTTAAAGATTTTCCACTTATGTAACAAACTGACTCGATGCTTGCGTCAGGATAAGCGACACTGGGCGAGGTGCCGCCGCGAGTCGGACCCTCGGCAGCAGAAATTAGGGCTTGGTTAGATGCGCGAAAACGTATGAACGATCGGTCGAGTATCGTAAGCGTCTTGTCATGGGAAACGACACAAACGGCGTTATGAGAAATAATTACCGATTTAATAACTGGAATCCGGTAAATTCATCCGATGAAGTTTGCTAATGGATTTATTGGACGTCATAATTAAAAGCTCGCCATTGAGGCGTGCAAGTTTTCGAACCGGACCCTGACGCCCGGATTTCTTCAGATTGATCGAGTGAGCCAGCCCTCCATGCCGACCGCCGTTGATTTCCTGCTCGACCAGAATATCTCGTCCCAATGGCGGGGCTTCCTGCTCGCGCTGGCCCGGGAGTTCGAATCCCAGCTCAGCCCCGACGAGCTGCGCCAGCTGATGTTTCGCATCGGATGCCGTTACGCCGGCGAGCAGCCGCTGCCGCCCTGCGAATCCACGACGGAGCTGGCGGCGGCACTGAACGCGCACTGGGCGTCCGCGCGCTGGGGCTACGTCGAGCTGTCCGACGAAGGCGACCATCTGCGCATCGTCCACTGCGGCGCGCCGATGTCGGCGTTCGGCAGCGGCGGGCTGGCCTGGATGCCGGCGTTCCTGCAGGGCAGCTACCAGGTCTGGCTCGACGCGATGGGCGCGACGTCACTGAGCGTGGTACAAGCCGGCACCGAGCAGCACGGCTTCGCCGTCGAATTCCGCCTGTCGCCCGAAACCGCCTGACGCGCAATGCCCCCCTATTCGACGCGGCCGGAAGCAATCGGCCCTAGCGACTATCTCTAAAACGTATGAAAAATTCCCGCGATGTCAAAGCACTCTTCGATCGGTTCGGAGGAGATGCCAGCAGCTACCAGGAAATCCGCATGGAAAACGAGGCGCTCGACGCCCGCCGGCGGTGGCCGCTGCTCGGCATGATCGATCCGCGCCAGACCGAGGTGTCCGCCGCGGGTTCGCCGGCGCCGGCCGCCGAGGCCGACGCGGACCACCCGGCCGCCGCCGCCGGCACGCGCGGCCAGGGCGCCTCGCGCAACCGCACCCATGCGGTGCTGCGCAGCACCGCGCCGCTCTTCACGCGCTCGCCGCGCCGCGACGTGCCGCCGGTGATCGTCAAGGCGCCGCCGCCCGCCGGCCCGGAAGGCTCGACCTACCGCTTCACGCCGCCGCCCGCCGAGCCGGCGGCAGGCCCGGCGCCCGCCCTGGCGGCGACGCCGGCACCGGCCGCCGGCACCGAACTGGCCACCGCACCCGCGCCGGCGGCGACGCCGCTGCCTGCGATCGCACCGCGCCTCGTGCGGCCCGTGCGCGTGACCGCCCTGCCGGCGGCCGGCGCCGCGGCGGCGCCCGAGGCAGGGCAGCCGATCGCGCCCGCCGCCGACGCGGCGGCGATGTTCGCGCGCCTGGCCTCGCCGGGCCGCGCGCGCGCCGCCTCGACGGAGATCTTCCCGGCGCCGCTCGGCGCGGCTCCGGCCGCCGCGCCGTCATGCGCGCCCTCGCTGAAGAAGCTGGCCGGCGCGCCGGCCGCCCCCGCGCACGACGCGGAGCGCCTCGATGCGCTGTTCTCGCGGCTGCGCCGCGGCGGCACGGCGCCCTCGCCGCAGATCGCCGTGATGCCGCCGGCCGCGGCCCCGAAGGCGGCCGCGCGCCGTCCGTGGTTCCTGGGCGGGGCGGGCCGGTCATGAAGGTCGTCAGCGTCGTATCGGCCAAGGGCGGCGTCGGCAAGACCACGATCGCCGCGAACCTCGCCTCGGTGCTGGCCGCGCAGGGCCGCCACGTGGTCGCCATCGATCTCGATCCGCAGAACTCGCTGCGCCTGTATTTCGGCGTGCCGCTCGACAGCGTCGACGGCCTGTCGCGCGCCGCCCTGGCCGGCGCGCTCTGGCAGAGCGCGATCGTGGACGGCAGCGACGGCGTCACGGTGCTCGCGTTCGGCGCGCTCGTCGAGGCGGAGCAGCACCTGTTCGAGCGCCGCCTCGACCAAGATCCCACCTGGCTCGCGCGCGGCATTGGCGAGCTGCACCTCGGCGAGGACGACATCGTCATCATCGACACCCCGCCCGGCTCCTCGGCCTATACGCGCGCGGCCCTGTCGGCCGCGCATTTCGCGGTCAACGTGGTGCTGGCCGATGCCGCGTCGTATGCGGCGATCCCGCAGATGCAGCGGATGATCGACGCCTATGCGGCGCCGCGCCCCGAATTCGTCGGCGAGGGCTACGTGGTGAACCAGATCGACCAGTCGCGCCAGCTGAACAAGGACGTGCTGCGCGTGCTGCGCGAGATGCTCGGCAGCCACATGTTCCCCGGCGTGATCCACGACGACGACGGCGTGAGCGAATCGCTCGCCTGCAACACCACCATCGTCAACTACGATCCGCTCAGCCAGGTCTCGGCCGATCTGCGCGCCTGCGCCGCCTGGCTGCTCGACACGCTCGAGGCGCGGCGGCCGGCGGCGCGCGGGAGCGCGGCATGAAGGCCGCCCGCGCGCCGCGCGACGGCCAGGCCGGGCCGGTGCAGCAGGGCGACGCCGCGGCCGCCACGCGCCTGCAGCGTTTCGTCGACGCGCCGTTCTGGGGGCGCCTGCCGATCGTCCTGCCGCTCGCGCTGCTGGCCGCCGTCACGCTGTTCTTCGTCTGGACCGTGCCGCTCACCAACCTCCAGCAGCTCGCGTTCGCCACCTGCTGCTTCGTGGCGGCCCTGCTGTTCCGCCGCATCGAGGGGCACTACGTCACGCTCGTGATGATCATGCTGTCGGTGATCACCACCGGCCGCTACATGGTCTGGCGCCTGAGCGACACCACCTACTGGTCGCGCCCGCTCGACATGATCTGGGGCGTGCTGCTGGTGGCCGCCGAGATCTACGCCGCGCTGATCCTGCTGCTCGGCTACTTCCAGACCGCCTGGCCGCTCAAGCGCAAGCCGGTCCCGATGCCGGCCTCGCGCGCCGACTGGCCCACCGTGGACGTGTTCATCCCCACCTACAACGAGCCGCTGTCGGTGGTGAAGCCGACCGTCTACGCGGCGCTCGCGCTCGACTATCCGCCCGACAAGCTGACCATCCACGTGCTCGACGACGGCCGGCGCGCCGATTTCAAGGCGTTCTGCGAGGAAGTGGGCGTGAACTGGACGATCCGCGCCCACAACCGCTATGCCAAGGCCGGCAACATCAACGAGGCGCTCAAGATCACGCATGGCGAGTTCTTCGCGGTGTTCGATTGCGATCACATCCCGACCCGCTCGTTCCTGCAGCTCACGCTCGGCTGGTTCCTGCGCGACCGGCAGCTGTCGCTGCTGCAGACCCCGCATCACTTCTTCTCGGCCGACCCGTTCGAGCGCAACCTCGGCACGTTCCGCAAGGTGCCCAACGAGAACGAGCTGTTCTACGGGCTGGTGCAGGACGGCAACGATCTCTGGAACGCGGCGTTCTTCTGCGGCTCGTGCGCGGTGCTGCGCCGCTCGATGGTGGAGGAGATCGGCGGCATCGCGGTGGAGACCGTGACCGAGGACGCCCACACCTCGCTCAAGCTGCACCGGCTCGGCTACACCACCGCCTATCTGGCGATCCCGCAGGCCGCCGGCCTCGCCACCGAGAGCCTGTCGGGCCACATCGGCCAGCGCATCCGCTGGGCGCGCGGCATGACGCAGATCTTCCGGATCGACAACCCGCTGGTGGGCCGCGGCCTCACCATCGCCCAGCGCCTCTGCTACCTGAACGGGATGCTGCATTTCTTCTACGGCATCCCGCGCCTGGTGTTCCTGACCGCGCCGCTGTCGTTCCTGTTCTTCGGCGCGCAGGTGATCCAGGCCTCGGCGGTGACGATCGCCCTGTTCGCGCTGCCGCACATGCTGCATGCCAACGCCACCAACTCGCGCATGCAGCGCCAGTTCCGCCACTCGTTCTGGGCCGAGGTGTACGAGTCGGTGCTCGCCTCGTACATCACCCCGCCCACGCTGCTCGCGCTGATCAACCCGAAGCTCGGCAAGTTCAACGTGACGGCCAAGGGTGGCATGATCGAGCAGAAGTACTTCGACTGGGCGGTGTCGCGCCCGTACCTGATCCTGCTGGTGCTGAACCTGCTCGGCTTCGTGATCGGGGTCTGGCACATCCACACGCACTGGGCGGTCAAGAGCGAGGTCTACACGCTCGTTCTCAATATCGGCTGGACCGCCTACAACATGCTGATCCTCGGCGCGAGCGTGGCCGCGGCCACCGAGCAGAAGCAGGTGCGCGCCGTGCCTCGGGTGGCAATGACGATGCCCGTGATGCTGCGCTTCGGCACCGGGCGCACCCTCGCCTGCGAGACCATCGACTACTCGGAAGGCGGCGTGGGCGTGGCGCTGCCGCAGAAGATTTCGGTGCCGCTGCACGAGCGGATCACCGTTTCGCTGTTCCGCGGCGACGAGGAATATGCGTTCCGCGCGGTGGTCGCCTCCTCCACGCCGGGCCGCGCCGGCCTGCAGTTCGTCGAGATGACGAAGGACCAGGAATTCAATTTCGTGAAAACGACCTTCGCGCGCGCCGACGCCTGGACCGGCTGGGCCGAGGGCCGCAAGCCCGATGCGCCGCTGCGCGCGCTCGGCACCGTGCTGTCGGCCGGTGCCCGCGGGATCTTCAATCTCTTCGAACACCTGTATGCCGACGCGCGCGCCTGGGGCAAGCGCGCGGGCCGGTAGACCGCACCACGGACAGCGACGGCAGATGAACCAAGGAAGCACCCTGTCAACTCCCTGCCAAGGCAAGGGCGATGCGGACCACGCCGGCGACGAGACCGGCCGCCACATGCCGGGCGCGCGGCCGGCCACGAAGCGGGACACGCCGCGCGCCGGACGGCCGGCCGCCGCCGCGCGCGCGGCGGGCCTGCCGCGCGCGGCGCGCGCGCTCGTCTGCGGCCTCGCGCTGCAGTTCGCCATGACGCCGTTCGCGGCGCTGGCCGCCGGCGCCGCGCAGCCGGGCGAGGCCGGCGACGCTCAGGCCGCGACCCGGTCGGGCGACGGCGCGCGGTCGGTCGGCGCCGTGCCGGCGCCGTCGGCCGCGCGCCGGTTCGATGCGCAGGCCGGCTCGCAGCCGGCCGTCGCGCTGGCCGTGGCGCCGCTGCCGCCCGAGCAGCAGAAGCTGCTCGGCATGCGCCCGCCGACCACCGCCAACCCGGGCACGCTGCTGCCGGGCGGGCGCCGCCAGACGCTGAGCTTCGCCGATCTCGGCGCGCTCGATCCGCTGCAGCTGCGCGGCACCGAAGGCCAGAACGGCGTGCCGTTCTCGGTGCGCAACGACGAGGTGGTGACCGCCGCCACGCTGCACCTGATCTACAGCTACTCGCCGGCGCTGCTGCCCGACTTGTCGCAGCTGAAGGTGCTGATCAACGGCGAGGTGGCCGCCACGCTGCCGGTGCCGCAATCGCAGGCCGGCACCACGGTGGCGCGCGACGTGCCGCTCGATCCGCGCTTCATCACCGAATTCAACCACCTGAACATCGAGCTGATCGGCCATTACACGCGGCGCTGCGAGGACCCGGCGAACACCACGCTGTGGGCCACCGTCAGCAATGCCAGCTCGCTGGACCTCACCTACGCGTCGCTGCCGGCGAAGGCCGATCTCGGCACGCTGCCCGCGCCGTTCTTCGACCGCCGCGACGTGCGCCGGCTCGAGCTGCCGGTGGTGTTCGCCGAGAAGCCCGACCCGGCCACGCTGGAGGCGGCCGGCACGCTCACCTCGTGGTTCGGCGCGCTGGCCGGCTACCGCGGCGCGCTGTTCCCGGCCCAGGTGGGCAGCCTGCCGCTCACGGGCAACGCGGTGGTGTTCGCGCAGGCCGGCGCGCAGCTGGCCGGCCTGACGTTGCCGGCCGTGACCGGCCCGACCCTCGCGGTGGTGCCGCGCGACGGCAATGCGCGCGGCTCGCTGCTGCTGGTGCTGGGCCGCAACGGCGACGAGCTGAAGACCGCCGCCAGCGCGCTCGCGCTGGGCCAGAGCACGCTGAACGGCAGCCTCGCCACCATCAACCAGCTGGTCACGCTCAAGCCGCGCGCGCCCTACGACGCGCCGAACTGGCTGCCCGCCAACCGCCCGGTCCACCTGGGCGAGCTGGCCGACCCGCGCGCGCTGTCGGTGCAGGGCTACAACGCCGCCCCGATCTCGATCACGCTGCGCGTGCCGCCCGATCTGTTCATGTGGAACACCCCGGGCGCGCCGCTCGACCTGCGCTATCGCTACTCGGTGCGGCCGAAGCCGGACCGCTCGTCGCTGAACGTCAGCGTGAACGGCCACTTCGTGCAGGCGCTGCCGATCCCGGCCGCCGATCCGTCGCGCTCGGGCATCGCGCGCTTTCTGGGCCGCTTCGGCGTGCAGGCCGGCGACACCGGCAGCGCGCGCCACCTCGTGCGGATTCCGCCGCTGCTGCTCACGCCGCATTCGCAGCTGGAGCTCACCTACTACTACGACATCCCGAACACCGGCGAATGCTCCGGCGCGCTGCTGCCGAACGTGGCGGGCACCATCGAGCCCGATTCGACCATCGACCTGTCGGACTTCCCGCACTACATGGCGCTGCCCGATCTGGCCGCGTTCGCCAACAGCGGCTTCCCGTTCACCCGGCTGGCCGATCTCTCGCAGACCGCGGCGATCCTGCCCGACGCGCCGACGGCCGGCGACTACAGCCTGTTCCTGCTGACCATGGGCCGGATGGGCGAATCGACCGGCTACCCGGTGACCGGCGTGACGGTGGGCGGCCCCGGCGACGTCGAGCGCTTCGCCGACAAGGATCTGCTGGTGCTCGGCGGCCCCGGCCGCCAGCCGCTCCTGCAGCGCTGGGCCAAGCAGATGCCGTTCTCGAGCGACGGCGACGCCGCCACCTTCACGCTGTCCGACATCGGCCCGCGCATCGCCGACTGGTGGCTCGGCCCGCACGGCATCGAGCGCGCCCCGGCGCGCGCCGATCTCTCGCTCGTGAGCAACGGCGACAGCGCGCTGATCGCCGGCTTCGAATCGCCGCTGCACGCGGGGCGCAGCGTGGTCGCGCTGATCAGCTCGCCGGGCGAGTCGGAGGCCGGCATCACCTCGGCGCTGCTCGACGCCGACGTGCTGCCGCAGGTGCAGGGCGCGATGGACGTGATCCACGGCCGCTCGGTGACCGTCGCCTCGAACGGCAACACCTACTATCTCGGCAGGCTCCCGCCGTTCGAATACGCACGCTGGGCGCTGTCGTCACATCCGCTGCTGCTGGCGTTCAGCGGCGTTCTTGCGGCGATCGTGATCGCCGCGCTGTTCTATCGCGCGCTGCGCCGCATCGCTGCGCGCCGACTTCAGGATTGAGGCGATGCGTGTCCTGTTCCAGCGCGGCTGCGGCCGCCCACGTCCTGCGCGGCGCCCGCTCGCCGCACTGACCACCGCCGTGGCCGGCCTCGGCGCCTGCCTCGGCGCGGCCGGCGCCGGCCATGTCGAGGCCGCGCCGCCGGCCGCGGCCCACCCGCAGCCGGCCGCCGCGCGCTGCGGCGACTGGAGCGCCTACCGCGCCTTCATCGCGCGCAACGTGCAGCCCGACGGCCGCGTGTTCGACGCGTCCACCCCGGCTCAGCAGTCGACCTCGGAAGGCCAGTCGTATGGCCTGTTCTTCGCGCTGGTGGCCAACGATCGCGACAACTTCGAGCGCATCCTCGGCTGGATCCGCGAGAATCTGGCCGGCGGCCATTTCAGCGCGCGCGACGTGCGCCTGCCCGCCTGGCTGTGGGGCCGCAAGGGCGGCGCGTGGGGCGTGCTCGATCCGAACTCGGCATCCGACTCGGACCTCTGGATCGCCTACGACCTGCTCGAGGCCGGGCGCCTCTGGCACGTGCCCGACTACACCGCGCTCGGCACCGCGCTGGCCGCGCAGGTCGTGCGCCGCGAGGTGGTCGATCTCGCCGGGCTCGGCCCGATGCTGCTGCCCGGCCCGCAGGGTTTCGTCAACGGCGACGTCACGCGCCTGAATCCGAGCTACCTGCCGCTGCCGGTGCTGCGCGGGCTCGCCACCCAGCTCGGCGGCGACCCGTGGAACGCGCTCGCGAGCAACGGCCTGAAGCTGGTGGCCGGCGCCTCGCCGCACGGCTTCGCCCCCGACTGGGCGGCCTGGCGCGCGGGCCAGGTGGTGGTCGATCCGAAGACCGGCGACCTCGGCAGCTACGACGCGATCCGCGTCTATCTGTGGGCCGGCCTCGCGAATCCGGCCGATCCGCTCGCCAAGCCCTGGCTCGACGCCGTGCGCGGGATGGCCGCGCGCGTGGCGCAGACCGGCGTGCCGCCCGAGAAGGTCGCGGTGGCGACCGGCGTCGGCAGCGGCGAAGGCCCGCTCAGCTACTGGGGCGCGCTCGCGCCGTACTTCGCCGCGCTCGGCGACACGCGCGGCCTCGCGCTGGCACGCTCGCGCCTGACCGCGCTCGACGGCGAGGTGCCGGGCCACGAGCCGGTCTACTACGACCGCGTGCTGGGCCTGTTCGGCGCGGGCGCCGTGGCCGGCCGCTACCACTTCGACGCGAGCGGCCGGCTGGTGCCGGCCTGGAGCAAGGCATGCCGATGAAACGCGCTCAGGCCGTCCGGCGCGCGCCGGCGCGCGCCCCCGCCCTGCTGCTGGCGCTCGCGCTGGCCGCCGGCGCCTTCACCCACGCCCCGCGCGCGGCCGCGGCCGCCGCCGACCCCGCGCTGCAGGCCCTGATCGATCAGGGCCGCTACTGGCAGGCGCACGGCCGCGGCGACCTGGCCGAGCAGGCCTGGAAAAAGGTGCTCGGGATCGACGCGAAGCAGCCCGACGCGCTGCTCGGCATGGGCATGGTGATGGCCGACCGCAAGGAAGGCGCCCAGGCCGCGTCCTATCTCGAACGGCTGCGCCGCAGCGCGCCGAACACGCCCGGCATCGACGAGCTGGGGCGGCGCCTCGGCCAGTCCACGCCGCGCGACCAGACCATCGACGACGCGCGCCGCCTCGCCCAGTCGGGACAGAGCGCCTCGGCCGTGCAGCAGTACCAGAAGGCGATGAGCGGCGCGCCCGCCACGCCCGAGCTGCGGCTCGAGTATTACCAGGCGCTCTCGGCCACGCCGCGCGGCTGGGACGAGGCGCGCAAGGGGCTCGAGGCACTCGCGCGCGAGAATCCCGACGATCCGCGCTACGCGCTCGCCTACGCGCAGCACCTGACCTACCGGGACGTCACGCGCCGCGAGGGCATCGCGCGGCTGCAGCAGCTCGCCGACGACGCCAAGGTCGGGCAGCAGGCGCGCGAGAGCTGGCGCCAGGCGCTGCTATGGCTGGCCGCGCGGCCGTCCGACCAGCCGATGTTCGACGCCTACCTGAAGCTCGCGCCGAACGATTCGGCCGTGAAGGCGCGCTACGACAGCATGGTCATGCAGGGGCAGGCCGGCAGCCAGCGCAGCGCCCGGGAGCAGGCCCAGGACGCACGCGGCCGCGCCGTGGGCGAGGGCTTCGCCGCGCTCGACCGCAACGATCTGGCCACCGCGCGGGCGCGCTTCACCGCGGTCTTGAGCAGCGCGCCGAACGACAGCGACGCCCTGGGCGGGCTCGGCATCGTCGAGCTGAAGCAGGAGCATTTCCGCGAAGCGCGCGACGCGCTCGAGCGCGCCTCGCGCACGGGCGATCCGACGCGCTGGCGCGAGGCGCTCAAGAGCGCCACCTACTGGACCTACACGAGCGAGGCGCTCGGCGCGCAGAGCAACGGCGACCCCGCGAAGGCCAAGTCGCTGTTCGAGCGCGCGATCGCGCTCGACCCGTCGGAAGTCAGCGGCGAGCTGATGCTCGGCGAGCTGCTGCTCGGCAACCACGATCCGCGCGGCGCCGAGCAGGCCTACCGGATGGCGCTGCGCCGCCAGGCCGACAATCCCGATGCGATCCGCGGCCTGGTGGGCGCCCTCGCGGCGCAGGGGCGCGGCGACGAGGCGCTGCAGTTCGCCAACCAGCTCACCGCCGAGCAGCAGGCGAGCGCGGGCGGCCTCGACAGGCTGCGCGGCACCGCGCTCGCCGCGCAGGCGCGCGCGGCCGAGGCCCAGGGCGACCTGGGCCGCGCGCGCAGCCTGTTCGAGGAGGCGCTGGTCGGCGACGCCGACGATCCGTGGCTGCGGCTCGACCTGGCGCGCATCTACGTGCGCCAGGGCGCGGTCGCATCGGCGCGCAGCATGATGGACGGCCTGCTCGCCGAGCATCCCGACATGGTCGATGCGCAGTACGCGGGCGCGCTGCTCGCCGAGCAGACCCACGACTACGGCAACGGCCTGCGCCTGCTCGAACGGGTGCCGGCCGACAAGCGCAGCGCCGCGATGGGCGAACTGCAGCACCGGCTCTGGCTCGGCCAGCAGGCCGAGCTCGCGATGCAGATGGTCAGGCGCGGCCAGACCGGCCAGGCGATGGCGCTGCTGCGCGCGGCCGAGCCGGTCGCGCAGGGCAACCCGGCGCTGCTGGGCCAGCTCGCGGGCGCCTATCTGGCCGCCGGCGACACGGGCCGCGCGATGGCGCTGGTGCAGGGCGCGATGGCGTCCGCGCCGGCCGACGCCGGCCTGCGCCTGCAGTACGCCAACCTGCTGTTCGCGAGCCACCAGGACGCGCTGCTCGGCGAGCAGATGCAGCGCCTGCACGCCATGCCGCTGAACGCCGAGCAGCGTGCCGAGCTGGACCGCATCGATCTCGCGATCGTGGTGCGCCGCGCCGATCTGGTGCGCACCAGCGGCGACCTGGCGAGCGCCTACGCGGTGATCGCGCCGTGGCTCGCGGCGCTGCCCGACAACCCCGACCTGCAGGCCGCGCTCGGCCGGCTCTACACCTCGGCCGGCGATCCGGCCAACGCGCTGACCTGCTACCGGATCGCGCTGGCGCGCCGCGCCGACGATCACGGCCTGCAACTGGCCACGCTCTACGCGGCCACGGGCGCCAAGCAGTGGCGCTATGCCGAGCAGATCGCGAAGCTCGCGCTGGCCGGCGCCCCCGACGACCCCGGCACGCTGGCCGCGGTGGGCCGCATGTATCGCGCCGAAGGCAACCTGACGCTGGCCGCGCGCTACCTGAAGCAGTCGCTGGTGGCGAGCTCGACGCCGCCCGCCGGGCGCGTCGCCGCCGGGCCCGTGGCGAACGTGCCGCGCGGCTGGGAGGCGCTGAGCCGCCCGCTCGGCGCGAACCCGCTGCCCGGCACCAATCCGTTCGAGGGCCGCGCCGCCGTCGACACCACCGGCGCGCCGGATTCGGCCGGCGCGGCCGCCGCCGCGGCCGCCAATACCTACGCGCCCGCCGTTCCGTCGTCGTTTACTCCTTCGTCACCCGTACCGATCGTGCCTGCCTATCTGCCTGCCGCGCACCCCGCGCCCTACGTCGCGCCCTACCGGGCGCCCGCCGGTGTCACCCCGGGCAGCCGGGCACCGGCCGCGTCGGCGGGCGCCGCCGGCGCCGCGGACAGCGCCGGCTACGGGCCGGCCGCCGCCGCGGGCGGCGAATCGGGCGGCCCGGCCGCGCGGCCGCTGCAGCCGTATTCGCAGTACGCGCCCGGCGCGCCGGCGCAGCCCGATGCGCCAGGCTATGCGCAGCAGGAATACGCCCCGCCGCAAGGCGGCTACCCGCAGCAGGCTTATCGGCAACCGGGCTACGCGCCGCAGGGCTATGCGCAGCAGCAGGGCTATCCGCAGCAGGGCTACGCCGCGCAGGCTAACCCGCCGCCCGCCTACGCGCCGCAGTCTTACGCGCCGGCGCCGTGGCCGATGTCGCCGGCCGCGCAGGCTGCCCAGCGGGACGCCTACCGCCAGCCGGCCGCCAAGCGAGGCGCCGCGCGCAGGCCGGCCAGGGCGAATCGCGCCGCGCAGCAGCCGGCCTACGCGCAGGGCGGCTATCCGCAACCGGGCGATGCGCAGCCAGCTTATGCGCCGTACCCGCAGCAGGGCTACGCGCCGCCGTACCCGCAGGGGGGCTATCCGCAGGGCGGCTATCCGCAGCAGCCGGCCTACGCGCCAAACGGCTACGCCCGGCAGCCCTACCCGGCGTACAACCCGCAGCCGCCGTATCCGCAGCCGGCCCAGGGGCCGGACTACATTCCGCCGCCGCCCGCCGGCTACGCCCAGCCCTACGCGCCGGCCGCGGTCGCCGCCGAGGCGGCGCCGCAGCCGTCGGCGAACCCGCAGACGGTGGGCGTGGCCGACGAGCTCGCCGCGATCAACCGCGAACAGTCAAGCTCGGTATCGGCCGGCCTGGTGTTACGCAACCGCGCGGGCGAGGACGGGCTCTCCACGCTCAACGACATCGAGGCGCCGATCGAAGGCCGCATCAAGGCCGGCAACGGCCACCTCGTGATCACGGCCACCCCGGTCACGCTCGATTCGGGCACCGGCGTCGACGACATCCCGACCCACGCGCGGTTCGGCTCGGGTCTCTCGCAGACCGCCTCGCCCGCCGGCGGCTACGGCTCGCAGACGGCCATGGGGGTGGGCGTGTCGCTCGGCTACGAAACCAAGTCGATCAAGGCCGACCTGGGCTCGACGCCGGTGGGCTTCCGCTACCAGACCGCGGTGGGCGGCCTCGAGTACCACGGCGGCTTCAACGACAAGGTGTCGTACTCGCTCGCGGTCACGCGCCGCGCCGTCACCGACAGCCTGCTGTCCTACGCCGGCGCGCGCGACGCCGCCACCGGCCAGCAGTGGGGCGGCGTGACCAAGTCGGGCGGGCGCGCCGCGCTCGGCTGGGACGACGGCACCAACGGCCTCTACGTGAACGGCGAGCTGATGTACTACGCCGGCCATCACGTCGCGAACAACATCGGCGGCAAGGCGGGCGGCGGCTTCTATACGCGTCTGTACAAGGACGCGCAGCAGACCCTGACGGCCGGCGTGAACGCGACCTGGATGAGCTTCGACAAGAACCAGTCGTACTTCACCTACGGCCAGGGCGGCTACTTCAGTCCCCAGCAGTACGTGATCCTGAACATTCCGCTCGAATACGCGGGCCGCAGCGGGCCGTTCACCTATGACCTCAAGGGCTCGGCCGGACTGCAGCACTACCGCCAGAACGCGGCGCGCTACTTCCCGCTCGACCCGGGCCTGGACAGCAGCGCGGCCGCCAACCGCAACGCCGCGACTGCCGCCAATCCCACCTTGGTGCTCGATTCGAACGCCGTCTACCCGGGGCAGAGCAAGACCAGCTTCTCGTACTCGCTGTACGCGAGCGGCGAGTACCAGCTCGCGCCGCAGGTGGCGGTGGGCGCGATGGCCTCGTACGGCAACGCCTACCAGTATCGCGAGTGGCTCGCGGCCGTCTACCTGCGCTACAGCTTCACGCCGCAGTCGGGCGCGCCGCTGTTCCCGCCGCGCAAGTTCAGCTCGCCGTATCTGGCCGATTCGGACTAACGGCGCGCCGCGTTCGAGGCCCTGCCGAATCGCGCCGCGCCGACGGCCGGCGCGACGGGGCAGGGCACGCCGGCTGCCGCCTTCGGCAAACGGGCTGGCCGAGCCCGCTCGATCTCGTCGCGCCGGCGCCGCCGACGGCGCCGGCCGTGACGAGCAAGCCCAGGGGGCATCGGGGCTGCCTCACCGACCGGCCGGGCCGCCGGCACGATCCGGCGCGACCGCGTCCACGAGTTCGACGAAGCGCGCGACGCAACCGGCCGCGCAGGGCTCGCGCCACGTCACGGTCTGTTCGATCATCAGAGGCGCCGCCGCGAGCGGCACGTAGGCCACCCCGGGGCGCTGCAGCGCCGCGGTGAAGCCCGGCACGATGGCGATGCCGCGCCCGGCGGCCACCAGTGACACCAGCGTGGTGATCTGCGAGGCGGTGGCGCCGCAGCGCGGCGTGAAGCCGGCCCGCGCGGCCAGCGTGTCGAGCGCCGCGTTCAGCGCGGAGCCGTGTTCCGGCACGAAGGTGACGAAGGTCTCGCCCGCCAGCGTCTCGAACGCGAGCGCGCCGCGCCGCGCCTGCTCGCCGTGCGCCGGCACCGCGGCCACCAGCGGCTCGCGCGACAGCACCCGCGAGCGCAGCGGCTGGTCGGCCGAAGCAACCGGCTCCGTCCGCCCGGGCCGCGTCGCAGCCATCGCCCAGCCGAAGCCGAGGTCGAGCGCGCCGTCGGCGATCTGCTGGCGCTGGTGCGTGGTCGGCGCCTCGCGAAACACCAGTTCGATCTCGGGCATCGCCTTGCCCGCATCGCGCACCAGGTTCGAGAACGCGTCCGACATCGGGATCGAACTCGCGTAGCCGATCACGATGCGCCCGATCATGCCCTGCGCGAGCTTGCGCGCGGTGGCCTCGGCCTCGCCGGCCGCCTCGATCACGGCGCGCGCGCGTTCGAGGAACAGCGCGCCCTCGCGCGTGATCTGCACCGCGCGGGTGGAGCGTTCGAGCAGGCGAATCCCGAGCTCGCTCTCGAGCGCCGCGATATGGCGCGTGAGCGGCGGCTGCGCGATGCGCAGGCGCTGCGCCGCGCGGCCGAAATGCAGCTCGTCGGCGACGGTGACGAAGTAACGGAGTCGGCGCAGGTCGAGCATGGTGGTGGTTCCGGTATCAACGGCGACGAAAACGGTATTGGCGCGCGCCGCGCGGCGTCGTCAGACTGTCGGCTGGACCTGACGGGACATAGCGTTTCCATGAGCGACAAGACGACGACTCGCGCCGCGTTTTTCCTATGCGGCTTCGCGGCCTTCCTGAATCTCTATTCGACGCAGGGCATCCTGCGCGAGCTGGCCGCGGCTTTCGCCGTGAGCGCCGAGCGGGCCGGCCAGGGCGTGAGCGCGACCACGCTGGCCGTCGCCATTATCGCGCCGTTCGCCGGCACGCTGAGCGCGCGCTTCGCGCGCCGCCGCGTGATCGCGTGGGCGGCGATCGCAGTCGCGCTGCCGGCGCTCGGCTGCGCGCACGCGGACGGCTTCGGCGCGTTCCTGGCCGCGCGCTTCGCGGCCGGCGCGCTGGTGCCGTTCATCTTCGCGATCTCGATCGCCTACATCGGCGAGCTGTTCGGCCCGGCCGCGGCCACCGAGGTCGGCGCGCTGTTCGTGGCCGGCACCACGCTCGGCGGTTTCGCCGGGCGCTTCGTCACGAATGCGCTGACCGCGCTGCTGGGCTGGCGCCACGCACTCGACCTGGTCGCGCTGCTATGCCTCGCCGCCGGTCTCGCGATCCACGCCTGGCTGCCCGCCGCCGCGCCGCCGCCCGCGCCCGGCCCCGCCGCGCCGCGCCCATGGCGGCTCGTCACGCGCCCCGCGCTGCTCGCGTCGTTCGCGCTCGGCGCCTGCGTGCTGGCCTCGCAGGTCGCCACGTTCACGTTCGTCGGGCTGCGCCTCGCCGGCGCGCCGTTCCGCTTCACGACCTTCGGGATCGGCGCGATCTACGCGGTATTCCTGGTGGCGGTGGTGGTCACGCCGCTCGCGGGGCGCATGGCGGGCCGCCGCGGCCCGCGCGAGCTCGCGCTGGGCGCCGCGGCGCTGGCCGTCGCCGGCGCGCTGCTGACCCTGTCCGGCCAGATCACCGTGATCCTGCTCGGGCTCGCGCTCGGCTCGACCGCCGTGTTCGTCGAGCAGGCCTGCGCCAACGCGTTCGTCTCGCAGGCGGCGCCGGCCGCGCGCTCCACCGCGATCGGCCTCTACCTGTCGTGCTACTACCTCGGCGGCAGCCTCGGCTCGCTGCTGCCGATACCGGCCTGGCATCGCTGGGGCTGGGCCGGCTGCATCGCCTTCGTCGTCGCGGCGCAACTGCTCGTGGCAGTGCTGGCGGCGCGGTTCTGGCGCGCGCCGCGTGCCGCGGATACGCCGGCGGCCATCGCGCATGCCGGCCCCGCGCGGCGCGGCAGCCGAGCCACGGCACGTGATTTTCCTGTTGCACGCTTCGCGCCTCGGAGCATAGAATCCGCCGTGCCCGGCAGCAACGCACGCGATACGCACGCCATGCGCGAAGCGCCGCCACGGGCTCGCCCGTTCACTTCCGAGAAATCAACGGTAACCATGCCTAGCAGCGACAGTTGTCCGCCGGCCCCGACCGGCGACCTGAGCCACCGCACGCGCTAGCGACCACAGTCTTCTGTCGCCGCTGCCCGTGTGATTCGAGCAGCGCGCGCCTTGCGAACCCGTCCCGGGTCCGTTCCGCCGCCCGCTTCCATCCCGTCGTCCGTCGCGCCCGCCGCGCGACGGCAGGATCGCGTTCGTTCGCGATTCACCCGAGCCAGCCGGCCGGAGGATTCGATGTACGTGAAGCAGTTCCTGTTTGTTTCGCATTCCTATTTGCGCCAGCGCGACGACGCGCTGTGCGGCTGGCCGGCCGCCGAGCCGCCCGCACCGCCCTGGCCGCCCGCCAGCGGCGGCCAATCCTGTCATGACCGGCAGACCGGGATGCCGGCCCGCGACGAGCCGGCGCTCGCCGTCCCGAATCCGTCACGACAGCCGCCGACACTAGCGGGTTGAGCACCGCTGCTGTCATTCGTCAAACAAAAACCTGCGTTCCCCTACCAGCCATGAAAACACTCGTCCGTCATCTCCAGTGCGCGTTACCGCCATGCCGGCTCGCGGCATCGCCGGCCGCGCTGCGCCGCGCGGCCGCATCGGCCGCGCTCGTGTCGGCCTGCGCCGCCATGCAGGCCGCCGCCTGCGCGCAGGATGCGCCCGGCACGCCGCCCCCGGCCGGCGGCGCCACGCCGGCCGACGGGCTGTGGCAGCGCGCGACGCTGTTAGGCGACCTCGGCGGCCTGCGCGGCGCGCTCGGCAACCACGGCATCACGTTCACGCTGCAGGAGACCAGCGAATACCTGGGCAACCTCGCCGGCGGCACGCGCCGGGTCGGCGCCTACGACGGCCTGACCCAGGCCGCGCTGAGCGTGGACACGAGCAAGCTGTTCGGGCTGGCCGGCGGCACCTTCAACGTCAGCGCGCTGCAGATCCACGGCACCAACCTGAGCTCGCGCGCGCTGTCGGCCTTACAGAGCGCGAGCGGCATCGAGGCGGAAGCGGGCACGCGGCTATGGGAGCTGTGGTACGGGCAATCGATCGCCGGCGGCGCGGCCGATGTCCGCCTCGGGCAGCAGAGCGTCGATCAGGAGTTCATGGTCAGCCAGACCGCCAGCACCTTCATCAACGCGACGTTCGGCTGGCCGGTCCTGCCGTCGGCCGATCTGCCGGGCGGCGGCCCGGCCTATCCGCTGTCGGCGCTCGGCGTGCGCGTGAAGGCCCAGCCGACCCGCGCGCTGACGCTGCTGGCCGGCGTGTTCGACGGCTATCCCGGCGGACTCGGGCAGGCCGACGCGCAGCGCGCGAACCCGCACGGCACGAACTTCAACCTGCACGACGGCGCGCTCTGGATCGGCGAGCTGCAATACGCGCTCAACGGCCAGCCGGCGGGCGCGCCCGATGCGCAGCCCGATGGCCTGCCGGGCACCTACAAGCTCGGCGTCTGGTATCTGAGCGGCGCGTTCGCCGATCCGCACGTCGACACGAGCGGCGGCTCGCTGGCGGCGCCGGGCTCGAACGGCATCGCCCGCACGCATCGCGGCGACTACGGCGCCTATGCGATCGCCGATCAGATGGTGTGGCGCTCGGCGGCCAACCCGTCGCGCGCGCTCGGCGTGTTCGTGCGCGTGATGGGCGCGCCGGACGACCGCAACCCGATCGACTTCTCCGCGCAGGCCGGCGTCTCGCTGAAGGCGCCGTTCGCGGGACGCGACAACGACACGGCCGGCATCGCGCTCGGCTACACCAATGCGACGCTGAACGTGGACGGCGTGACGAGCGATCTGGCACGACCGCGCCGCGTGAATGAAACCGTCTTCGAGGCGACCTATCAGTATCAGGTGGCGCCGTGGTGGACGCTGCAGGGCGACCTGCAGTACATCGTGCGGCCGGGCGGCGGGTACGACGCCCCGGCGGGCGGCACGGTCAGGGCGATCGGCAACGCGTTCGTGGCCGGCGTGCGGACCGTGGTCAGCTTCTGAGCGAGCCGCGCGGCGGCGCTTACGCGTCGAACCCGCCGCCGCGGCCGAACACGCGCGCGGTAAAGCGCTCGGCGATCCGGCGATGCGCGGCGCCATCGGGATGCAACCGGTCGGGCAGCGGCAGTTCGGCAAAGTCGTCGCGGCCGTACAGGTCCAGGCCGTCCAGATGGAACAGCCGCGCGTCGTCGGCCGCGCGCTGCTGCACGACCCGGCGCAGCACGTCGCGCACCACGGTCAGCGTCAGCTTGCCGGCCGCGCGTTCGGCCGGGTCGCCGCTCGCGCGAAACGCCAGCTGGCCGGCCGTCAGCGCGGCCGGATCGAAGGCGCCCGGCCCCGGCGTGTCCTCGTGGATCGGACAATAGATCGGCGACACCACCAGCAGCGGCGTGTCGGGATGGCCGTCGCGAATCGTGTCGAGAAAGCCATGCACGGCAGGCGCGAGCGCGCGCAGCCGCATCAGGTCGGCATTGACGAGATTGATGCCGAGTTTCAGGCTGATCAGGTCGGCACGCGCGTCGCGGATGGTGCGCGCGACGAACGGATCGAGCAGCGCGCCGCCGCCGAAGCCGAGGTTGACGAGCTCGACCCCGGCCGCCGCCGCGGCCAGCGCCGGCCAGATGCCGGTGGGGCTCGCCGCGTTCGAACCCTGGCTGATCGAGCTGCCGTGATGCAGCCAGACGCGGCGCGCGCCGTCGTCGCGCGCATCGATCGCCTCGAGCGGCGCATCGGCGCGCAGCGCGACGAGCCGCGTCGTCTCGTTGTGCGGCAGCCAGATCTCGACGCGCTTGTGGTGCGCGGGCAGGCCCGCGAAGCGCAGCGTGGCGGCCGGCCCCGCCTGGTGCGTGGCGGCCCCGCCGCCGGGGTCGAGCACCACGTGCTCGCCGCCTTCGGCGCTGGCCTGCGCGAACAGGCAGCCGTCGACGAGCAGGTCGTAGACGCCGGGCGGCCGCGCGGGCACGCCGGCATAGCGGTAGCGGGTGGGCAGCGTATCGAGTTCGAGGCGCGTGGCGCGCGTGCGGAACACCAGCCGCACGCCCGAGGGCTGCGCCTCGACCATCGTCAGTTGCGGATCGGCGCACTGCGCGCGCGCCCAGGCGGGCAGGCGGTGCAGCACGACGCCGCGTGCGGTCGGCTCGAGCTCGAACGCGCCGCGCACGAGCGCGTCGCGGATCGGCACCTCGATCCAGGCGGGCATGGCATTCGTCATGGGGCGTCGCGCCGCGCGGGCGCTCGAAATAAAAAACGGCCGATCCCCGGATCGGCCGCCGCGTGGCATGCGGCCGGGCCAGCCGGCCCGGCCGTGGCATGCGGCCGGGCCAGCCGGCCCGGCGCATCTTACACGTTCACTGCGTGGCGCTCACTTCTTCACGTCGTAGCGATCGAGGTTCATCACCTTGGTCCAGGCCGCCACGAAGTCGCGCACGAACTTCTGCTGCGAGTCCTCGCTCGCGTAGACCTCGCAGATCGCACGCAGCTGCGCGTGCGAGCCGAACACCAGGTCCACGCGCGTGCCGGTCCAGCGCACGGCGCCCGTCTCGCGGTCGCGGCCTTCGTACTCGTCGTTCGCCTCCGACACCGGCCGCCACTCCGTGCTCATGTCGAGCAGGTTGCGGAAGAAGTCGTTGGTGAGCGCTTCCGGACGATCGGTCAGCACGCCGTGCTTCGCACCGCCCACATTCGCGCCGATCACGCGCAGGCCGCCCAGCAGCACCGTCATTTCCGGCGCCGTCAGGGTCAGCAGCTGGGCCTTGTCGATCAGCAGCTTCTCGGCCGGGATGGTGAACTTGCCCTTCAGGTAGTTGCGGAAGCCGTCGGCCACCGGCTCGAGCACCGCGAACGATTCCGCGTCGGTCTGCTCGGCCGTCGCATCGACGCGGCCTGCCGTGAACGGCACCGTGATCACGAAGCCGGCCGTCTTCGCGGCCTGCTCGACGCCCGCGTTGCCGGCGATCACGATCAGGTCGGCCAGCGACACCTGCTTGCCGCCCGCGGCCGAGCCGTTGAAATCGGCCTGGATCTTCGCGAGCACGTCGAGCACCTTGGCGAGCTGCGCCGGCTGGTTCGCCTCCCAGTCCTTTTGCGGCGCGAGGCGGATGCGCGCGCCATTGGCGCCGCCGCGCTTGTCCGAGCCGCGGAACGTGGAGGCCGAGGCCCAGGCGGTGGACACCAGCTCCGACACCGACAGGCCCGAGGCCAGCACCTTCGCCTTCAGCGCGGTCACGTCCTCGTCCTCGATGAGCGCGTAGTCGCGCGCGGGCAGCGGGTCCTGCCACAGCAACTGCTCGCTCGGCACTTCCGGCCCGAGGTAGCGCGACACCGGACCCATGTCGCGATGGGTCAGCTTGAACCAGGCGCGCGCGAACGCGTCGGCGAACTCGTCGGGGTTCTCGAAGAAGCGGCGCGAGATCTTTTCGTAGGCCGGATCGGCACGCAGCGCGATGTCGGAGGTCAGCATCGACGGCGCGCGGCGCTTGTTCTTGTCGAACGGGTCGGGCACGCTGTTCGCCCCGGCGCCGCCCTTCGGCTGCCACTGATGCGCGCCGGCCGGGCTCTTGGTCAGCTCCCACTCGTAGCCGAACAGGTTCCAGAAGAAGTTGTTGCTCCACTTGGTCGGCGTGGACGTCCAGATCACCTCCAGCCCGCTGGTGATCGCGTCCGCGCCCGAGCCCGTGCCGTAGCTGCTCTTCCAGCCGAGGCCCATCTGTTCGAGCGGCGCGGCCTCCGGCTCCGGCCCGACGTGCGAGGCATCACCGGCACCGTGGGTCTTGCCGAAGGTGTGGCCGCCCGCGATCAGCGCGACCGTCTCCTCGTCGTTCATCGCCATGCGCGCGAAGGTCTCGCGGATGTCGCGCGCCGAGGCGAGCGGGTCCGGGTTGCCGTTGGGGCCTTCCGGGTTCACGTAGATGAGGCCCATCTGCACGGCCGCGAGCGGGTTCTCGAGTTCGCGGTCGCCGCTATAGCGCTTGTCGCCGAGCCAGGTCGTCTCGCTGCCCCAGTAGATGTCCTCGTCCGGCTCCCAGGTGTCTTCGCGGCCGCCCGCGAAGCCGAAGGTCTTGAAGCCCATCGATTCGAGCGCGACGTTGCCGGTCAGCACGATCAGGTCGGCCCACGAGATCTTGCGGCCGTACTTCTGCTTGACCGGCCAGATCAGCCGGCGTGCCTTGTCGAGGCTCACGTTGTCGGGCCAGCTGTTGAGCGGGGCGAAACGCTGCTGGCCGCCGCCCGCGCCGCCGCGGCCGTCGGCCGTGCGGTAGGTGCCGGCGCTGTGCCATGCCATGCGGATGAAGAACGGGCCGTAATGGCCGAAGTCGGCCGGCCACCAGCTCTGCGACACGGTCATCAGCGCGCGCAGGTCCTGCTTCACGGCGTTGAGGTCGAGGCTGTTGAAGGCGTCGGCGTAGTTGAAGCCCTCGTCCATCGGGTCGGACAGGGATGAGTGCTGATGCAGGATCTTCAGGTTGATCTGGTTCGGCCACCAGTCGCGGTTCGACGTGCCGCCACCGGCTGTGTGGTTGAACGGGCACTTCGTCTGAGTCGACATCTGTATTCTCCTTTGATCGCAAACGCTCGACGGCCCGTGGGGATGAAGGCCGGATTGTCCGTGAATACTAATGGCTGCGCCCGCCGAGCGGAAATAGGTTTAATTGATTGCCGGAAATCGGAAAAACTAATGCGTGCCGCCAGGCAGCGCTCAGCGTAGCCGGCGCGTGTCGAAACCGGCGGGTCCGCGCACCGGCTCTCTGCGTCGCATCAAGCCTCGCCGGCACCGCGCCGCGCAGGCCGCGCGCGAGGAGCCCGTCTCGCCCGTTCGCGCCCGTTCGCGCCCGTTCGCGCTGAGGCTGCAACACTGCTGCGGACCGTTTCAACGGCACGCATTCGCCCCCTCCTGAAGCTCGTGCAGCGGCAGGCCTAGATGGCCGCCGCGCATCATCGCAGCCCGCACGCCGCAGCGCGCGCACTCGGCGTCACGCAGCCGGCCATCACGCCCACGATCGGCGAGGTCGAGCATGCGCTGCCGCGGGCGGCGCAACAGCTCCGCGCGACGATGCGCGACGCGCTCGCGCAGCCGGGCAACGGCGCGCCCGCGATCGCCGCGAACCACCCTCTGCCCGCACTCGACCGCGAGTTCACGCAGATGCCGCTGCTGTCCACCGGGTTCGTGATCGTGATGCGCGCCGGGCACCCGCTCGAAGGCGCGCAGCCTCGCCGAACCGCTCGACGCCGAATGGGGCGTGACGGTGGACGCCGGCGCTTTCCCGCAAGCACGATGATGTCGAGCTTCGTCAGCCACGGGCTGCCGCTGCCGGCGCGGCGGCTACGTGCGCCCTCGTCGCCCTCGGTCACGCTCGGTCACGCTCGGGCCGGTATCGCGCCCGGACCTGATCGGCTGCTTGGCCACGCCGCTCGCCGACAGGGTCGCGCCGCCCGGCATCCGCATCGCCGCGATCGGGAAGACGCTGCCGGCCTACGCGCCGTCGATCATTTCGCGGCGCGATTGGCTGCCGACACCAGCCGTGGCGCAGTTCGCGGCCGGTCTGAAACAGGCGGCCGCCGACGCGCTCGATTGAGGCATGCGGTCGCACTCACGAGCCGCCCGGCACCCGATACCGGCCGTTCAGTGCCGATTCCAGCCGGGTTCCGGCGCATTTTCGCCCCACCCCACCCACATCATTTCCGAATTCGCAACAAAATGCGCGCCAAGCCTGGCGACGCGGGGCGCGCAGGGCAAGTCGGGCTATCCGGGCTTGTCCTAGGAGCCCGCACGGCTTTTTGTCTTGGTAATCTTCCGCGAACGCTCGTCCATATCGGGCGGGGGTCCGAGTCAGCCCGGCCGCTGCGGCGCCGGGCGAAGCGCACTGCGGCACGACCGCGCGCAAACCACGTACAACGAGGAGTCATAGTGAAAAAAGTTCTGGCGGCCCTGACGGTTGCCCTGCTTGCCGTGTCGGCAGGCGGCGCCTACGCAAAAGACTGGTCGACGGTGCGCTTCGGCGTCGACGCGAGCTACCCGCCGTTCGAATCGAAGGGCGCGGACGGCAAGCTGGTCGGCTTCGACATCGACCTGGGCAATGAAATCTGCCGCCGCATCGCCGCGAAGTGCGTCTGGGTCGAGAACGACTTCGACGGGTTGATCCCGGCGCTGAAGGCCCGCAAGTTCGACGGCGTGCTGTCGTCGATGTCGATGACGCCGCAACGCGCCGAACAGATCGCCTTCTCGGACAAGCTGTTCAACACGCCGACGCGCCTCGTCGCCAAGAAGGGCTCGAACATCCTGCCGACGGCCGCCTCGCTGAAGGGCAAGACGGTGGGCGTGGAGCAGGGCACGATCCAGGAAACCTACGCGAAGACCTACTGGGCACCGAAGGGCGTGAACGTCCAGCCGTACCAGAACCAGGACCAGGTCTACGCCGACCTGCTCTCGGGCCGCCTCGACGCCACGCTGCAGGACGCGGTGCAGGCCGAGATCGGCTTCCTGAAGACGCCGCGCGGCGCCGGCTACGCGTTCGCCGGCGGCGACATCGACGATCCGAAGACGCTCGGCGAAGGCGCCGGCGTGGGCCTGCGCAAGGAAGACACCGACCTGAAGGCGAAGATCGACGGCGCGATCGTCGCGATGCGCAAGGACGGCACCTACGACAAGATCGCCAAGAAGTACTTCGATTTCGACGTCTACGGCAAGTAAGCACCGCCTCGACGCGTGCGCCGACGGGCCCTGCGGGGCCCGTTGTCATTGGCGCGGGCGCCGCGCCCCCGCCGCCGTGCCGCGCGCCGCGACCGGCCCCGGGCCGGCGCCCGATTCCACCCGGCGGCCCCGCGCAACGTACAATCGTCGTTCCCCGTCTCGAACGAACGCGCCGCGGCACCGCCGCCCGCTCCCCGATCATGCAAACGCTGACCCATCCGCTGATTTCCCCCGCGCTCGGCACCGAGCGCCATCTCACCAGCTTCCATTACGGTCCGCGCAGCGGGAAAAAGATCTACATCCAGTCGTCGCTGCATGCCGACGAGCTGCCCGGCATGCTGGTGGCCACGCTGCTGCGCCGCCAGTTCGCCACGCTGGAGGCGGCCGGCAAGCTGCGCGACGAGATCGTGGTGGTGCCGGTGCCGAACCCGATCGGCCTCGCGCAACACGTGTTCGGCGACCATCTCGGGCGCTTCGAGCTCGGCTCGATGCAGAACTTCAACCGCAATTTCCACGATCTGGCCGCGCTCGTGATGCCGCGCGTGGAGGGCCGGCTGACGGCGGACCCCGCGCGCAACCTGCTGGCGGTGCGCGAGGCGATGCGCGAGGCGCTCGACGAGCAGAAGCCGCGCACCGAGCTCGACTCGCAGCGCCTCGCGCTGCAACGCCTCTCGTATGACGCCGACGTGGTGCTCGACCTGCATTGCGACAACGACGCGGTCATGCATCTCTACACGAACCCGGACCTCTGGCAGGACGTCGAGCCGCTCGCGCGCTATCTCGGCGCGCAGGCCTCGCTGCTCGCGCTGAACTCGGTGGGCAACCCGTTCGACGAGGTGCACAGCTTCTGCTGGTCGGAGCTGCGCGAGCGCTTCGGCAGCCGCTTCCCGATCCCGAACGGCGCGATCTCGGTCACCGTCGAGCTGCGCAGCGAGCGCGACGTGAGCTACGAGCTCGCGCAGCGCGACGCCCAGGCGATCGTCGAGTTCCTGACGCTGCGCGGTTCGATCGAAGGCACCGCGGCGCCGCTGCCGCCGCTCGCGCATCCGGCCACGCCGCTCGCCGGCACCGAGCCGCTGGTCGCGCCGGTGTCGGGCGTGCTGGTGTTCCGCACGCCGGTGGGCGTCGTGGTCGAGCCGGGCCAGGAAATCGCCGACATCGTCGATCCGCTGACCGACCGCGTCGTCACGCTCAAGGCCAGCGTGCGCGGCGTGCTCTACGCGCGCCAGGTGGTGCGCTTCGCCACGGCCGGCATGGAAGTGGCGCGCATCGCCGGCGCGACGCCGTTTCGCAGCGGCTCGCTGCTGTCGGCCTGACGCCGGCCGCCGCCGCGCGGCACGGCGCGGCGCGCTCGATGCTGGCGGCCGCCCCGCGCCTCGGCACGCCGGCGCGATCCTGCGCGCGCAGCGCGATCGGGTTCGCGCAAGTCCGCCGCTTCTGATCCTCGATCTCCTCCTCGACGCGCGAGCCCGCCCTTCAGGGCGTAATCATGATTGATCGCGGCCGCGCACGCCGGCGCGCCGCCGCTCAAAAGCAGACGCGCGGCCGTCATATTCGTTGCGGGTGCAACCGCCGGGCGCGGCTGTGGCGCGGGCGCGACAGGTCTGCACGATAAGCGCGGCTGTCATATTCGCTTCCCCGCGCGCCGATACAGTTCGCCCCGTTCCCTTCAAGACGCCCTCAAGAGCGCGGAACCGCATACCTTTATTTCGCTCGGAGATTGCTTTGAACAAGAAACTGTTGACCACCGCCATCCTGGCCGCGACGGCAAGCGCCGCGCACGCACAAAGCAGCGTCACGCTGTACGGCGTCATCGACGCGGGTATCAGCTACGTTAACCACAGCAAGAACGCCGCCGGCGGCTCGAGCAAGCTGTTCAAGTACGACGACGGCGTCGCGCAAGGCAGCCGCTGGGGCCTGCGCGGCACGGAAGATCTGGGCGGCGGCCTGAAGGCGATCTTCGTGCTCGAGAACGGCTTCAACAGCGGCAACGGCACGCTGGGCCAGGGCGGTGCGATGTTCGGTCGTCAAGCCTACGTCGGCCTGTCGAAGAACGACATGGGCACGGTCACGTTCGGCCGCCAGTACTCGTTCTCGACCGACATCCTCGGCTCGAACTACTCGACGGGTGGCAACACGGTCGTCGGTAACTACGCCTACCACGTCAACGACATCGACCAGCTGACCTCGAGCCGCATCAACAACTCGGTCAAGTTCCAGAGCGCGAACTACTACGGCTTCACGTTCGGCGCGTTGTACGGCTTCTCGAACCAGGCCGGCGCGTTCGCCGGCGCGAACTCGACGACGGCCGGCACGACCACGACGGCCGGTTCGTCGCGCGCGTACAGCTTCGGCCTGAACTACGCGAACGGCCCGGCGTCGATCGGCGCGGCCTATACGGACATCCGCTTCCCGGCACAGGCCTCGCCGGCCTTCTCGACCACGATCGCGAATATCGGCACGGGCACGGTGCGTGACCTGCGCACGTTCGGCGTCGGCGGCCGCTACGTCTGGGGCCCGGCAACGGCATGGCTGCTGTGGACGAACACGCAGTTCGACGCGATCAACTCGTTCGGCACCAAGTACAACGCCTACGAAGCGGGCGTGAAGTACGCCCTGACGCCGGCGCTGTCGGGCGCGGTGGGCTACACGTACTCGAACGCGACGCAGAACAGCCAGTCGTACCACTGGAACCAGGTGAACGGCACGGTCGACTACGCCCTGAGCAAGCGCACCGACGTCTACGGCCTGGTGGTCTACCAGCAGGCTTCGGGCCGGGGCGTGCAAGCGCAGATCGGCTCGAGCACCGGCTACTTCAACACCTCGGGCTCGGGTTCGAAGAACCAGGTCGCCGCCCGCATCGGTATCCGTCACAAGTTCTAAGCATCTGCTTCACTCGCGCAGTGCGACGGCAGAACGTCCCGCCTCTCGGCGGGACGTTTTTTTTTGCGCTTTAAGTTTCATTTAATTCTGGATTGAGAGCATCCTCTCACCCCCCCTGTTGGCCGCCTGAGCATCGGCGGCGTTTTTTTTGCCCGCGCGCCGGACGGCCATCGCCCCCGGGCGGAACAGGACTGGAGGAAACAATGATTGAAGATATCGTGTTCAGCCACCTCCCGACGATCCTGACACGCGAGCACGCGTATCCGGTCCAGAGTTGCCGCGTGTCGGTGGCGATGCAGCGGCCATGGGGCCGCCCCTACCGGCTCGTCGAATGGACCATGCACCTCGACGCCCCGGCGCGACGGCGCATCGTCCCGGCCGAAAGCACCGACATCGAAATCGCGGAAGCCGTGGCCTCGCATGTGCCGGGCCGGCTCTACGAGGACGGCGCCTCGCTGCTCTGAGCACCGCGCCGGACCGGCGCGACGAGGCGCATCCCTGATCGCGGTCATTCCGCCGTGTCGCTTTTTCGGGCAGATCCGGCGGGAATTCTGCTACGCTCCCCGTTTTCCACCGGGCATGTCATCATGGAAAACGCATTCAACGAGCAGGGCGTCTCGGTCAATCGCCACGGTCTGTCCTGCGCGGGTCTGGTGTTCGCGCTGCGCGACATCCGCGGCGTCGAGGTCGTGACCGTCGACAAGGACTGGATCGTGCCGGTCGCGATTTCGCTGCTCGGCGTGACCGGACTCGTTGCCGGCCTGCTCCATGCGTCGAGCGCCGCGATCGTGGTGGGCGCGATGCTGATCGTGGTCGGCTGGCTGACGTGGTCCTCGCAGGACGTCACGCACCGGCTGATGGTCGAGACGCCCGAGGGCACGCGGGAAGCCGTGGTCAGCGTCGATCCGGCCTTCCTCGACCGCGTCGCGCAGGCGATTCGCGCCGCGCAGGCCGCTCAGGCTGCGGCACCTTCGCCGGCACCGGCGAAGCGCTGATCCACCCGGCGGCTGGCCGCCGGCCGCCAGCCGTTTCACGCCCCGGCAGTGCGCGCGCTGCCCCCCGCCGCAGCGCTCGCTTCGTTTTCCCGTTCTTCCCTCGTCACCCAGGCCGGCCGCCCCCTGCCAGCCTTGGCGACATCGCGGGCGGGCCACCCGCCGCAGTGGCCGCGAACGCCGGCCGGTCAGACCGTTAGTTGCGAATAAGATCGCGGCCGGTTGCCTTGCGCGCGCCGCGCCGCGCCGCGCCGAGCCGAGCCGAGCCGAGCCGCGCCGAGCCGCGCCGCGCCGAGCCGAGCCGAGCCGAGCCGAGCCGAGCCGCGTCGGACAGCAAGGGTAAGCCTTCCCATCTATCAGCCTCGCTTGCCGATCGTCTTTCGCTGGTCAGCGCGGCCATGGCGAGGCGAGGCCACGCCAGCCAGGTGCACCTCTCACCGAGCCAGCCGCAACGAGCCCGACGTTCGAACCGGAGAATTCCGGGCTCCGAGAGCCGCTCATGCGCCGGCGGCGCCTTGCCGCCCATGCGCGATCGCCACGATGGCGGCGCGCCGCCGCTGATGGTGCCGGCCCGAACGGCCGGCACGGCGCGGGCCGGCTGCGTGAACGCGCGGCGCGAGGCGCGGGGCCCGCCCGCATCGAGGCAACCGCGGGCCTCGGCGCCGAGCGGCGCAATCTCGCCGAAGCGGGCCTCGCGGCGGACCGGACTCGCGCGGCTCGATCACGCCGCGCACCGGCACGCGCGGTGCCCGTCAGCCATCCCGTGGGGCCATTCAGGCCGCTCGCGCCTTCTGCGCGAAATAGGCGCGCACGGCCTCGACGAAGGTGTCGATCCCGTCGGCCGACACGTCGCGATGCGTGACGAAGCGCGAGGCGTACAGCATCTGCGTCAGTATCCCGCGTGCCTTCAGCCAGGCTTCGAGCGGCGCGCAATCGGCGTCGGGGAACTGCGCGAACACCATGTTGGTGGCCTGCGACAGCACCTTCACCTCGTCGATCCGCGCGAGGCCGGCGGCAAGCCGCTCGGCGTTGGCATGATCGTCGACGAGCCGCTCGACGTGGTGATCGAAGGCATACAGACACGCCGCCGCGAGCACGCCGGACTGGCGCATGCCGCCGCCGAGCACCTTGCGCCAGCGGTTGGCCACCTCGATCAGCGCGCGGCTGCCGACCAGCACCGAGCCGACCGGCGCGGCGAGCCCCTTCGAGAAGCAGATCGACACCGAATCGAACGGCGCGCACAGCTCGGCGAGCGGCTTGCCCGAGGCGACCGCGGCATTGCAGACGCGCGCGCCGTCGAGATGGGTCGCCAGGCCGCGGCGGCGCGCGAGCGCGGTCGCCTCGCCGACATAGCCGGCCGGCAGCACCTTGCCGCCGATCGTGTTCTCGAGCGCGAGCAGGCGCGTGCGGGCGAAGTGATTGTCGATCGGCTTGATCGCGGCGGCGATGCGGTCGAGCGGCAGCGTGCCGTCGGCGGCGTTGTCGATCGGCTGGGGCTGGATGCTGCCGAGCACGGCCGCGCCGCCGCCCTCGTACTTGTAGGTGTGCGCCTGCTGGCCGACGATGTACTCGTCGCCGCGCGCGCAATGCGCCATCAGTGCGGCAAGATTGCTCTGCGTGCCGCTCGGAAAGAACAGGCCCGCTTCCTTGCCGGCCCGTTCCGCGACCGCAGCCTGCAGGCGCGCGACGGTCGGATCGTCGCCCCAGACGTCGTCGCCGACTTCGGCGGCGCTCATCGCGGCCAGCATCGGCTGACTCGGGCGAGTCACGGTATCGCTACGTAGATCGATCATGAAATGCGTCCTCGGTGTCGGCCGGGCCGGCAGGCCGGTGCGGCCGTCGTGGTGGCGGGAAAAACCGAGTGTACGCAATCCGGCGTGCCGCCGCGCCCTTTCCGAGCGATATCGGGCACGGACCAGCCGGCGGGACGGCCGCCGTCATCGGCAGGCCGCGCCGCGCACGCCGTTCAGGCGGCGTGCGCCTCTTCCGCGCAGCAGCAGGTGGCGCGGTCGAGGCCGTCGGTCTGAATCACGCGATCGAGGTTCGCGTTCATGCGCGCGAGCAGTCCGGCCAGCTGCCGGCGCTCGTCGTCGCTGAAGCCGTCGAGCGCGACGCGGCTCGCCTCGTCGAGCACCGCCTTGCCGTCGGGCAGCTTGCAATCGGCATCGTTGGTCAGCGAGATCAGGCGGCTGCGCTTGTCGGCCGGATCGGCCACGCGGCAGACCAGCCCGTCGCGCTCCATGCGGTTCAGCAGCTGCGCCATGCTCGGCTGCTCGACCTGCATGCGGCGCGCGAGTTCCGCCTGCGACAGCGCTCCCGCCGTCTTGAGCAGGCTCAGCACCGGCACCTGGCTCATCGCGAAACCAAGTCCGCGCAACGGCCGGTCGACGACGCGCGTGTAGAGACGCGTGGTAAGGCTGACCAGCTTCAACGGGTGTATTAAAGAATCTTCCATCTCGCGAAGGTTCTCTCGAAAATTGAGATTATCAAAACGGGAATCGTGTATTCGCCGTTTTCCGTTTGCGCGCGCATGCGGCCAGAGCAGGGCACCTCTCACGGCGGCGACGCGATCGCCTTTCATTTCCCCGGTATCTCGCTTCGGCCCGGCAGCGAACGGGCCGCGCAATACATCGGGAAAGCCACCTCGGATCGGCGAACCCGGCGGCCGGCGATTCTCCGCCGAATCGCCCGCTACTTCGACTGCACCGCCCTTGCGCACGCATCGTTACCAAGCCAGGACATACGGCGCATATTCGCGGATCGCCAAACGAGATAACGACACAGCTTCGTCACGCTATAGCGCCGGAACCGCCATGAATTTGAGCGGGATCAAACTTTATCGATGAGGTGGTCGTGGATCGGCAAAATGCATCGCGGCCATGCCGAATCTTCGGCATGCCTTCACGACGGATGCGCCGCGATAGCGGCGCCCGGCATGAGGCGCGGCATCGGCAGGCGCCGGCCCGCGCCCGGTCAGTCCGGCGGCGGCATGTCGGGCGGCGGCGGCGGCGTGTAGCCGCCCGGCGCGGGACCGCCGCGATAGCCGCCACCACCTCCATAGCCGCCGCCGTAGCCCTCGTCGTCGCGGCTGCGCACGCGGCCCGGCACCGGCACGCGGTCGCCGGCCGCGTACATGCATTGCAGGTAGGCGGAGTCGTAGCGGCGCTGCACGTCGTAGGCCGAGCCCTGCGCGCTGCCCATGCCGACCACGCTGCCGGCCAGCAGCCCGGCGCCCGCGCCGATCGCCGCGCCGCGGCCGCCGTTGAAGGCCGCGCCGGCGGCCGCCCCAAGCGCGGTGCCTACCGCCGCGCTGCCGAGCGCGCTCGCGGCGGCGGCCTGATCCGACGACACGCCGCCCACCTGGCGGGCGGCGTATTGGCGGCAGTTGCCGTCGTCGACCTGGAACTGGTCGAACGTCTTGCCGGTGCCGGGCAGCGCCATCACGCTGGGCCCGGGCGGCACCATCGCGCAGGCGCCGAGCAGGCCGGCACCCGCGGCGGCGGCGAGCGCCCAGCGCCCGCCGCGGCGAATTTCGAATCTCATCGGTGTTCTCGTCATGGTCATTGCGGGCGGGCCGGCACTTCGCGCCAGCCTGACGGGCAGGTCTTCACGTAGGGGTAGTAACGCTTCGACGCGCTGCAGTAGTACCAGGAGCCGGGATCGAGCGGCGGCGCGCCGGCGGCCTCGGCCGGCGGCCCGCCCTGCTCGACATATTCGGGCGGCGGGCCGGGATCGAGCGGCACCGCAACCACCGGCGGCGGCGCGTAATAGACGGGTGGCGGATACCAGTAGCCGCCCCAGCCGGGGCCGATGTACACCCCCACCCGCGCCGCCTGGGCGGCGCTCGTGGCGCTCACGGCGGCAAGCGCCGCGACGCCGAGCACGATTTTCAGTTTGCTCACTTCACGCTCCGGGAAAAACGGGGTCGCTGCCCCGCGTCTTGTCGATACCCGAGACGCTACCCGGCGGCCGCACGCCGTCCGTTACGAGTCTGCGCAGCGATTTTGCGGACCGTTACATTCGTGATCGTGGCGTGGCAAAACCGCGCGAATTGGTGTGCCTTGAATTCGCTCGTAACGCGGGGAAACAATCGGCGCGGCATCGCGCCTGTCGTCCTCGCGCGCCCTACGCAGCGGTTGATTGCCGCAGGTGCGGCAGACAACCGCATTTCGACGCACGCACCCGAACTCGAACTTTTTTGATTTATATCAATGCTTTATCTCAATATTGATTGGGAACAGGAAATGCAGCGACTCTGAGTGCGACGAGTTGGCACATTTCGGACGCCGATCCTGCTCGCAATACTGCGTGCATCCCCGCTGCCGCAGCGCATCGCGCGGCCACGGGAGGGCCGCCCGGCAACCGCTCGCGGCCGTCGCACGTTCCCGGTCAAACGCTCATGGAAACCGCTTTTTCGGCCCTGGATCTGGCCCGCCTGCAGTTCGCCTTCACCGTCTCGTTCCACATCGTGTTCCCCGCGCTCAGCATCGGGCTCGCGAGCTTCATTGCCGTGCTCGAATACCGCTGGCTGAAAACGGGCCTGCCCCATTACAAGACGCTCTGCCTCTACTGGTCGAAGATCTTCGCGGTCGCGTTCGGCATGGGCGTGGTCTCCGGTGTGGTGATGAGCTACGAGTTCGGCACCAACTGGGGCGGCTTCTCGAGCTTCGCCGGCGCCGTCACCGGCCCGCTGCTGATGTACGAGGTCATGACCGCGTTCTTCCTGGAGGCCGGCTTCCTCGGCATCATGCTGTTCGGCTGGAACCGCGTGAGCGCGCGCGCGCACTTCGGCGCCACGCTGATGGTGGCGATCGGCACGCTGATCTCGACCTTCTGGATCCTCGCCTCGAACAGCTGGATGCAGACGCCGCAGGGCTTCGAGATCGTCGGCGGCCGCGTGGTGCCGACCGACTGGTTCAAGATCGTCTTCAACCCGTCGTTCCCGTACCGGCTCGCCCACATGGCGATCGCGGCATTCATCGTCGCCGCGCTGGTGGTGGCGGCCACCGGCGCCTGGCATCTGCTCAAGGGCCGCCGCGACAAGAGCGTCACCACCATGTTCTCGATGGCGCTCGGCCTGCTGCTGATCCTCGCGCCGCTCCAGGCAGTGGTCGGCGACCAGCACGGCATCAACACGCTCAAGTACCAGCCGGCCAAGATCGCCGCGATCGAGGGGTTGTGGGACACCGAGCCGGGCGGCACCGCGCTGAACCTGTTCGGCATCCCCGACATGCAGGCCGAGACCACGCGCTATGCGCTGCAGGTGCCGCACCTGGGCAGCCTGATCCTCACGCACAGCTGGAACGGCGAGATCCGCGGCCTGAAGAGCTTCGCGCCCGAGGATCGCCCGAACTCGACGCTGGTGTTCTGGACCTTCCGCGTGATGGTGGCGCTCGGCTTCGCGATGATCGGCTTCGCGCTGGCGGGCTGGCTGCTGCGCCGGCGCGGCCGCCTGTACGAGGCGCGCTGGTTCCACCGGCTCGCGCTGGTGATGGGGCCGAGCGGCTTCGTCACGCTGCTGGCCGGCTGGATCACGACCGAGGCCGGGCGCCAGCCGTGGGTGGTGTACGGCGTGATGCGCACCGCCGATGCCGCCTCGCCGCTCAGCACGCAGCAGGTGGGGCTGTCGCTGATGACGTTCGTGCTGGTCTACTTCCTCGTGTTCGGCACCGGCATCTACTACCTGCTCAAGCTGATCGACGCGGGCCCGGCGCTGCCCGATGCGCCGCACACGGGCAGCCACGCCGGTACGCACGGCGAGCAGTCGGGCCGGCGCCCGCTGTCGGCCCCGGACCAGCCGATCGACGCCGCCTGAGCGCCGCCACGACACGAACCGCATCCGGAAGCACAAGGAACTCTCATGGACGTCACCGTCATCTGGGCCGCGATCATCGCCCTCGGCCTTTTCATGTACGTGGTGCTCGACGGCTTCGACCTGGGCATCGGCATCGTCTTTCCGTTCTTTCCCGACGAGCGCGAGCGCGACCTGATGATGAGCACGGTCGCGCCGGTCTGGGACGGCAACGAGACCTGGCTCGTGCTGGGCGGCGCGGGCCTGTTCGCGGCCTTCCCGATCGTCTACGCGACGGTGCTGCCGGCGCTCTACCTGCCGCTCGTCTTCATGCTGGTATGTCTGATCTTCCGCGGCGTGTCGTTCGAGCTGCGCGCCAAGGCGCGCCGCACCAAGCACCTGTGGGATCTCGCGTTCATCGGCGGCTCGGCCGGCGCGACGTTCTTCCAGGGCATCGCGCTCGGCGCCTACCTGCAGGGCATTCCGGTGGCCGACGGCCGCTTCGCCGGCGAAGCGTTCGGCTGGCTCACGCCGTTCTCGCTGCTCACCGGCCTCGGGCTCGTCGCCACCTATGCGCTGCTCGGCTGCTGCTGGCTGGTGGCGAAGACCGAGGGCGACCTGCAGCGCCGCCTGCACCGCGTGGTGTGGCCGCTCACCGTGGTGCTGCTCGCGCTGATCGGCATCGTCAGCGTCTGGACGCCGCTGCAGGAGCCGGCCGTGGCCCAGCGCTGGTTCGGCTCGGGCCTGTTCGCCTACCTGATGCCGGTGCCGTTCCTGGTGGCGGCCTGCGGCGCGTGGATGTACCGCGCCGTGCGCGCGCGGCGTGATACGCTGCCCTTCGTGCTCGCGCTGGCGATCGTCGCGCTCGGCTATCTCGGGCTGCTGGTGAGCCTGTTCCCGTATGCGATCCCGCGCAGCGTCACGCTGTGGGAAGCGGCCGCGCCGCGTTCGAGCCAGATCTTCACGCTGGTGGGCGCCGCGGTGATCCTGCCGATCATCATCGGCTACACCACGATGGGTTACTGGGTATTCCGGGGCAAGATCCGCCATGAAGACCAGCACAACTACCACCACTGAGCCGCCGGCCGGCGGCCGCCGCTCGCGCGCTGCACGCCGCCCGGGCCGCCTGCCCGGCTGGGCCTGGTTCGTGCTGCTGTGGCTCGGCGGCGTGGCCGGCGCGCTCGCGCTCGGCTACGCGTTCAAGATCTTCATGAACCTCACGCTGTTCGCGGTCACGAAGTGAAGAATGAATGGAACGCCGCGCCGCGCGAGCGCCGGCGGGAGGGCGATGGCGGCAGGAACAGACTCGAGCGTCAGCGGTGCCGCGTCACCTGCGAGGCGTCGATCACGCGCTCGATCTCGCCGATCATCCGGTCGAACCAGCGCCGCAGGCAGCCGTTCGACAGCGAACGCGGGATCGACCACGCGATCACCTTGTAGACGTCGTTGCGGCGCACCTTCGACGCATGGCCCGGTGCGAGCCACGCGTCGTTGACCACCAGCAGCCGCAGCGTCATCAGCCCGATCGCGATCGGCCAGATGCAGGCAAGGCGCAGCCGCATCGCGGTGGGAGGGATCGCGAACGTGTAGTCAATCGCCGCTCGAAAGTGTCCGAGCGCGACGCGCACCAGTTCGAGCATCACCGGCCGCGCCAGACGCGATGCGTCGCTGCCGAGCAGGTCGGCCGGCGCGATGCGCTCGCGCATGAGACGGTCGGCGGGCAGGTAGCACCGGCCGATCCGCAGGTCCTTGGCCGCGTCGCGCAGCACGTTCGTCAGCTGCAGCGCCTTGCCGAAGCGGATGCCGAGCGCCTTCATGGTGTCGGCGTCGCGCTGCAGCACGCCCGGCTGATGCGCGAGCGTCATGGTGGTCCAGAATTCGCCGACGCAGCCGGCCACCAGGTAGGTGTAGCGATCGAGCGCCGCGCCGTCGGGCAGCGCGGCGTGCTGACCCGAGGTCTCGTCCGGAAACGTGACGAGGTCGAACTCCATGCCCTGCGTGAGCGTGGTCACGATGCCGCGTACCGCCGCGCGATCGGTCTCGTCGAGCTGCGCGAGGATCGCGAGCGCCGGACCGAGCGATTCGAGCAGCACATTCTCGTCCGATTCGGTCTGCTGGCTCGCGACTTCCGCCGCGATCGTGCGCAGCGCCGCCGGGTCGGGGGTGCCGTTCACCTGCTCGCGCAGCGACAGCAGCCATTCGAGGCGCCGGGCCGGCGGCAGCAGCGAGGTGTCGGCGATGGTGTCGGCCGCGCGCGCCAGCAGGTAGGCCAGGCCGATCGGATCGCGCATGCCGGCGGGCAGCACGGCCAGCGTCAGGTAGAACGAGCGCGATACCCCTTTCAGCAGGGGGCCGAGCAGATACGCGCGGGAGGCTTGGGTCATGCGAAATTCGGGTCGTCGTGAAAACGGGCTGCCGCATTGTATCCGGCAAACCAGCGGCGGCCGCCGGCCCCGGCGCGGCCGGCGCCTGGTTTATGCGCAAAAACTCTTATTTTTTAGATAACGCAGCGGTGCGATCGGCAACGCCGGGCACCCGCTCGGGCACCGCGATGCGTACAATCGCACCCATTTGATTGGGATGACGGGTGCCGACGATGGCCATGAAGAAAACGGATCTGGAAAAGAACAAGGCGCTGAAGCTCACGCAGGCGATGAAGCAGTCGGGCTCGGCGCGCTTTGGCAAGGCCAGCGCCGACGCGGCGGCGCTCGACCGGCGCGAGCGCCGCCGCATCGAACAGGCGCAGGGCCTCGTGCCGTTCGCCTGCAAGCTCAATGTCGAACTGGTGGCGGACCTGCAAAAGCACGCGGCCGGCCATCCGGAAGGCATGACCGGCCTGCTGACCGAGTTGCTGACGGCCGGCCTCGCGCAACGCACGCAGTAAGCCGCGGCGGGCGCCCAGGCGGCGTTGGTGCCGCCTGAGCGCCCGCCGCGCGGCACGGCAGCCGCCGCCGCGTGCTTCCCGCCGGCCGCTCGTGCAGCGCCACTCACTTCACGGCCGGGAAATCCAGCGTCGTATCGTTCGCGCGATTGATCAGGTTCGTGAACGTGATCGACGTGATCGCGAGGCTCACCTCCACCACCTGCCGCTCCGTGAAACCCGCCGCGATGAAGCGCTCGAACGCGTCGGCGGGCACCGTGCCGCGCGTCGTCACGAGCGTGCGCACGAAGGCCACCAGCGCATCGCGCCTGGCGTCGCCGGTCGGCTCGCCGGCGCGCACCTGCTGCATCGTCTCGGGCGACAGCCCGGCGAACTTGCCGGCCAGCGTGTGCGCGGCGACGCAGTAGTCACAGCCGGCCGCCTCGCTGACGGCGAGCTTGATCGTCTCGATCTCGGCCTTGCCGAGCGTGCCGCCGGCGACGAGCGCATCGACGCCGAGCATCGCGGCGAGTGCCTCCGGATGATGCGTGCCGATCGTCGCGTAGGCGTTCGGCACCTTGCCGACGGCCTTGCGGATCTTCGCGAACACCTCCGCGGCGGCACCGGTGGCGTCGGCAGGGGCGAGGGTGGAAAGACGGGACATGATGGACTCCTGGGATTGGTTGGCCGGCTTCGCCGGCTTCGTCACGGCTGTGACGGTGAAGCCAGTGTAGGCCCGCACCGGGAGCCCATGAATGCCTGAATTCCTCATATTCATGCTCGTTCGTCTCACCCGCTCCGGCCTCGCCGTTTGGCCAATGGACGGGGGACTCGATTCGCACGAGTCGCGACGATCGGGCATGGCAGGCGCCCGACGCGCGCCTTTCCAGACGCTCGCCTTTCCTTTGGCATTCTGATTTATTGCGCGAAATGCGCGCCGCCTCGAACCGCGCAAGCGTGCCGCCCGCCGCCAGCGGATCGGGTCATCGCGCGTGCCCGGGCGGGCGGTCGATGACACGGCAGCGGAGCGGCCGGCGCCGGGGCGGCGCGGCCAGCCGGGCACCAGACCTCAGGCCGGCACCGCCCGGGGCTCGATGCCACGGCGCCCGCGCCGCGGCGCCGCCGTCGACTGCCGGTAGGCCTGCCGCGCCATCTGCAGGAACGCCGTCATCGCGCTCGATACGTAGGCGTCCTCGCGCCGCACGAACAGCGTCTCGACCTGCGCCAGCGCCTTCGGCACGCGGTGGATCGAGACGTCGCCGGCCGCCACCGCGTCGGCCACCACGCCCTTGGGCAGCAGCGTGATGCCCACCCCGGCCGCCACGCAGCTGACGATCGCGTCCAGCGAGCCGAATTCGAGCGGCTTGGCCACCACGATGCCCATCCCGGCCAGGAACGCTTCGAGCCGCTGCCGGTACGAGCAGCCGAACTGGAACACCACCGTCTTCAGGTCCGGCCGGCCGGCCAGCTCCTTCGCGGAGCGCACCGCGGGGCCCGCCACCAGCACCAGCTCCTCGCTGAACATCGTCTCGGCATGCAGCGCCGGATGGTGAATCGGGCCGGCCACGAAGGCTCCGTCGAGCCGGTAGTCGATCACGTCCTGCATCAGCCCCGAGGTGGTGCCCGAATTGACCACGAGCCGCACTTCCGGCCAGCGGCGCGCGAAATCGGTCAGCAGCGGCGAGAGCCGCAACGCCATGGTGGTTTCCAGCGTGCCGAGCGCGAGCGTGCCGGTAGGCTCGCCGCCATCGGCGGCGGCGGCGCGTGCCTCGTTGACGAGCTGCGCGATGCGGCCGACGAACGGCAGCATCCGCTGCGCGGCCGGCGTGACGGTCACGCCGCGCGCATGACGCTGGAACAGCGCGATGCCGAGTTCGTCCTCCAGCGCACGAATCCGCGCGGTCACGTTCGACTGCACCGTGTGCAGTTCGGCCGCCGCCTTGCTCATGCTGCCATGGCGCGCTACGGCTTCGAAGGTCTTCAGGTCGGCAAGATCCATGATCGGAAAAGCGGAACGCTTCGTGGGCTATCGACGCGACGATTGTAGCGAGCCCGCCGCCGCGCCGGGCAACGGCCGCTCGGCGCGACCGCCATCTCTGTTTCAGATGGCTCCCATCTTGATAATTCAATTCTATGAATCAACGGCCGCGAGTAGGCTCGAGCCATCCAGGTTTCGAATCGAGCGAAGGAGGGACGATGCCACGCGAAGCGGAATGCTCCGCCCACGCCGGGCGCGACGCGCGCGGCGTGCAGGTCTGGCGCGCCACCCTGTCCGGATTCTGCGCGAGCCTGGTGGGTATCGGGCTCGCGCGTTTCGCCTACACCCCGCTGCTGCCGGCGATCGTCGACGCGCACTGGTTCGCGCCGTCGCTGGCCGCCTATCTCGGCGCGGCCAATCTGGCCGGCTACCTGCTCGGCGCGCTGACGGGCCGCCAGGCCGCCGCGCGAGCCGGCGTCACGCTCACGCTGCGCGCGATGATGCTGCTCGCGACGGTGGCGTTCCTCGCCTGCGCGTATCCGCTCTCGTTCGCCTGGTTCTTCGGCTGGCGCCTGCTCGCCGGGCTGGCCGGCGGCGCACTGATGGTGCTGGCCGCGCCCACCGTGCTGCAGCAGGTCCCCGCCTCGCGGCGCGGCCTGACGAGCGGCGTGATCTTCATGGGCGTGGGGGTGGGCGTGGTGGCCTCGGGCACGGTCGTGCCGCTGCTGCTGCAGCGCGGCCTGCCGGCCACCTGGGCCGGCCTCGGGCTGCTCTCGCTCGCGCTCACGGCGCTCGCCTGGCACGGCTGGCCGCACGAGGCCGCGCCGCAGGCCGCCCCCGCCGCGCCGGCACGGCATCGCCACCCAGGCGCGACGCGCCCGCTGCGCGCGCTCTACGCCGAATACGCGCTGAACGCGGCCGGCTGGGTGCCGCACATGATCTTCCTGGTCGACTACGTCACGCGCGGCCTCGGCCAGAGCCTGCAGGTGGGCGCCGCATACTGGGTGCTGTTCGGCATCGGCGCCACGCTCGGGCCGGTGGTGGCGGGTGCGCTGGCCGACCGGATCGGCTTCGGCAACGCGCTGCGGCTCGCGTTCGTGCTCGAGATCGGCGGCGTGGCGATCCCGGCGCTCGGGCTCGGCGCCTCCTGGCTGATGCTGTCGAGCGTGGTGGTGGGCGCGTTCGTCACCGGCACCGTGCCGCTCGTGCTCGGCCGCCTGCACGAGCTGCTCGCGCACCATCCGGCGCGACGCGATCCGGCCTGGCGCACCGCCACGGCCGGCTTCGCGCTGTGCCAGGCGCTCGCCGCCTACGGGCTGTCCTACGTGTTCTCGCATCATGGCGGCGATTACCGTCTGCTGTTCGCGATCGGCACGGCGTCGATGCTGCTGGCGCTGCTGATCGACCTGGCCGCCGGCTTGCCGCGGCGTGACGCGCAAGCCTGACGCACGCGCTGGGGCGCGCGCGGCCGCGAAACTTTTTTTTCCGGGTTGGCGAACGACTATTGACGTGCGATAAGCGGGTTTTCCCTTATTCGGAGCCCGACGATGGCCACGCTCGAAGCGTTCCGCTCCGTGCTAGACGACACACGCACGCCGGAAATCATCCGCAATCACATCATCGATTCGCTGCATTACGCGCTGCGCAACTACGGCCAGGTGTTTACCGTCAAGGAAGTGGAATGGCTGAGCGGGTGGGACGACGCGCGGATCCCGCTCGCGGCGCGCAAGGAGCTGGCCAGGCGCGAGCCGGCACCGGCCGCCGCGACGGGACGCTGAGGCGGCGTCCAAGCCAAGCTGCCGCCGCCGGCGTCGGCCGCCTCCGCGCGACGTGCCGGCCGCGCGCCTCACCTGAGTCCGAAGTCCACGCGGGTGGTCGCGCCCTTGTCCTCGATGCCGCTCGCGTCGAGCTTCGGCGCGACGACGAACATGCGGCTCGCGCCCACCTTGGCGTCCAGATACTCGCGCACCGCCTGCGCGCGCGCCTGGGCCAGGCCGCGCAGGCTCGCCTCGTTCACCGGTGCGTGGTCCGCCAGCGCCTGCCGCATCTCGGCATCGGGCAGCGTCTTCTGCAGGCCGATCAGGTTGCGCGGCTTCTTGAAGTCGGCCGCCTTGTAGGCGCGCGTCAGGTAGGTCGAGGCTTCGTCCGGGGCCACCGTGAGCGTCCTCGGATCGACGCTCTCGCCCCGCCCCACCCGGTCCTCGAACTTCTGCTGGCGCACCAGCCGCTCGACGTAGGCCGCGCGCAGGCCCGGCTCGTCGCGTGCGGGATCGACGCGGCCCGTCAGGTCGAGGCGCAGCGAGGGCTTCTCGGCCAGCAGCCCGGCGACGGTGTCGAGCTTGCGCTGCGCGGCGTCGGACAGCGTCGCGCGCCCCGGCGCGAATTCCACGTAGCCGAGCTCCTCGCCGCCGCCGCCGAACGCGCTCGCGAGCAGCGAGAACGGCGCCGTCACGGCCTTCTTCAGCAGGTTCAGCACCGCATGCCAGATCAGCCCGCCGACGCTGAATTCCGGGTTCGACAGCGAGCCCGACACCGGGATGTTCACGTCGATCTCGCCGCGCGAGTTCTTCAGCAGCGAGATCGCGAGGCGCACCGGCAGCTTCGTGGCCGTCTCGTTGTCGACGTGGTCGCCGAACGTGAGCTGGTCGATGAAGATGTGGTTGTTGGCGCTGAGCCGATCGTCCGCGAGCTGGTAGTGCAGGTCGACGTTGAGCTTGCCCTTCGTGATCGGATAGCCCGCGTACTTGGCCGAGTACGGCGTGAGGTTGGTCAGCTCGATGCCGTGCGCCGAGGCCGTCAGGTCGAGCGCCGGCTTGGCGATCAGCGGGTTCACCGAGCCCTGGATCGAGATCGGGCCGTTGCCCTCGAGGCTCGCGCCGATGTCGACGGGCGCGGCGGCCTGCGACTCGGTGCCGAACGCGCCGACGGTGCCCTCGATCGCGACCAGGTCGGCCGTGTAGTTCGGGCGGATGAAGTTGTCGGTGTAGCTCACGCGGCCGTCCGCAGCACCAGTTCGCCCACGCGTATCCGCACCGGCCGGCTCGGCGCCGGCGCGGCCGTCACGATCGCGGAGGCGGAAGCCGGGGTGGAAGCCGGCGCGGCGGCCGCGGCAGTGGTTGCGGACACAACGGCTGCGGGTGCCACCGGGGCGGCGCCCGAGGCCGGCGGCGCGCTCGCGGCCGCCACCGCGGAGGCGCCCGGCGAGAGCGGCAGCGGCTGCGCGCCGCCCGCGTCGCGCGTCAGCGAGTGGGCCGGGCCGCTCTGCTTGGCCACCACGTCGTTGAGGTTCAGCCGCCCCTGTGCGTCGAGCAGCACGCGGCCGTAGAAGTTCGCGAAGCTCACGCGCGCGACGTCCAGGTCGGTGCCGCGCGCGCTGTCGTAATCCGCCTTCAGGTTCGACAGCGCGAGCGAGCGCCAGCCCGCGAACGGGTCCGACGAGGCCTTGTCGAGCAGCCGCACGTCGAGCAGCGCGAGATCGCCGCGATAGGACGCCCGGGTGGCCGCGCCGCCCTGCGACACCGCGAGGTCGCCGCTCGCGTCGAGCCGCGCGCTGGCGATCGTCGCGTTGAGCGCGCTGCCGAAGTACGGCTCGAACGCGGCCGCGTCGAGCCGCTTGCCGTCGATGCGCAGGCGCGCGTCGAGCGGCACGGCGCGCAGCTCGCCGGCGACCTCGACGCTGCCCTTGCGGTTCAGCGTGGCATGCAGCGACAGCGGCAGCGGCTTCGACAGATCGTCGCCGATCGGGCCGAGCTTCAGCGTCAGCGGCGAGAACGCCAGCCTCACCGGGCGCGGCGTCGAGAAATCGGTGAAGCTGGCCTGCCCATCGGTCAGGTTCAGCGCGCCGATGCGGTAGTGCCACGGCGCGGCGGCTTCGGCGCCGCGATCGAGATGCGCACGGCCGCCACGGGCACCGGGCGCCGGCTCGCGCGCCGTGGCCGGCCCGGCCAGCGACGCCAGATCGATCTGGCCGTCCTTGAGCCGCGCCACCTCGGCCGACAGCCCGTCCAGATCGATGCTCGCGACCTCGGCGCGGCGCGCGCCGAGGTCGATGCGCGTGAGGCCGACGCGGGCCTTCGATAGCGCGATCACCGGCCCCTTCGCATACGGCGCGCCGAGCTCGAGCGCGCTCAGCGTCAGCGTGCTCGGGCCGATGTTGGCCGCGAGCGGCGCCTTCGACCAGTCGGCGAACGCATCGACGCTCGCGCCGAGCTTGCCGGCAATCAGCTTGGCCCGGCTCGCGCCGGCCAGATATGGCGCGAACGCCGGCAGCGCGAGCGCGTCGAGCGCCAGATGACCGCCCGCCTGCCGCTGCGCGAGGCTGAACGCGCCGGCCGCGCGCAGCGCGCCGCCCTGCGCGAGCGAGGTGGAGACCCAGAACTTCGCCGGCTGGCGGCCCTGCAGCGTGAAGCCGGTGAGCGTGGTGGTCAGGTTCTGGAGCGTGAGCGCGGCCGGCGGCGACACCGAGGCATCGCTGAGGCGGATCGTGCCGCCGTCGATCGCGAGGCGCGCGATCGTGAGGTCGAGGGGCCGCGGCGGCGCCGTCGCGGCGGGGGGCGTGCTGGCCGGGGCCGGGGCGGCGGCCGCTTCACTCGTCGGTGCCTCGGCGGCCGCGGCGGACCAGGCAGCCGCCTGCGGCGAGGCGCCGGGCGCAGCCGGCGCCCCCTGCGCCGCCGCGAGCCGCTGCACGTTCAGCATGCCTGCCGCGTCGCGCGTCAGCGTCAGCACCGGCGCCGCCACGCGGATCTCGTCGAAATGCAGCGCGCGGCGCAGCGGTTCGAGCGAGGCGGCGGCCACCTGCAGGCGGCGCGCCGCGAAAAGCGGCCGGCCCCGCGCATCGGCCAGGTCCGCGTCGGCCAGATCGACGCGGCCCGATACGCGCAGCGTGCGGGCGTCGCCGTCCATCGCGAAGCTCACCGCCAGATCGCTCGACAGCCGGCCCGACTTCACCTCGACGGGCAGTCTGGCCGGTACGTAGGACAGCAGCTTCGGCACGTCCAGCCCGTCGAACTTCAGGTTGATCCGCGACTCGCGCGAACGCGCGAACGGCTTGGTGCGGCCGTCGATCGCGATCGGGCTGCCGTCGAGCCGCAGCCGCAGCGTCGGCTGCACGAAGAGGTCGGCCTTCGACGCCAGCGTCGCGATGAACGGCACGCCGAGCGTCAACTGGTCCACCGTGTGCCGCACGCCGAGCAGCCGGTCGTCGAAATCGATCCGGCCCTGGTTGATCTGGATGTTCGACACGGAAAAGCGCGCCGGCCCCGACGACGGCTGCGGGGACGGTTTCGAGAATGTCTCGATCAGGTCGCTGACATTGAAGCGCTGCGCATCGTAGCGGACCAGATGCAGGCGCGGCGAGTCGATCCGCACCTCGTCGACGATCGGCGCGCCGCGCAGCAGCGAGGTCCATGCCGGCCGCACGACCAGCTTCGCGATATCGAGGAACGGGCCGCCGCCGGCCGGCTCGCCCAGACGAATGCCGTCGGCCTCGAGCCGCAGCGTGTAGGGATTGAGCGCGATCCGGGCGATCCGGGCCGGGCGGCCGAGCTGGCGGCTCAGCTGCTGCTCGGCGAAGTGGCAAATCAGCGGCGGGGCCGCGAAAAAGCCGAGCAGGCCGAACAGCACGAGGAGCGCCGCCATGCCGGCCACGACGCGCCGGGTGCGGCGCGCGCGAAGCAGGCCGCCCAGCCTGCGGGCAAGTCGGGAACGGAGCGCGTCGGAGTGCTTTGTCTGGATACGGGTCATGCAAGCGATGCTGGTGAAGCGACGGCGGACGCCGTCGGCAAAATCGGGGCACAAGCCTGGAAACGTGCGAAGTATAGGCGCTTGTCCGGCACGCCCGGCGTCGCCGGCTTCGCCAATCCCGAGACGAGGGACGAGACGATACCCGCGGCGAGCGGCGCGATGCCGTTGCATCGGAGATGAAGTGACTGCTCACTTATGATTGAATCGCCCGAGCTTGGCGGCCTGGCTCGGGCCGGTGCCGGGGCGGCCGGCCGGCAACCGCGCCGCCGGCCCGTCATGGCCGACGCGTCCGGGCAACCCACCGGCGAGCCTGCCCGGTCACGCGCATCGGCCAGGCGGGCCCGGCCTGAGCGCCACGGCCGCGCCGCGCGTCCCGGCCAATATTTCGAAGCAGGCACTCACTTTCAAGAAAATCAGCGCCGCTGCGCAGCCGGCGGCTGCCAAGAGCCGTCGGTGGCCTCGGCCTTCGGCGCGTACAGGCGCAGCACCAGTTGGAAATCGGCGCGCGGCACGGGCAGCCAGTTCGCCGCATGAGCCCGGCCCGGCGAGGCCGCCGCCACGACGACATCCACCGAACCGTCGCGATTGCGCCGCAGCCGGTCGAAGCTGCCGATCGCGCGCCGTCCGCGGCCCACCTCGGGCAGCGCGCCGTCGGCCGTGTAGGGCGTCAGCGACCAGAACGCGCGCACCGGCGGCAGCGCGCGCGGCGCGAAATGCAGCACGTAGCGATTGGCGCCGTCGAGCGGCTTGCCGTCGCCGTCCACCGTCACCACGGCGACGGTTTCGTCCTCGCGCGCGCCGGCGCCGAAACGCGTGGCCGCCACGTAGGCGCGCAGCGCGTAATCCTGCCCGTAATGGCCGGCGTCGCCGCCGAGCCAGCGCCAGCCGTCGGCCGCGAGCAGATTCGACGGCGGCACGGCGAGCCGCGCGCGCGCATCCTCGACGCCGCGCGTCGCGGCGGCGAGGCGTTCGTCGGTCCAATCCACCTCGCTGCCCGCCTTCACGCCGATCTCGTCGAGCACCTGGTCGACATGCGCGTCCGGCTGCACCGGCGGGTTCTCGCGCAACGCGGCCGCGAAACGCGAGAAGAACGCCTTGGCGTCGAGCGCCGCGACGCGCGCGGCGGTCGTCGCCGAGGTCGCGGCGGCGTTGGCCGCCGTTTCGTCGAGCGCCGCCTGCGCGCGGCTGGCGCGCTCCGCGCGCGCGGGGCGCGCCGCGAACGCCGACAGCGGCACGATCCGCACCGCGCGCTGCCAGCGGCGCGCCTCGTTCAGGTCGCGGCCGCCGCTGGTGCGGATCCGCACGCCGATCCAGGCCTCGTGCGCCGGCAGGTCGACCCGCTTGACGCCGTCCGGCAGCGTGCCGTGGAAATCGGGGCCGACGAAGGCAATCGTTTGCTCCCGAGCCGAGCCGCTGCGCGGCTTGGGGTCGGCCCCGGTGGACCAGACGACGTTGGTCCACATGTCCAGCACGCGCGCGTCCAGATAGCGCCCGTGCGTATCCGGCAGCGTGACCAGCACGGGCTCGGCAGCCACGTCGAGCCAGCCCGCCGAGTCGAGCGTGTCGACGCCCGGCAGCGGCGGGTTCGTGGCGCCGGGCGGCGGCAGCGCGACGCCGCCGCTCAGCGTGTTGACGGGCACGGGCGCCGCGCCGTCGCCGCCGGCCGCGGCTTGCCGCGCGAGATCCATCATCACGAGCGGATAGGCATAGACATAGGAATCGGCCACCTCGCTGCGCATCCAGCCGGTCTGGCGGGCGACGACCTCCGGTTGCGGCGGCGAGGCGCAACCGGCGAGCACGGTGACCCAGGCGACCGCCATCGCGGCGCACGGACGAACAGCGGAAAACGGGAGAAGGGTTGTCATGGTGGTCGGCGAGCGGCGCAGCGTCGGCTGTGCTTGTTGATTGGGGCCGGCGCGCGCGGTCTCATGCTCATGGCGGGTGCGTCGTCCGTTCGCATCCGGCGCGCCGGAGCGCGAGAATCGTACCGCGACGCCCACCGCAAAAACAATGTCCGCATGCGAAGACATGCCTTGTCTGGCAACGATTTGATTTGGCCTGCGCAACAGTCGCCGAAAAGCAGCGGTGATTATCGTGTTTCGGCGTCATACGGCGAGCGCCGGGCCGACCGCGAATGGCCGCATCGTGCGGCGGCCGGGCCGGAACGAAGGTTTTCGGCAAATGGCGGACAATGAGCGCTTGATCACTCCGGCCTGCCCGCTTGCCATCCATGCCTTTTCTCGACCCCGCCGGCATCACGAGCTGGCACGCGCACGTCTATTTCGATGCCGCCTGCCGCGACGCCGCCTGGGCGCTGCGCGAGGCGATCGAAGCGCATCTCGGCCCGCTGGTGCTAATCGGCCGCTTCCACGAGCGGCCGGTCGGCCCGCATCCGAGGTGGTCGTATCAGCTCGAATTCGACCACCGACAACTCGCGGCGGTGGCCGGCTGGCTGGCGCTGAATCACGGCGCGCTCGACGTGTTCGTGCATCCGAATACCGGCGACGCGCTGCGCGACCACCGCGATTCGGCGCTCTGGATCGGGCAATCGCACGCGCTGAATCTCGATGCGCTGCGCTGAATGCCGCGAAAGCAGCAACCCGGCGGATAGCGGCCTGCGCCGGCAGAAAGCGAAGCGACGAGCGGGGACCGAACCGATAAAACCTGCTTGACCTTGCCATCGTTGGAAGGTTGATACTGATTACATCGTCGGCTTAAGGCCGCACCCGACCGGTTTTCACGATGACTGATCTGTCCAATCCCGCGCCCCACCAGACAACCGAGTTGCGCATCGAGGGCATGACCTGCGGCGGCTGCGCGCGCCGTGTCGAACGCACGCTCGCGCAGATTCCCGGCGTCGCGACGGCGCAAGTCGATCTCGAGGCCAAGACGGCAAGCGTGACCTGCCTGCCCGACGTCGATGCGAAGACGCTCGCCGAGGCGGTCACGGCAGCCGGTTACCCGGCGCGCGTCCTGCCGCGGCACGATGCCTCCGGCACGCCGCCCGCGCCGCAGCCCACGACATCGCCCGAATCGCCCGTGGGGTCCGACGCCGGGCCCGCGACGCACGTCCTTGCCGTGCGCGTCGGCGGCATGACCTGCGGCGGCTGCGCGCGACGCGTCGAGCAGGCCCTGGCCGGCGTGAACGGCGTCGTGCACGCGCGCGTCGATCTGGGCGCCGCGACGGCCACCGTCGAAGCGGACCATGAGGTCGGCGCGCAAACGCTGATCGACGCCGTGGCGGCCGCGGGGTATCGCGCCGAGCCCGCCCACGCCGTGCCATCCGCCGCGGCGGCGCGCGCGTCCGAGGCCGCCGCGCCGGTTGCCGTGGCGTTCGCGCCGCAGCCGACGCCGCGCGCCAAGCCGGCCGTGGACGCGGCGCCCGCCGCAAGTGATGCGCCGGCTTCGCCGACCACGGCGATCGAACTCGACATCGGCGGCATGACCTGCGCCTCGTGCTCGAACCGCGTCGAAAAGGCGCTCGCGCAAGTGCCCGGCGTGTCGAGTGCCACCGTCAATCTCGCCACCGAACGCGCGAGCGTGAGCGCCGCTGCCTCCGTTTCGGCCGCGCAGCTCGTCGCGGCCGTCGAGAAGGCCGGCTATCGCGCCGCCCCCACCGCCCATTCGGCGCCGGCCGCCTGCGCGCCCCACGCCCGCCCGAGCGCCGAATCGCGCAAAGCCGCCGAAGCGCACCGCGACCTGATGCTGCTGATCGGCTCGGCGCTCCTGACCGTGCCGCTCGTCGCGCCGATGCTGGCGGCACCGTTCGGCGTCTCGGCAACGCTGCCGGCGTGGCTCGAACTCGCGCTCGCGGCGGTGGTGCAGTTCGGTTTCGGCGCGCGCTTCTATCGCGCCGCGTGGCACGCGCTGCGCGCGCGCGCCGGCAACATGGACCTGCTCGTCGCGCTCGGCACCTCGGCCGCGTTCGGCCTGAGCCTGTGGCAGCTGCTGCGCGCGCCGGGCCACGCCGAGCATCTGTACTTCGAGGCGGCGGCCGTGATCGTCACGCTGGTGCGCTTCGGCAAATGGCTGGAGGCGCGCGCCAAGCGCCAGACCACCGACGCCATCCGCGCGCTCAACGCGCTGCGCCCCGAGCGGGCGCGCATCGTCGAACAAGGCGCCGAGCGCGAGGTGCCGCTCGCGCAGGTGCAGGTCGGCGCGATCGTGGCGGTGCGCCCCGGCGAGCGCTTCCCGGTGGACGGCACGATCCTGGCCGGCGAGTCGCACGTCGACGAATCGCTGATCACGGGCGAAAGCCTGCCGGTGGCGAAAGCGCCCGGCGACCGCGTGACGGCTGGTGCGATCAATGCGGAAGGCGCGCTGACGGTCGAGACCACCGCGATCGGCGCCGAGACCACGCTCGCGCGCATCATCCGGCTGGTCGAATCGGCGCAGGCCGAGAAGGCGCCGATCCAGCGCCTCGTCGATCGCGTCAGCGCGGTGTTCGTGCCGGTCATTCTGGCGATTGCGCTGGTCACGCTGGCGGGCTGGCTGCTGGCCGGCGCGGACACCGAAACGGCGATCCTCGACGCGGTGGCGGTACTCGTGATCGCCTGCCCCTGCGCGCTCGGCCTCGCCACGCCGGCCGCGATCATGGCCGGCACCGGCGTGGCCGCGCGGCACGGCGTGCTGATCCAGGACGCGCTTGCGCTGGAACTCGCGCAGCGCGCCGCCGTGGTCGCCTTCGACAAGACCGGCACGCTCACCGAAGGCAAGCCGGCGGTGACGGCGTTCGACGCGCTCGGCCTCGCGCGCGGCGAGGCGCTCGCGATCGCCGCCGCCGTGCAGCGGCAGAGCGACCATCCGCTCGCGCGCGCGATGGTGGCCGCGTTCGAGCGCGAGGCGCCCGCCGGCGCGGCCGCGCTGCCGGTGGCCGAGGCGCGCGCAGTGGCCGGGCGCGGCGTCGAGGCCCGCGTCGGCGCGGCGGGCCACGCCACGCGTTATGCGATCGGCAGCGCGCGCTGGCTGGCGGAGCTCGCCATCGAGATGCCGGCCGGCGCCAAGGCCCGCGCGGCCGAACTCGAGGCGGCCGGCAACACGGTGTCCTGGCTGATGCGGCTCGACGCACCGCAGGCGGTGCTCGCGCTGATCGCCTTCGGCGATACCGTGAAGCCGGGCGCGCGCGACGCGATCGGGCAGTTGCACGCGCTCGGCATCCGTACCGCGCTCGTGACCGGCGACAACCGCGGCAGCGCGGCAGCGGTCGCGCGCACGCTCGGCATCGACGAAGTCCACGCACAGGTGCTGCCCGACGACAAGGCGCGCGTGATCGGCGACCTGAAGGCGACCAGCCGCGGCGTGGTGGCGATGGTCGGCGACGGCATCAACGACGCGCCCGCGCTGGCCGCCGCCGACATCGGCATGGCCATGGCGACCGGCACCGACGTGGCGATGCAGTCGGCCGGCATCACGCTGATGCGCGGCGACCCGGCGCTCGTCGCGGCCGCGATCGACATCTCGCGCCGCACCTACCGGAAGATCCGGCAGAACCTGTTCTGGGCCTTCGTCTACAACCTGGTGGGCGTGCCGCTCGCGGCGTTCGGGCTGCTCAATCCGATGATCGCCGGCGCGGCCATGGCGTTTTCGAGCGTGAGTGTCGTCACGAACGCGCTGCTGCTGAAAACCTGGAAGGCCGGCACGCGATGACCGCGCCGCGCTGACAAGCCGGGCGCGATCCGGCATGCAGCCCGCGCCCCGGCATCGGTGCGCGGGCTGCGTCGCTTCATGGCGGCCATGCGACGGCCGCGCCGACGGCGCGACACGAAATGCAATGGAATGGAATGCGGGCAAGCAGGCTAGCCGGACGGATGCCGCGCCTTGCGGCCTGAGCCGAACGGCGGGCGCCCATCAGCGGCAAACCGGGGGAGCCAAAAGGGGGAGAAAACCAACCGGCGCGGCCGCGGCCGCGCGCGGCAAGGCGCCCGACCCGCAACGGCGCCAAACCGGGCCGGCGGGCGATGACGCGGCGCCGATAGCCGGAAGCTGACGCAGAGAAAACGACGAATGAAGCGAAGGCGGCGGCGGCGATGGCGGCGGCAGCCAGCGCCGGCAGCCGCTCAGCGACGGATCAGGCCGACGCGCGAGATCTGCGCCTTGCGCTGACGCTCGGCTTCCGCATGGCGGGCGGCGTAGGAATAGTCGCGGTCGAGCGGCAGATGCGGCGAAACGAACAGATCGTCGATCTTTTGAAGCAGCGCGAAAATGAGGGTCATTTGCAGCTCCCGACAGTAGGTTGATCAGGGTTATCCCTAAAAAGAATATTAAGGGTTTTCCCCGATCAACACTAGTGCAGCGCAACATGCTGTGTCGTCGATGCGACGCGGCAAGGCGACGCACAAGGTGCTCTCCCGCTTTCTGCTCAGCGTCTGCGACGTTCGTGCCGGACCGGCGCCGATACAGGCTGGCGCGGTGCGGCAATCGTGCCCCGATTGGTCAGCCGCTGAACCTGCGCACCGAGCGCCTCATTGCGTTGCTGCATGGCCGCAAGATCGGCTTGCTGCGTCTCCTGCAACGACACGAGGCGATCGACGCGTTGCCGCAGCGCGGCCGCTTCGCCGCGTGCGTTCGACAGTGCCAGCGCCTGAACCACGAGCGCCGCGATGCCGGCCAGCACGACCACGGCAAGGGCCAGCAGCAGCCGATTCACGCGGCGCATCTCGCCGTTGGCCGCGCGGCGCAGGTCGACCGTCTCGATCTGCAGCGCGCGAACCCGGTCGGCCAGCGCCCGCTGCGGCGCATCGGAATCGACGGCCGGCGGCGCCGGCTCGGCTGCCGCCGGCATGCCGCCGCCCGCGGCGTCTGGCGGCATGGCGTCGGCCGGCGCCGGCGCGGCCGGGACGCTCGGTGCCGCCGCCAGCGGGCGGACTTCGTCGGCGGACGCGCCGGCCTTGCGGCGCCTGGCCGGCGCACCGGCCGGTTCGACGTTGCGCCCGGCGTGGCGCCGGGCGCCGCTGCGCGCCGGCCGTGCCGGCGCCGACGCCGCGGCCTCGCCCGTTCCGGCCGCGAGACCGGCGACGGTTTCCTGCACGGCGGCCGCCACTTCGACCACGTCGATCGACGCTGCCGGCTCCGGCACCGCGACCGCAGACGCGGGCCGCTCGGGGGCCGGCGCCGGCAGGTCCTGGCGGGGCGCAACGTGCGCACCAAGCGCATCAAGCGCGGCGGGCGCGCCGGCCTGGCGAGCCGGCGTAGCCGAAGCCGCGGCCTTTCCGGTCGCCGCCGGCGCCGCGGCCGGCGCGGCGTCGCTCGCATCACGCGCCGCGTCGGCCGCGGCGGCTTGCTCCAACGCCCGCGCCTGCCGATGGTCGCCGCGCCCGGCGGCAAGCGCCGCCGCCGGTGCGTCCGGCATCGCTTGCCCGGCCGCCGGCGAGACCGCCTCCTGCGCCGGCCCATCTCCGCCGCGGTGCGCGCCCAGGGCGGGCAAGTCCGCCGCGCTGGCGCGCGCCGGCGGCACCGCCGCGTCGGTGGGCCAGTCGAAGCCGGCCAGGCTCCCCTGCCGCGTGTCGTGCTCCGGCTGCGGCTCGGCGGTCGCGCCGGCCGCCTCCGGCGGCGCTGCCGCCTCGCGCGCGGGCGGCCCCGCCGGCAGGCCGCCGAACAGGTCGAGCGTGTACGCGTCGCGCGGCCCGGCGGCCGGACTCGCCTCGTCGTGCGCCGTGCCCTCGGCGTCGGCCGGCGCGACATTGCGGTCCGGCTGTCCGGCGTTGGCGGCGGCGCTGCGCCGGCGGGACGGCCGGCCTGCACGGGTGGAACGGGTATGGGGAGAGACGCGGGATTCGATCATGGAGCAATGACTACCACGGCAGATCACCGGGGCGCGGCGCGCGGCGCGCGATGCCCTCGGCCTGGCAAGCGACAGGAAAGGTCCTCGGGGACGGAAGACGGCATTGTCTCATGCCGGACGGCGCGAGCCGGCCGAACCGGTCCGGCCGCGCGCGCCGCCGGGCCGCTCTGCGGGCTGCCATCGAGCGGCCGGGCCATCGCGATCAAGTTCGGCCGGATTCGGGCCCGGGCCTCATTCGGCGCTCGCCACGCCCTCCTGCTCCTTGAACGTCTGCACGCCGGGCAGCTGGCGCAGCCGCGCGCAGATCCGCTCGTACTCGACCGACGAAACGCGCGCCAGCGAGATCGTCACGTCGTCGCAGTCGGGCTGCTCCTCGCTCTGCTGGACGACGAACTGCTTGACGCGCGCGGCGTCGGTGCCGAGCGCCGCATGCAGCGAGCTGAACGTCATCGAGCCGCGATCGACGAGCAGCAGCATGTGCCGACGCTGGCGCACGGTGATGTAGCGCCGCTCGAGCGGCTTGATGCCGGCCAGGATCACCAGCACGATCACGGTGGCCGCGACCGCCGCCACGTAGAGCCCGCCGCCGACGGCGAGCCCGACCGCCGCGACCGACCACAGGCTCGCGGCCGTGGTCAGCCCGCGCACGATCTCGCCGCGCATCAGGATCGAGCCGGCGCCGAGAAAGCCGATGCCGGACACCACCTGCGCCGCGATCCGCGACGGATCGAGCACCACCTGGGGCCTGCCGAGCACGTCGGCGAAGCCGAACGCGGAAACGATCATGATCAGCGCCGAGCCGACGCAGACGAGCATGTGCGTGCGCAGGCCGGCCGCCCATGACAAACGCTCCCGCTCGAAACCGATTACGCTGCCGAGCACGGCCGCGAGCAGCAGCCGCAAGATGAGTTCGACGTTGTTGAGCATGTGCGCTCTCCTTCCTGTTATTGTGTCGGCGCATCGGCGCGGCCGGGCCGGACAGCCGGATCCGGCCGGCAGCACGCTGCCGCACTTTGTTCGATCCACGAGTTTTGACGATGTCCGCTACCCGTCCCGCTTCCGTCCAGGCTGCCGAACTGCGCCGGCATTTCGCGGAAATCCTGCTGCCGCTGTGGCGAGGCCCCGGTTTCGACACGGCAATCGGACTGCCGTTCGAAGCGCTGAGCGCCGACACGCATGCGCCGCTGCCCGTCACGCGCTATCGGGCCATGGCCTGCGCGCGGCAATTGTTCGTGTTCGCCGACGCCGGCGAGCTGGCGCACGCGCAGACGCTGTTTGACGCATTGTGCCGCCATTTCCGCGATCCGCGGCACGGCGGCTGGTTCTACAGCGTCGATGCGCGCGGCGCGCCGCTCGATCGCAGCAAGGATCTGTACACCCACGCGTTCGTCGTGTTCGCCTGCGCGGCGTACTTCGCCGCGTCCGGCAACGGCGACGCGCGCAAGGTGGCCGAGCACACCGCCGCGCTGATCGAGGACCGCTTCGCGCCGGCCGCCGGCGACGCCTGCCTCGACGCGGCGCGCGCCGAGGATTTCGCGCGCCTCGATGGCGGCGGCCCGCTGCAGAATCCGCTGATGCACCTGACCGAGGCATGGCTCGCGGCCGGCGCGGCGTTCGGCGACGCCGCGTTCGACGCCGCGCTGCTGCGCACGGCGCGCGCCGTCGAGCAGCGCTTCGTCGATCCGGCCACCGGCTGCGTCGCCGAGCTGGCGCTGGGCACGCCCGGCAACCGCGTCGAGCCGGGCCACCAGTTCGAGTGGTTCTATCTCGTCAGTGCGGCGGGCCGGCGGCTCGCGTCGACCGGCCTCGCCGACGCGCTGGAACGCGCCTACCGGTTCGCCGAGCGGCATGGCGTCGATCCGGCCACGGGCGGCGTGTGCGCGGCCGTCGACGGGCACGGCGCCTGCCTCGACGCGACGCAGCGGATCTGGGCGCAGACCGAATATCTGCGTGCGCTCGCCACGCGCGGCGAGCACGCCGGCTCGCCCGCGCTCGCCACGCAGATCGAGCGCTTCGCGGCGCGCTTCCTGCACCCGCGCGGCTGGTTCGAATGCAAGACCGCGGCCGGCGAGGTCTCGCGTGCCGACCTGCCGTCCACCACGCCGTATCATCTCGCGACCGCCTACGCCGCGCTGCCCGCCGGCGCCTGATCGCACCGCGCGGGCCGCGTTCGGCGGCCCCAGCGCGCGGCCCGCGCAATACCGCCTGCGATCCGCGCATCCGGCCCGCCCGCGGCGGCCGCCACGGCCGCCCCGCCGGCGCGCCGGCCACGCGGCCGCGTCGCGCACCTTCCCCGAATCTCCTTGCGTATCGGCTGGTCGCTTCCTAGAGTGGAGCGCAGGCGGCCGGCCCCCGTCGGCCGCGCGGGGCGGCGCCCCATTGAACCAAGGAACGTCGATGACGGATATCGTGGACCACGCGCGCGGCGCGCTGCTCGCCCAGCCGTTCAGCATCTTGCTCGGCACCGAACTCATGACGATGGGCGGCGACGAAGTCGCGCTCTGCCTGCCGATTCGCGACGATCTGCGGCAGCAGCACGGCTTCGTGCACGGCGGCGTGATCAGCTATCTCGCCGACAATGCGCTGACCTTCGCGGGCGCGCTCGCGCTCGGCCCGCGCGTCGTCACCGGCGAATACAAGATCAACTACCTGCGCCCGGCGACGCACGGCCGCCTGATCGCGCGCGCCAAGCTGCTGTACGGCGGCAAGAACCAGGCCACCTGCCAGTGCCACGTGTTCGTGGCGGTCGGCAAGGACGAGCGCCTCGTCGCGGTCGCGCAGGGCACCGTCAACCGGCTCGGCGAGGCGCGCGCCGACGAGGTGCAGGCCTCGGCGGCCTGACGGGCGCCAGCACGCCGGGGCGGCCAAGCTGCGTCGCCGCGCCACCGCCCCCCACGCGCGCCGCGCGACCGCCCGGCAGCGCCCGCGCGCCTGCCTCAGGTCTCCCCCAGGTCTCCCCCAGGTCTGCCTCAGGTCTGCCTCATTCGCCGCAGGCGGCCGGCTCGTCATCGAGCCAGGTGAAGCGCGGCGCCACCTTGACCCGCAGCGCCCCGTCCGGGGTCAAAGCATGCACGCCGCGCGCGCGGTTGTGCGGGTGCCGCGCGGCCGCCTCGAAATCGAGCACCGGCGCCACGCACGCGTCGGCATCCGCGAAGCGCTCGCACCAGAACGCCGCCGGCGCGCTCGCGAAATGCGCGGCGAAGCGCGTCTTCAGCGCGGGCCAGGTCTCGCGAGCGTACTGCGCCTCGGGATCGATGCCGTCGAGCCCGAAGCCCGCCACGAAGCGGCGGTAGAACGCCGGCTCCAGCGCGGCCACGCTGATCCACGCGCCGTCCGCGCAGCGGTAGACGGCATAGAACGGCGCGTCGTGGAACAGGCTCGCGCCATCCGGCCCGCCGAGCTGCCCGTGCTCGCGCGCCCACAGCGCGAGCGCGCCGAGCATCGCGACCACATCGACGATCGCACCGTCCACCACGCGGCCGCGCCCGCTGGCGCGCGCGGCCAGCAGCGCGCTGACGATGCCGAACGCCAGGCCGAGCGCGCCGCCCGCGTCGCCGACCACGGTGGGCGGGATCACCGGCATCTGGCCCGGCTTGACGGCCAGCGCGAGCAGCCCGGTCAGCGCGACGTAGTTGAGATCGTGGCCGGCGCGCCCGGCGAGCGGCCCGTGCTGGCCCCAGCCCGTCATGCGCGCATAGACGAGCGACGGCCGGCGCGCGGCGCAGGCGTGCGGCCCGAGGCCGAGCCGCTCCATCACGCCGGGCCGGTAGCCCTCGATCAGCACGTCGGCGCGCGCGATCCGGTCGAGCATCGCCTCGCGCGCGCCGGCCGCCTTCAGGTCGCATTCGACCACGGTCTTGCCCTCGCGCAGCAGGTCGCCGTCGCGCGCCTGCAGGCCGGGCGGGCCGCCCGCGCGGCCGCCCGGGCGCGCCACCAGCGTCACGCGCGCCCCCAGCGCCGCCAGCATCCAGCCGGCCAGCGGCGCGGGGCCGAGCCCTTCGAGTTCGAGCACTTCGACGCCCGCCAGCGGCATCGCCACGTTCATTCCGGCCTCCGTTCGGCGCGCCGCGTCGCGGCCGCGCCCGCTGTCACGTCAGCGCCCGCACGCACCCACGCCGCGCGGGCTGCCGCGAGCCTCAGAACGCGTCGCCGGGCACGCGCACCTGGCCTTCCATCAGCACGCGCGCGCTGCGGCTCATGATCGCCTTCGTGACGACCCACTCGCCGCTCGCGCGGCTGGCCTGCGCGCCCACCCGCAGCGTGCCGGACGGATGCCCGAAGCGCACCGCCTCGCGCTCGCCGCCGCCCGCCGCGAGGCTCACGAGCGTGCCGGGAATCGCGGCCGCGGTGCCGATCGCCACCGCGGCGGTGCCCATCATCGCGTGATGCAGCTTGCCCATCGACATCGCACGCACCAGCAGGTCCACGTCCTTGGCCGCCACCGTCTTGCCGCTCGACGCGACGTAGTCGGCCGGGCGCGCCACGAACGCGATCTTCGGCGTGTGCTGGCGCGTGGCGATCTCGTCGAGCGTCCCGATGAGGCCCATGCGCAGCGCGCCGTAGCCGCGGATCGCCTCGAGGCGCGCGAGCGCGGCGCAATCGCCGTTGATCGCGTCCTGCAACTCGGTGCCGGTGTAGCCAATCGCCTCGGCCTCGACGAAGATGGTCGGGATGCCGGCGTTGATCATGGTCGCCTTCAGCGTGCCGATGCCGGGCACTTCCAGGTCGTCGACCAGGTTGCCGGTGGGGAACATCGCGCCGCCGGCACCGTCCTCGTCGGCGGCCGGGTCCAGGAATTCGAGCTGGATCTCGGCGGCCGGGAAAGTCACGCCGTCGAGTTCGAAGTCGCCCGTCTCCTGCACCTCGCCGCCCGTGATCGGCACGTGCGCGACGATGGTCTTGCCGATGTTGGCCTGCCAGATCCGCACGGTGGCGATGCCGTCGGCGGGCACGCGCGACGCGTCGACGAGGCCCGCCGCGATCGCGAACGGGCCGACCGCGGCCGACAGGTTCCCGCAGTTGCCGGTCCAGTCGATGAAGGCCTTGTCGATCGAGACCTGGCCGAACAGATAGTCGACGTCGTGACCGGGCCGCGCGCTCTTCGAGAGGATCACGGTCTTGCTGGTGCTCGACGTCGCGCCGCCCATCCCGTCGATCTGCTTGCCGTAAGGGTCGGGACTGCCGATCACGCGCAGCAGCAGCCGGTCGCGCGCCGCGCCCGGCACGCGCGCGGCCTCCGGCAGGTCGTCGAGGCGGAAGAACACGCCCTTGCTGGTGCCGCCGCGCATGTAGACGGCGGGTATCCGGATCTGGGGAACGTGGGCCATGGTGGAGGTTCCTGAAAGGACGAGGGCGGCCGCGCCGCCCGCGCGCGTCGCGCCGGTCGGGGCGCCACGCCGGTTAATCGAGTCTCGAACGCGTCGCGCCGGCGGCAGGCCGGCGCCAGGCATCCATCATGCCGCCTGCGACGATTCGAGGAAATCCTGCGCGAAGCGCTGCAGCACGCCGCCCGCCTCGTAGATCGACACCTCCTCGGCGGTATCGAGCCGGCAGGTGACCGGCACCTCGACGCGGGTGCCGTTGCGGCGCGTGACCACCAGCGTGAGATCGGCGCGCGGGCGGCGCTCGCCGATCACGTCGAAGGTCTCGGTGCCGTCGATGCCGAGCGTGAGGCGGTTCACGCCGGGCTTGAACTCGAGCGGCAGCACGCCCATCCCGATCAGGTTGGTGCGATGGATGCGCTCGAAGCCCTCGGCCAGGATCGCCTCCACGCCGGCGAGCCGCACGCCCTTGGCCGCCCAGTCGCGCGACGAGCCCTGGCCGTAGTCGGCGCCGGCGATCACGATCAGCGGCTGCTTGCGCGCCATGTAGGTTTCGATCGCCTCCCACATGCGCACCACCTTGCCCTCCGGCTCGAGGCGCGCGAGCGACCCCTTCTGCACCGCGCCGTCCACCACCGCCATCTCGTTGACGAGCGTCGGATTCGCGAAGGTCGCGCGCTGCGCGGTCAGGTGATCGCCGCGATGCGTCGCGTAGGAATTGAAGTCCTCCTCGGGCAGGCCCATCTTCGCGAGGTATTCGCCCGCCGCGCTGTCGGGCAGGATCGCGTTGGACGGCGAGAGGTGGTCGGTGGTGATGTTGTCGCCGAGCACCGCCAGCGCGCGCATTCCGGCGAGCCTGCGCTCGCCGGCGAGCGCCCCTTCCCAGTAGGGCGGGCGGCGGATGTAGGTGCTCTGCGCGCGCCACGCGTAGAGCGGCGGCACGCTGGCGGCGCTGGCCGCGCGGCGCGCGAACATCGGCTCGTAGACGCGCCGGTATTGCTCGGGCTTCACGCTGGCGGCGACGATCGCGTCGATCTCGGCGTCGTCGGGCCAGATGTCGGCGAGCGTGACGGGCTTGCCGTCGGCGTCGGTGCCGAGCACGTCGTGCTCGATGTCGAAGCGGATCGTGCCGGCGATCGCATAGGCCACCACCAGCGGCGGCGAGGCCAGGAACGCCTGCTTCGCGTAGGGATGGATGCGGCCGTCGAAGTTGCGGTTGCCCGACAGCACGGCGGTGGCGTACAGATCGCGGTCGATGATCTCCTGCTGGATGTCGGGGTCGAGCGCGCCCGACATGCCGTTGCAGGTGGTGCAGGCGAACGCCACCACGCCGAAGCCGAGCGCCTCCAGATCGCCGAGCAGGCCGGCTTCCTTCAGGTACAGCTCGACCGTCTTCGAGCCCGGCGCGAGCGAGGTCTTGACCCACGGCTTGCGCGCGAGGCCGCGCGCGTTCGCGTTGCGCGCGAGCAGGCCGGCGGCGATCACGTTGCGCGGGTTGCTGGTGTTGGTGCAGCTCGTGATGGCGGCGATGATCACGGCGCCGTCGGGCATCTGCCCGGCGCTGTCCTGGTGCGGCGCGGCGATGCCGCGCGCGGCCAGCTCGCTGGTGGGCAGCCGCTTGTGCGGGTTCGACGGGCCGGCCATGTTGCGCACCACGGTGGAAAGGTCGAACGCGAGCGTGCGCTCGTACTGCGCGCCGGCGAGGCTGTCGGCCCACAGGCCGGCCGTTTTCGCGTAGGTCTCCACCAGCGCGACCTGCTCGTCGCTGCGGCCGGTCAGGCGCAGGTAGTCGAGCGTGCGGCCGTCGATGAAGAACATCGCGGCGGTCGCGCCGTACTCGGGCGCCATGTTCGAGATGGTGGCGCGGTCGCCGAGCGTGAGGCTAGCCGCGCCCGGGCCGCGAAACTCCAGATAGGCGCCCACCACCTTCTGCTTGCGCAGGAACTCGGTCAGCGCGAGCACGATGTCGGTGGCGGTGATGCCGGGCTGGCGCTCGCCCGTGAGCTCGACGCCGACGATGTCGGGCAGCCGCATCCACGACGCGCGGCCCAGCATCACGTTCTCGGCCTCCAGGCCGCCCACGCCGATCGCGATCACGCCGAGCGCGTCCACGTGCGGCGTGTGGCTGTCGGTGCCGACGCAGGTGTCGGGGTAGGCCACGCCGTCCTGGGTGCCGATCACGGGCGACATCTTCTCGAGGTTGATCTGATGCATGATGCCGTTGCCGGGCGGGATCACGTCGACGTTCTCGAAGGCGGTCCTGGTCCATTCGATGAAGTGGAAGCGGTCCTCGTTGCGGCGGTCCTCGATCGCGCGGTTCTTGGCGAACGCATCGGGATCGGCGCCGCCGCATTCCACGGCGAGCGAGTGATCGACGATCAGCTGCACCGGCACCACCGGGTTGACCTTGGCCGGATCGCCGCCGGCCGCGGCGATCGCGTCGCGCAGGCCGGCCAGATCGACCAGCGCGGTCTGGCCGAGGATGTCGTGGCAGACCACGCGTGCCGGATACCACGGAAAATCGAGGTCGCGACGGCGCTCGATCAGCTGGCGCAGCGCGGCGTCGAGCTGCGCCGGGTCGCAGCGGCGCACCAGGTTCTCGGCGAGCACGCGCGACGTGTAGGGCAGTGCGTCGTAGGCGCCGGGCGCGAGCGCGTCCACGGCGGCACGCGCGTCGAAGTAGTCGAGCCCGGTGCCGGGCAGCGGTTTGCGATGGGCGGTATTCATGTTCTGGGGCATGCGGGGAAAGTCAACGGCGGGCACGGCGCGGCCGGCGGCGGACCGAAGCCGCCGGCCGCCGCGCCGCTTTCGCTCAGCGCTTCTCGATCGGCACGAAGGTGAGATCTTCCGGCCCGGTGTAGTTCGCGCTCGGGCGGATGATCTTGTTGTCGATGCGCTGCTCGATGATGTGCGCGCTCCAGCCGGAGGTGCGCGCGATCACGAACAGCGGCGTGAACATCGCGGTCGGCACGCCCATCATCCGGTACGACACGGCGCTGAACCAGTCGAGGTTGGGGAACATCTTCTTCGCGTCCCACATCACCGCCTCCAGCCGCTCGGCGATCTCGAACAGCTGCGTGTCGCCGGCCTCTTTCGAGAGCTTGCGGGCGACTTCCTTGATCACCTTGTTGCGCGGGTCCGAGATCGTGTAGACGGGATGGCCGAAGCCGATCACCACCTCCTTGTTGCCGACGCGGCGGCGGATGTCGGCCTCGGCCTCGTCGGCGTTGCGGTAGCGGCTCTGGATCTCGAACGCCACCTCGTTCGCGCCGCCGTGCTTCGGCCCGCGCAGCGCACCGATCGCGCCGGTGATCGCCGAGTAGATGTCGGACCCGGTGCCCGCGATCACGCGGCCGGTGAAGGTCGAGGCGTTGAACTCGTGCTCGGCGTAGAGGATCAGCGAGGTATGCATCGCCTCGACCCACGCCTGCGACGGTGCCTTGCCGTGCAGCAGGTGCAGGAAATGGCCGCCGATCGAATCGTCGTCGGTCTCCACCTCGATGCGGCGGCCGTTGTGGGACCAGTGGTACCAGTACAGCAGCATCGAGCCGAGCGAGGCCATCAGGCGGTCGGCGATGTCGCGCGCGCCGGGCAGGTTGTGGTCGTCCTTCTCGGGCAGCACGGTGCCGAGCACCGACACGCCGGTGCGCATCACGTCCATCGGATGCGCGGAAGCCGGCACCGCCTCGAGCGCCGCCTTCACGGCGGCGGGCAGCCCGCGCAGCGCGCGCAGCTTGGTCTTGTAGGCGCTCAGTTCGGCCCGGGTGGGCAGCTTCTCGTGGACGAGCAGATAGGCGATCTCCTCGAATTCGCAGGCCTGGGCAAAGTCGAGGATGTCGTAACCGCGGTAATGCAGGTCGTTGCCGGTGCGGCCGACCGTGCACAGCGCGGTGTTGCCGGCCGCGACGCCCGACAGCGCAACCGATTTCTTCGGCTTGAAGCCACCGGCCGCGGCCGGTGCCGCGTCTTTCGTCTCGCTCATCGTGATGTTCTCCTGGTCGTTCTTCGGGTTCGTTCGGCCGTCTTCGGGTCCGTTTCCGGTCGGCGCCGGCCGTGATTCGGGATTCTGAACCGATCCGCCGCTCAGTGCCTGCCCTGGCTGAACAGTTCGTCGAGTTTGTCCTCGTAGGCGTGGTAGCCGAGAAACTCGTACAGCTCCGCGCGCGTCTGCATGGTCGGCACGGCGGCCTTCTGCGTGCCGTCGCGGCGCACCGTTTCGTAGAAGTTCAGCGCCGCCTTGTTCATCGCACGATACGCGCCGCAGCAGTAGAGCGCGATATCGACGTCGGCGCGCTTCAGCTCGTCGATGGTGAACATCGGCGTCGAGCCGAACTCGGTCAGGTTCGCGAGGATCGGCACCTTCACCGCCTCCTTGACGCGCCGGTAGTCGTCGAGCGTCTTCATGGCCTCGGGGAAGATCATGTCGGCGCCGGCCTCGACGTAGGCCACCGCGCGCTCGATCGCGGCGTCGAGCCCTTCGGCGGCCGCCACGTCGGTGCGCGCCATGATCACGAACTGGTCGTCGGTGCGCGCGTCCACGGCGGCCTTGATGCGATCGACCATCTCCTCGGCCGGCACGCACTCCTTGCCCGGGCGGTGCCCGCAGCGCTTCTGGCCGACCTGGTCCTCGAGGTGGACCGCGGCCACCCCGGCCTTGATGAACGAGCGGATGGTGCGCGCGATGTTGAAGGCGCCGCCCCAGCCGGTGTCGATGTCCACCAGCAGCGGCAGGCTGGTGGCGTTGGTGATGCGGTTTGCGTCGATCAGCACGTCTTCCATGGTGCTGATGCCGAGGTCGGGCATGCCCAGCGAATTCGCGGCCACCCCGCCGCCCGACAGATAGACGGCCTTGAAGCCGGTGGCCTCGGCCATCTTGGCCGCATAGGCGGTGATCGCACCGACCACCTGCAGCGGCGCCTCGGCTGCGACCGCGGCGCGGAACTTGGCGCCGGCGCTGGAAAGTTGGGAATGGCCCATCGCGAACTTGCCTCCTGGCGAATGACGTTGTCGCCATGGCTGCAGCAAGGATCGGGCCAGGCCCGCCGCCCGCCGCTACACCGCTGATTCGCAACCCAAACGCGGGCCGGCCGGGCACCGGCCAGTTTCATGATGGAAATCCGCGATTCCATATTTGAAATGCAATTGCGATAATGCACGCGAACCCGACCATGCTTCCGACTCCCCGGCCTCCATGACGCCCTCCCCCGCCGCCCCGCCCCTTCGCCCGCGCATCTGGGCGGTCGGCATCAGCCGGCTGCGCGCGCTGTTCCGCGATCTCGCCGACGAATACGAAGCGCGCGCCGACCTGCGCATCGTCACGCGCGGCTACGACGAGGCGATCGCCGCGCTCGCCACGGCGGGCGCCGAGCGGCCCGACGCGATCGTCGCCGCCGGCTCGAACGGCACCTATCTGAAGACCCGCGTCGCGGTGCCGGTGGTGCTGGTCAGCCCGACCGGCTACGACCTGCTGCACGCGCTGGCGCGCGCGCGGCGCGACGCGAGCTCGCCGGTGGCCCTCGTCAACTACGGCGACACACCCGCCGAGCTGCGCCGCTTCGCGGCCGCGTTCGGGCTCGACATCGTGTTCGCGTCGTACCAGTCGCGCCAGGAAGCCGAGGCCCGCGTCTACGAACTGCGCGATCGCGGCATCGACACGGTGGTGGGCCCCGGGCTCGTCACCGACCTGGCCGCGAGCGCCGGCATGAGCGCGGTATTCCTCTACTCGCACGCCTCGGTGCGCGCGGCGGTGGATACCGCGCTCGAAGTCGCGCACGCCACGCACGCCGAGACGCTGCGCCGCCAGCGCCTGGACAACCTGCTCCAGCATCTGCGCGACGGCGTGGTGGCGCTCGACGCGCGGGGCCGCGTGGAGGCGATCAACGAACGGCTCGCGCTCGCGCTCGGCGTCGATCCGCAGGCCGCCGTCGGCCGCGCGCTCGACGAGCTGACGCCCGAGCTGGCGGCGCTGCGCGCGGCCGACGGCGACACGCTCGCGACCGTGCGCGGCGTGCGCTACGTGGTGCATCGCGGGCCGCTCGCGGCGAACGGCGCGGCCACCGGCAGCGTGCTGACCTTCCAGGAGTCGCGCGCGGTCGAACGGCTCGACCGCACGCTGCGTTCGCAGCCGCACGCGCAGCGCTTCGCGGCGCGCTACCGGCTCGACGACGTGCTCGGCGAGTCCGCGCCGATGCAGCGCGTGCGCGAGCTGGCGCGCCGCTACGCGAAGTCGGACGCCACCGTGCTGGTGCTCGGCGAGAGCGGCACCGGCAAGGAGATGATCGCGCAGAGCCTGCATGCGCTGAGCGCGCGCAGCCCGTTCCCGTTCGTGGCGATGAACTGCGGCGCGTTTCCGGAGGCGCTGCTGGAAAGCGAACTGTTCGGCTATGACGACGGCGCGTTCACGGGGGCGCGGCGCGGCGGCAAGGCGGGGCTGTTCGAGGCCGCGCATCGCGGCACGCTGTTCCTCGACGAGATCGGCGAGATGCCGCTGTCGCTGCAAAGCCGCCTGCTGCGCGTGCTGCAGGAGCGCGAGGTGGTGCGGCTCGGCTCGACCGAACCGATCCGCATCGACGTGCGGATCGTGGCGGCCACCCACCGCTCGCTGCTCGCCGCGGTGGAGGCGGGCAGCTTCCGCGCCGACCTCTATTACCGCCTGAACATCCTCAACATCGCGCTGCCGCCGCTGCGCGAGCGGCCCGCCGACATCGCCGCGCTGGCGGCCGAGCTGCTCGCGCAGGCAGCCCGGCGCGAGCCGCGGCTGGCCGCCCGGCTGCCCGGCGCCGCGGAGGCGGCGCGCGCCGTGGCGCCGCTGGCCGCCGCGCTCGCGCGCCACCGCTGGCCCGGCAACGTGCGCGAGCTGCAGAACGTGATCGAGCGGCTAGCCGTGGAGCTGGCCGACGGCGACGCCGCGCTCGCGCCCACCGCCGACACGCTGCGCGCAATCGCGCCCGAGCTGTTCGCGGCCCCCGGCGGCCGCGCCGGTGCCGGCAGCGAGGCCGCGCGCGGCCGGCACCGGGCCGACGCCGCGGCGCCGGCCCAGGCGGCCCAGGCGGCCCAGGCGCCCGCCCCGACGCTCGGCGAGCGCCGCCGGCGCGTGGAGGCCGACGAGATCCGCGCCGTGCTCGACGCCTGCGGCGGCGACCGGGCACGCGCCTGCGCCGTGCTCGGCATCAGCAAGACCACGCTGTGGCGCAAGCTGGCCGCCGTCGAGGGCCGGCGCGGCCGCGGCTGAGGCCCCGGGACGGCGCTTGCCGCCGGCTCCCCATCCGGCGCGCCTTGCAGGGGTCAAGAAGGGCGACGTTTACTTTGAGATATTCAACGGCGGCACAAAAGAGCCAAAAAAGCCCGGAAACCATTGGTCTAGCGAGGCTCAGGTTGTGGATAACCTGAAGTTGGCAATCGACGTTTAATTTGACCTAGAAAGTGCCAAAATTCGGTGCGGATTTCGGCAAAAATTCATCCATCCCCCGCCCGAACCCTGTCAATCGATCAGTCAAAACGTCCCGCAGACGACCCGATATCTCGCCGACGACATGTCTGCGGCGTCCATCGTTCCCACCTCGATAGCTGTACCGGTCTGGGCACCGTTCGACACTTGGTCGAGCCGCAGCCGAATCACGGGCACCTTGCCGCTGATTTTGCCTTCAGGCACCAGGATAACGAGCGGCGTCGCGCCCGTGTACGCCGTATCAACCAGAACCGCCTTGTAACTCCACAACAGTGCAGGCAACCGGTTGAGCCACGGACGCGGCCAGTTCGCCAGCGCCACCATGGCGTCGGTCGCCGCGATGACTTCTTCGGTCGCAGCCTGCGCAACCGCGACCAGGGACTGCGTTGCATACGTCGGAAACGCCTGGGCGATGACTGCCGGCAGCTCCACTGCCATGAAGCCGATGACGACGGGTTCAGCAGGTTGCAGCGGCGTCATCAGCTTGTCGAGCCAACCGCGCCAGCGCGTCGCGATACTCTAGCCCCACAGAATTCATGATCGCGTTGTTCTGCGTGTCGATGCACAAGCTGGCCAGCCTCTGGTCCAGCGCCATGTCGGGGCCGAGCCGCGACTGGCCGACGTCGTGATCCCAGCCAGGATCAATGCCGACCGGCACCCGGTCGGTCACTTACTCGTCCGCATGCGTGACCAGGCGATAGCGCGCGTCAGGATTGCCCAAAACCTGCTTACCGGCTGCCTTCATTTCAGCTTCGGAATACGGCCGTACCGTGCATCGGCAATTCCAGCCGTACGGCGGGTAATGCGTACGCCAGAAACCGAGTGTGACCGGCAACAGAGTGCCGCTCCAGGCTCGATGCTGCGGTCGAGTGCGGTTGTCGAGCACCGCGCGGTTTCCTGGTACGGACGCCAATCGGCGTTCGCGACAGTCTGCCGCCAGCAGCCGGCCATATAGGCTGAGTTGTAGAAGTTCAGACTTGATCTGACAGTAAGACCTTGCCAAGAGGCGGGGTTACCCGTTTTGATAGAGGTGCGAATCTTCATCAAAACAGCGCGCAAGCGCCAAGGAGTAACCCCGTGAGTAGTCTCAACCAAAATGTCATCCGCCACAAGATCGGTCTGCTGAATCTGGCCACCGAGCTCGGGAACGTGTCGAAGGCCTGCAAGGTGATGGGGCTGTCGCGCGATACGTTCTACCGCTATCAGAATGCCGTGGCCGAGGGCGGCGTCGATGCCCTGTTCGACAGCAATCGGCGCAAGCCGAATCCCAAGAATCGAGTCGATGAAGCGACGGAAATCGCCGTGCTGGCCTATGCCATCGAGCAGCCCGCCCACGGGCAGGTTCGGGTCAGCAACGAATTACGCCGGCGCGGTATTTTCGTGTCTGCATCCGGCGTTCGTTCGATCTGGCTGCGTCACGAATTGTCGTCCTTCAAGCTGAGGCTCGTGGCGCTGGAGAAGCAGGTCGCTGAAAAAGGCATCGTGCTGAGCGAGGACCAGGTGGCCGCGCTGGAAAGAAAGCAGGACGACGATGTGGCTCATGGCGAAATCGAAACCGCTCATCCCGGCTATCTGGGCTCGCAGGACACGTTCTACGTGGGCACGATCAAGGGCGTAGGCCGGATTTACCAGCAGACCTTCGTCGACACCTACAGCAAAGTGGCGATGGCCAAGCTGTACACGACCAAGACACCGATCACGGCGGCCGATCTGCTCAATGACCGGGTGTTGCCGTTCTTCGAGGAGCACGGCATGGGTGTGATCCGCATGCTGACCGATCGAGGCACGGAGTATTGCGGCAAGCCGGAATCGCACGATTATCAGCTGTACCTGGCGCTGAACGACATCGAGCACACCAAAACCAAGGCGCGACATCCGCAGACCAATGGCATCTGCGAGCGGTTCCATAAAACCATCCTGCAGGAGTTTTATCAGGTCGCGTTCCGCCACAAGCTCTATCTGACGCTGGCGGAACTGCAGGTCGATCTCGATACTTGGCTGATGTACTACAACGGCGAGCGAACGCATCAAGGTAAGATGTGTTGTGGTCGCACGCCTTTGCAAACGCTCATCGCGGGCAAGGAGGTGTGGAAGGAGAAAGTGAGCCACCTGAATCTGATCTGACAGTCACGCACCGTCGGAACGGGTAACTGTCAGATCGGGTCGCGACTTCTACAGCTGAGTGCATGTTGGCCCGGTAAATCAGCTCCGTACGCAATATCCCAATCGTCGCCGGCTTCCTGCGCGGATCGCTTGAAGTTGCGTGCGGTCTGGTAGGACACCTTGCGGGCTTCGGCGGCCGTCGTCAGTGGCATGCCCTGCAAGTACTTCGTATGCAGTTGGTTGCGAACCTTATCGTCGTGCGCCATGCATCAGCGCTTGGTCGCGAAGTAGCGCACGACTTCGACCAGCGCCGTCATAGCACCGCCTGCGACACCGCCCAGGCCAGCCGTCTTCGCCATCAGTTTGCCGTGGTCGCCTTCCAGCGTTTTCACTCGACCTTCGAGGCAGTCGATACGCTCGGTCACAGCCTCCTTCAGATCATCGATGCGCTGGTTGGTCGCTCGCTGACCGTGTTGCACCATTTCACGGATGCCGCGCAGCTCGCCCTGGATCGTGCCCAGCGCCAACAACACCTGGTTGTTCATGTCTTCACCACTCATCGCGGATCCCCCGTATTCCGTTGCTCAAACCGTCCGCGACATTCGGTACAGCGCGTCGCGTATAGCACGCATGCGCGTCACGCGGCGGGAATCGGTTAGCCACACACTACACTTTCTGCGGAGCCAGCGCCCTGGCACTGAGAACGGGCAAGTTCGATCGCCGCATCTCGCTGTAGCGGCTCGATTTGCTGCGCCAGCTCGAACTCACGTTCATTCATCTTCGTTGTCGTCCATCAACAGGTACGGCGCGCATCCAGCAGGCATCGCGTCGATTGCCATCAGCACGCCACAGAACCGTGCAGCGAGGCCGTAGTACAACTTTGCCGTGTCACGGTGACTCGCTTCCAGGTCGGGCATGCGCCCGCTCGCCGGCTGCGGCAGCATGTCCGGCGCCCGCGTCAGATTTGGCGGCGGCGGCACTCGCAAAGGGTCCTGCGTTGGCGGCACGCCAGCGCTGCAGGCGGACATCAGGCAGCACGCAATCGTCAACAGGTTCAGGCGCGTCATGGCGGGCATCCTTTTCGAGCTGGTGGAAATAGCGATCGACGCGCTTCGTAATCGAGTCAGCACGCTTACCGGCGTCCTGGCCGCGCTTGATGTCGCGATCGATCCGCTTGATATCGCCCTGGTAGGCACGTTGTGAGGCTGCGGCGTTGTCGCGCGTCGCCGCGCTCTTGCCGTTGGCGCGGCCTACGATGTACGCGGCACCGTGCGTCACGATCAGAACGAGCACGGCCGCCGCGCCGATCGCGCGCAGGAGGCGCACGTCGAGTTCCGGTAGGTCGATCATGGCGTGCAGCTCCCAAGCCCCCAGCCAGCACGCACATAGAGCGGCTCGTGTTGCTTCAGGATGCGGCGTGGGTAGTCGGCATTCTCACGCTGGTTGCCGAGAGTGATGCCCGGATTGATGTCACACGTCTGGTCCAGGCAGTACTGCGGCGTACTGGACAGCTTCTGGCGCTTGTAGACCCATCCCAGGCCGCCGTTGTAGCCGCTCAGTGCAAACGCCATGCGCTCGCACTGGTTGGCCGCTTTCACGCGGTCATACAGGTGTTTGTCGTACGTCACTAGTGCGCGCATTGCCCAAGTCGGGTTGTACGGTTCGTTGTCACCCAGGCCCGCGTAGACTCCGCTGATCCAGTTCGCAGTCGACGGCATGAATTGCGCCAGACCTTCCGCACCCACCGGGCTCTTTGCATTGGCACGCCAGCGGCTCTCCTGATGGATTTGCGCGGCAAACGATGCGACGGGTGCATCGATCCCCCATACGAGTTGCGCCTGACGACGCAGATCGAGCCGATAACGGGCAGCATCGGCCGGCACTTGGGCGCGGACGGACGGTGTGAGCACCTGCGCGACGATCACCAGGACCGCGATCGCCGCCACGGAGAGAGCCAACGCGTGGAGGGTACGGAGAAGGTCGTCGCGCAGCGCACGCGGGATCGCGTCGAAGCTCATGCTGCGAGGCCCACGCAGATCAGGCTGGCCGCGACGATGATCGCGCGGCGTAGACTAACCGCTTTGAACAGTTCCGCATGCGCGCGCGGATCAAGCGCGATTTTGCATTCGAATTCGCTCAGTTCGACACCAGCCACGTCGACTTCAAATTGATCCGCAGTCGGCACAAATTCGTGCGGGCGCGCGTACGGAAAAATCAGGCGATCAAGCCAGTAGCCGCCCCAGCCGCCGAGCGACATGAGGTGTGCTTTGTAGAACGTGACGGACAGCAGCGGGTCGGACTGCCGGTTGGCGTAGGCAAGGACCGCCAACACGATGCTGGCGACGAGCCAAACGGTAAGACGCGGGGTTTTGAGGTGGGACACCTTCACGATATGCACTCCAAGATCGGGCGCGCTCGCGAAGGTGGCGCCCGTCACCTGATGAGATTTCAGGTTACGGATTGGGGATCAGAAGGGCTTTATGAAAGGCTTCACCAACTGCTAAAGCGAGTTAAGGCCTGCTGTCGTTAAGATGTTGCGGAATTGCCCAAACAGCGCCACAGGGCCTTACCTCGCTTGGCTTGTCTTAGCAGATCCGGTTCGCAACCTTCTCGCGGCGCGGTCGCGTCCTTAGCAGGTTGCTGAAATATCGTTTTGCGGGGGTGCCCGGGATTCTTTAGTTGCCTATCGCAATCGGCAATGTTGTTCTCATAAGCCTCGGTACTCTTCTCCGCCCACGACTGACGATCCTTTTCCAAAGTGGTACGGATCGATTCTTCGGCTGCTTGACCTGCGGACATGCCCAACATTGCGCACCATCCGAGCGGTTCCAACATTGGTTTTCCGAACAACTGAAAAGCCCAGCCAGCTGAATATTATGAAGCCCTGTCTGTAACGTAGCGGCATCGCTTTGCATGAACGAGCCGGGAGTGGACAGCATCTTCAGCATCAATCCCGTTGTCTGGTTCATGGAGCTGACGACCGCCTCACGAAACCATTGCGCATTATGGCGCTGTTCGCGATATAGGTGAATCTCATCCGCGTTTTTGCCGACAAACGTTGATGAATTGTCGCAGCCACTTGCCACAAGCGCAGGGCAGACTTAGATGATTCGAGACATGTTATGCATTGCGTGCCTCCCAATGCGACTGCCATTTTGTCATCGCGAATGCGAGCGTAGCGCGCAACTCCCATGCAGTCATATTTCGCAGCAGCTCACGATTGAAGTTCGCACGACTGAATTCAAGTGTTGCTGTTTTGACATGAGGCACGATAGTCCAAATCCGCATTACTTGGGCAATTATTGCGTCGATAGACAATTCTCGACCGAATGCGCAGTTACGCCACCCATTCAAATACACGGTCGCGCGTGGAAACATGTCAGCGTTCATTTCGTCGACACTCTTCACCCCGAGATATGTATTGAGGGACGCTCGTACCAACTTCGTCGTCACCAGCCCAGCTTCCGCAGCGACAACTTCTTCCGCCCACGCAGAGAGCTGGGCGCGTTCTTCACGGGACAGTCGCTCGACAACATCTAGTGGCGGTGCGCCTGATTGCAGCACCTGCGTGATCGACAAATCGCCGGCTACCTGAATGATGCCGAACCCCGATGCGCTCATTGTGCCGAGCGTTTTACTCGATTTAGTTGCCATGCTTTACGTGTTCTCTCGATGCCGTCGGCGATTGGCTTGATCATCAATTGAGCTTCATTTTTTGCCCGTGCGAATCCTCATTCGATCGCCGACCTGCGTGATTCCACTTCCACTCGCGACCATGTTCCCGTCGCCTTGAACTCGGTGACCACCACCCGATGGAGCTGGATCGTCCAGTGACACTGGCTGAGTCTCCGGGAGAAATGCCACGACCATAGCGGCCAACTGTGCGGGTGTAATCGCCACGTTGGCAGCCGAAACCATCGTGAAAGCCTTCTCCACTGCGGACTTTACCGTATCGACGGCGACTCCGGAATGTGCGGCACGTTGTCCAGTGACCACGTATTGGATGTCAACACCATTCCGGGCAACAGCCGCCAAATATGTTGTATCAGGCGAACGTTTGTTTGTCTCATAGTTGCCTTGAGTTGCCTTTGTTACGCCTGCGAGATCAGCAAATGCAGTCTGGCTAAGTTTAAGACGAGTTCTTTCCTCGCGCAAACGTGCACCTACGCTGTCTTCCATGGCCGACCTCTTGATAGATAAACATTTGTTTGCTATTGTGATTCAAATGTTTGCTGTATGGTTGTCAATTGCGGAGCAAATATGACAGGTGAAGCCGTCAAGCGCAAGCTGCGCGAACAGGGAAAGACCATCAAAGCGTGGGCCGAAGAGCACGGCTACGACTATGTATTGGTCTCACGCGTCATTCGTGGTGTCCAAAAAGCCAACTATGGCAAGGGGCACGATGTTGCGGTTGCCCTAGGCATGAAGAAGCCTGGGGAGGTGAATGCATGAGCACGTCCGCCCAAAAATCCCGTCCGACCGCCGCAGCCGCCGACGCGCAGGAATCCAGCGGCCCACTTGTCGGCAAGACGAATTCCCCGTACGTACGGGGAATTCGATTCGGTGCTGCCGAACAGGCGCTGGCAGACGTTCTCGGCGTGTCTGTCTCCGGCGGGACGGAAGCTCGCATCAGCAGTGCAATTTCGAAGACGAATTCCGCGCTGCGACTGGTCATCGAGGCCGGGCTGATGCTGCTCAGCATACGCTCCGAATGCGAGCACGGCGAGTTCGAAGCGCTACTCGAAAGCCACGGCATGCCCAGCCAACGCGCAAGCGAGGCGATGACGTACGCTCGGTTCGCCGCGTCGCTGTCGCCCGAGGATCGCGATCGCGTCATTGAACTGCCGAAAACCAAGGTGCTGGAGCTGGCTAAGGCAGACCCGGAAGTCCTGCAAGACCTGTTCGAAGACGACGCGAAGTTCGGCGAACTGACAGCGTTGTCTGTGCGTGATCTGCGCGTCGCGCTGCGCGACGCCAACGCGAAGCGGGCCGACCTTTCCACCCGGAACGAGAAGCTGGAGCGCGAGCGCGACCGCCTGCAGGACGAGTTGCGCGAGCTGCACGAAGGCCGCGTCAAGACCGGTGCCGACGTGCCCGTCGTCGTCCAGAACATTCGTCTGGAGTGCGCGGCTTTGCACAAGAAAGCGCTGATGGCGGCCGAGGACATCGGCCAGCTCGGCCACGAGTTCCTGACGAAAGGACTGCCCGACGATTCCCAGTGGAACACCCCCGTCATGCGGCACCTGTACGGCTCGCTCGCGGCACTGCATGCGGTCATTGGCGGGCAGATTGCCGACATGCACCGCAGCTTCGGCGCGCTGCTGGACGGCGAACCGTCCGTGCTCGACACGTTCTCGCCGGACGAGACCACGCGCTGCGCGCTCGAATACCGCGCGCTGATCCAGGAGCACGACCACGAAGCCAAGGCGCGCGAGTGGGAACGCGAAATGAACCGCCCACGCAAGGTAGGCCGGCCTCGCAACGCCCCGACGAAATAATCCATCCATCCGACCGACTGCCGCCCGAACAGGTGCGATATGCGATCCGTACTCTTGAAATCCGACATCATGACCAGCCGAGTTCCGGCTGCGCTCAATAGCGATCCGTGGCTGATCGCCACCGAAGCGCAGCGGCAGACGGCTGAGCTGCGTCATCAGCTGATCGGCCCCGGCGTGCAACTGATCCAATCCGGCGCGAGCCTCAACAACGTTGCAGCGCTGCTGGCCGAGCGCCTGCGCGACACCAATTCGGCAGTCCAGAAACAGCTGCTGGACCGACTGGGTGAGGTGCCGTCCGTGTCCACCCTGAAGCGATGGCTGTCCGGCTACCGGCGCGAAGGCAAGATCGGCTTGCTGTCGAACCACACCGGCCGCGTGCGTAAGGATTACGGCTGGGAGCTGCGCGCAACCGCGCTGTACAACTTGCCTAGCAAGCCGACCTACGCTGCGGTCGCGCTGAAGCTGCGCAAAGAGGGATTCGACACCGCGACCGACTCGCGCGTGACCCGTTACCTGAAGTCATTGCCGGCGACGCTCGGCGAGAACAGCCCCGCCCGCGTCGGCAAGCATTTGCACAAGCTGCGGCACCAGAAATACCAGCCACGCACGCTCGAACAAATCAAGGTCGGCGACATCTACGCGGGCGATGGCCACACGAGCGATTGCTACGTGGCACACCCGAACACGGGCGGTCTGTTCCGGCCCGAGCTGACCGCGTTCATCGACATTCGGTCGCGGTACGTGCCGGGCTGGTATCTGTCCGAATCGGAATCGGCGCTGTCGACGGTGTTCGCTCTGTCACACGCGATGCAGACTTACGACCACCTGCCGCTGTTCCTCTACCTCGACCGAGGTGCAGGCTATCGCGCCAAGATGCTTAACGACCTTGCGACGGGTTTCTATGCCCGCTTTGAAATGGACGTGATCGGTACGTTGCCGGGCAACCCGCACGGCAAGGGCTGGATCGAACGCTGGTTCCGCACGGTGCGCGACCACCACGACAAGTTTTTCGCGGGAGGTAGGTTCTACTGCGGCGACGACATGGCCGCAGAGGTGAATCGCCGCCTGTCCGTCGAGGTGCGGTCGGGCAAGCGCCAGTTGCCGCAGCTAGACGAGTACAGGGCCAGTCTGGCGAACTTCATCCACGAATACAACCACACGCCGATGGACGTGCTGGATGGCCGCACGCCTGCTCAGGCGTGGGCGTCGCTCGAACGCAACCCGGTCGTGTTGTCCGCCGAAGCAATCGTCCGGCCGCGGGAGAAACGCACCGTGCGCCGCCAGATGGTCGAACTGCACAAACGTCAGTACTACGCGGCCGAACTGGCGCTGTACGACGGCAAGTCGCTGACGATCGAATACGACTTGCACGACGACCGCACGGTGTGGCTGTACGACGCGAAAGACCAGTTCGTGTGCCAGGCCGCAATCGTCCGCACGGTCGGCGTCGTGCCGCAGTCGCGCCTGGATGAACAGCGCGAAAAGCGCCTGCAAGGCCAGATCAAGCGCCTGGAGCGCAAGACCGAGGAGGCCCGTGCACGTGCCCAGGACAGCATCACTGTCGAAGAACAACTGGCGCAGCTCCCCGACGTCAGCATTCAACCCGTCATCGATCTGAATCGATCCGCGAAGGGCATCGTGATCGATCTGCTCGACAACGAATAAGGAGCGACCATGACTGCGAAGACCCAAACCGACAACGCCGTGGCTATTCCTGTCGAGTGGCCGGACCATTACAGCGAATCGAACCGCACTGAGGCCGCGGCCATCGTCGCGCAACTGAGCGAAATCGGAAAAACACGCTCATGGCTCGCTCGTCTGTCGCGCGTCAACGTCGGCACGATGTCCACGGTGCTGAACGGAAAGTACGGCACCGAGCCGACGAAGTGGTTGCGCATGATGTCCGACGCGCTCGCGACGTACACCGGCCGCGCGACGATCACCACGATGCCGCATGTCCAGACGAGCGTGTCTCAGCTCGCGAACGTCGTATGCGATCGCGCCCGGAGGTACCGCAACTTCGGCGTATTGACGGGCTTCGTCGGTGTCGGCAAGACGGATGCCGTGCGCCAGTACAAGGAACAGAACAGCCATACCATCATCATCGACGCCAACCCGAACATGTCGCCGGCCATGATGCTCGATGAGCTGCTGGCGGCATCGTCGGCCCCTATGGCGCGCACACTCGATGGAAAGTTCTCGTCGATCGCCGAAGCATTGAACGGCACGACGTATCTCATCATCGTGGACGAAGCTGAAACGATGATGCCGAGCTGCCTGCATTACCTGCGACGCATTCGCGACAAGGCCGGCATCGGCATCGTCCTGGTCGGCACCGATCGGCTGCTGCAGCTCATCAAGCCGAGCTACGGGCAGTTCGATCAAATCCGCTCGCGTGTCGGTTTCTGGCCGCAGATTGTTCGCGGTGTCTCGCGCGAAGACGCTGGCGCGCTCGCGCAAGCCGCACTGGACGACCAGGGCGAGCTGTCCGGCGAAGTGCTGGATGCGCTCTGGCTGTACTGCAGGGGTTCGGCTCGGATGCTCATCGAGAACTTCATTCCGGCCCTGCGGGACTACGGTCTGAAGAAGAACCACGAACTATCCGCCGACCTGGTGCACGCCGTCGCACGCGACGCGCTGCTGCTCGGCGAGCAACGTAGTGCGTGAGGCCACCATGACGAACCAAACTGATCCGCTTCGCTGTAAGGCGCTGGCCATGCACTTGCTCAACTTCCAGCTGCAGTTCGAGCAGGAGCGCTCCGTCGCGCTGACCGAGGGCCAACGTGCTGCCGCCGAATGCGCGCTCGGTATGTGCGCTGCTCACGGTGCTGGCGAACAGCATGCGTCGGCGCTGGAATCGTTTCTGTCCGGCTCCTGGGAGGCGCGATGACCGCTGCCCATTGCATCGTGATCGTATTGGCCACTGTCGGTGCCGCAGTCGCCGTTGCCGCATCGCTTGAAGCGGTCGGTATTGGCCACGTTCGCATCTACTTCGGTGCCGATCCGCTCGTATGCACCGTGCCCGCCGAATCCACACCTGGAGTAACGCCGTGACCAACATGAAAATTTTCTATGAGGATGTCGACGGTGACGAAGTGGAAACCGTGCGCGGCGACAGCATTCGACTGTCGTACACCGACGCTTCATTCGGCATGCACGCGGACTGCGACACGTGGGGGCGCGTCGTCTTGACCGTCACGCACCTATTGTCCGGCGCACCGGTCAGGACGGGCCGCATGCGGGACGCGGCGTTCGCTGCCGCCGTCGCGTACGTCGAACAGAACAAGCGCACCTCGCATCGATGTTTGCGAACACGGCTCAAGCCCGCGTGTTGCTCGAACACCTGCAACGCAAAGCGAAGGCCCGCTGACATGGCGCTGTCCACATATCCGTCTAAGAGGCCAGTTCAAAAACCCTGCTCAGCTCGTCTGAAGATGTTCCAACAGATGATCGAGCAGCCAAGTTTGAGGAATGCTTCGTGAATGTAGGCACTTCGCTCGAAGCGAGTGCGTAGGCGCCGGAAATTGTGGAGCCAGGAATGCGTACGTTCGACCACCCAACGATACTTGCCCAGACCACTGCCATGCTCGGTCCGGCGCTTGGCGATCACGGGCTTGATACCGCGTTCGCGCAACGCGCGACGATGTCGGGTGGAATCGTAGCCGCGATCGGCGTAGACGACGCCGGGCTTCTGAAGCGGTCGGCCACGAACGCCGCGAATGGGTGGAATCGCATCAACGAGCGGCAGCAACTGCGTGACGTCGTTGGTGTTCGCGCCAGTCAGGATCGCAACGAGAGGAACGCCGTTGGCGTCTACGAGGACGTGGTGCTTGGAACCGGGTCGCGCGCGATCGGTGGGGTTCGGGCCAGTTTTTCGCCCGCCCCAACGGCGCGCACGGACGACGAATCGACCGCAGCGTATGACAGATCGATTTGGCCGGCCGCACGCAACTTGTCGAGTAGCAACTCGTGCAGTTGGTCCCATACACCAGCCTTTTGCCAGTCGCTCAATCGCCGCCAGCATGTGGCGCCCGAGCCAAAGCCCAGACGAGTCGGCAAGTGGTTCCAACGAATTCCCGTTTTGAACACGAACAGGATGCCGTTGAGAGCCGCACGGTCGGACACGCGCGGGCGACCAGGATCGCTCTTCGCTCGAAGCTTCGCAGGTGGCAGCAATGGTTCGATCAGTATCCACAGTTCGTCGTCAATGATTGGCGCTTCCATCCTTGGACTTCCGTTGTTCTGATGCCCAAGGTTAACAGCTTGCCGAGGAAGTAAACAGCCCCTCTCGGGAGTTTTTGAACTGGCCTCTAAGCATGACAGCCAGCTGGTCCGCCGCAAGGCGATGAAAGCCGGCATGAGCGAAGACCAGTACAAGGATTGGCTGCTGGCGCACTTCGGCGTGCGCTCGGCCGCCGAGCTGTCGGCCAAGCAACGCCGCGAGGCGCATGCACGTCGGCACAAGCTGCTCGACTTGATGAAGCCGCAGGCCGCGCCTGGCGCATGGAACGAGCCGCAGCCGCGCAAGCTGTCCGCGTTGTGGGCACAGCTCGCGGCGTGCGGCGCGGTGGGCGTGAACACGCCCACCGCATTGGAATCGTGGGCGACGGGTCGCATTCCGACGCCCGCCGCGCTGCGCTTCGCCCGCGCCGGCCAGTTGCCGTATCTGATCGAAGCCGCGAAGAAATGGTTACTTCGCGTGCAACCCGATGCCGAAGTGACCGCATGAATACGACGCCCCGCATCAACCGTGCTGCGCTGCCCGAGCTGCTGCGCGAACTCATCGACTGCGTCGGTGAGGCGGCTGCGTTCGCGCTGATCGACTGGCGCGGCGGTACATATCTGTCGGTGCCCAAGCGTGTCGATCCGCAGCACATGCTGGTCGAGCATATTGGCCCGGTCGCATTCGTTGCCCTGGTGGAGCGCTTCGGCGGCGAGACCCTCATGTTGCCCAAGAAGGACGCCGTGACGCGCCAGCAACGGCATCAGATCGTTCGCCAGCTCCGCATGGAGCGACTCACGGTCGACCAGATCGCGATCCGCACCGGGTACACGATGCGCCGCGTATTTCAGATACTCGGCGAGCATTCCGCAGAGCCGTCCAGCGGCGACCTGTTCGAGTGATTGCCGCCCGCGCCAGCAAGACCCTTTTCAAAAAGCGCTGAAACATCATCAAAAACTGCTGATGACTCGTTGGACGACTCTATGGTCGTCCAACCCCGCCAACGGCCTCTAGGCCGTTTAAATCCGTCCCACTCCCGCAGCGTCACGGAGAATCATTTGCTTGTGAAATGGTTCACCATTTTTTTCTGATCCGCGCCTCGCAAACTGCGAGGCATGGACAAGACCACTTCTCCCCAAGCCGCGGGCCTCGCCAACTGGATCGAAGCAGGCTGACTTCCATGTTGGCGCGGTCCAGCCGGTTCATGGACGGCTATCTGCGCGCCAACGAGGGTTTGCCGCTGGACCACGCGGACATCGACCGGACACAGCTGAAGACCTGCGGTCCGTCGCTCACGCGCTGCTCGCTGCTCGCTGCAGGACGATCCGGACAACGCGACCAACCAGCGGGAAACGCGCTGCAAGTACTGGAATGACTGGTTGCGCGATGTGTGGACCGGAAAAGTCGGGGTGCTGCCACCGCCTGCAGCGAGCGGTCGTCGCGTGCTGTGGGGCAAGGTGCCGATCACCTACAACTGGGACAGGTACGGGAAATGAACGGGGTGTCGGTGCAATGGGACTTCGCTGGCGATGATGCGCTGTGTCGGCACCTCGCAGCGATCGGTGGTGCAACGTTCACGGGCGGGCACGAGGAAATCGGTGAATACATGCTCGGCCACATTCAGGATCGATTCGACCAGCAGATGCTCTGGGATGGCAGTCCGATGCCGCAATCGGCCGCTGCGCTCGAGCGTCAAGGCCCGACGCTGATCGACTCGCGCGCCCTGTATGACAGCTATGTGTACAACGTGATTCCTGACGGCCTGGAATTTGGAAACGGCGAGGAATGCGAGCGCATTCACCATTTCGGCGGTGACACTGGGCGTGACCGTTCCGTCCATATCGAGGCGCGACCTGTGCTCGGCGTCAACGATCACGATGGCGCGTTGACCGGCCAAATGCCGCTCGACGCAGTGAGGATGAGGTGATGGACACGAACGTCATGAGCACGGCGTTGCTCAATGCGCTCAACGTCGTGCTGCGCGAGAAGGCCGGCAAGCTCTTCAAAACGATTGATCTGTACGGCGGCCAGTTGGACGCTGAGGAAGTGCCCGCGCACTCGTTTGTTGCGCCTGCCGCATTTACGACCTGCCTCGGGTGGCGGCGCTTGCCGAAGGCCGGCCAGTACATCGGGAAGAACGCTTGGCTCGCAAAGTGTGCAGTGTTCGTCGTAACGAACGACGGCAATCGCGTGGTGCGTGCGGCCGCGGCGATGCAGCGTGCCGAGCTGGTGTCGCGAATTCTTTCGAACTGGGATCGCCCGCCATGTACCGGCAAAGCCGACAACGTGGTCGCCGAAAGCATATACAGCCGCAAGTTCGACGCACGGGGGCTGGCCGTCTGGATGGTCGGCTGGTGGCAGGAAATCGAGTTCGACGGCCTGCTTAATCCCGACGAGCCGCCCGACTTGAAAGCGGTCGACATTGAATGGAATCCCATAATTCGACCGCCCGACCCACCGCCGCCAAGACCTGGCCCCGAAGTGCAAATCGACATCAAAGGAGTGACAAATGGCTCGAGCCAAGACTACGACGATAGATGACACCGATATCGACGGTGCTATCGACGACATCGAACAGGTTGTTACCGAGCCTGCCCCGTTTCCATCACCACGACTGGGCGAGCAGATCGCCGTCGTAGCCGGTGCCGGTCGCGTCGTCATCAATCGCGAATTCGGCGGCCTGTATAGCGAGACGGCAGCCGGCCCGGCGACGGTCGACGTTCGCGTTCTCCGGCTGCTCGAAGACGGCGATCTGATCCGCCAACGTCCCGAGTAACGGAAGGTCGCTTAAACCCGCTTCAAACCTCATTCACAGGGCAATAGAAGATGCTTACGAACTTGCTTTCATTGAACTTTCAGGTGCCCTTTGTGGCCCACAAATTCGATGCGTCGAAGGCGATTCGCGGCCTGCGCGGTATGCCGCGCAGCGTGCTGCTGATCGGCCAGGCGAACCCGCCGATCGGCGTCGACATTAAGAAGCGCCAACGCGTCACCAGCGAGGCCGAAGCGATCGGCCTGCTGGGTGAAGGCTCGATGCTGCTCGCAATGTGGCGTGCGGCAAAGGCAAACGCCGATCTTGGCATGCCGATCGATCTGGCGATCCTTGCTGACGATGCGACCGCACTGGCTGCCACGGGCAAGGTGACGCTGCAGGTCGATGCGAATCACGCGTCCGGCGAAGTGTCGCTGTACATCGGCGGCAAACGCGTGCGGATCGGGATCGCGGTCAACGACACTGCGACGACTGCAGCCACGAAGCTCCTCAACGCAATCCAGGCGACACCGAGTCTTCCCGTTACTGCTGTCGCGGGCACCGCAGCCGGAGAAGTGAAGCTGACCTGCCGCTGGAAAGGCGCGACGGGCAACAGCATCGATCTGCGCAGCACGTACTACGCGGATGATCGGCTGCCGCAGGGCGTGACGGTGACGATCACGTCGATGGCTGGCGGTGCCGTCAATCCCGACATCACGCCGGTCATCTCGGCGATCAAAGGCTTTCGTGCGACCGAATACGCGATGCCGTACACCGACAGCGCGAACATGGGTGTGCTGGAGGCCGAGCTGGAACGGCGTTGGAACTTCGACAACATGCAGGATGGCCAGGCCGTGACGGTCATGCGCGGAAGCGAGGGGGAAGTTGTCGCCTGGCTCGGCCCCCGCAACAGTCCGGCGGTGCACACGATCTGCGTGACCCGTGACCTTACCAATCCGTGGGAGACAGCCGCAATGGCCGCCGCCGCGATCGAGAGCCACGTGGCGATCGACCCGGCAGTCCCGTTCACGGGTGTGGCGCTGAGCGGCTATGTCGCAGCGCGCCTGGAAGACGACTGGGAAATCGACCAGCGCAACAACATGCTGACGGCGGGCGGCTCAGTGCTCGAGACGATGGAGGACGGCACCGCGCACATGCTGCGCGTGGTGACGAACTACACGACGCATCCGACCGGTGCCATAGACCCGTCGTGGCGAAACCTGAACTGGGTGAAAACGCTGTCGTATTACCGCTGGTTCACGGTGACGGAAATCCAGACCAAGTATCGCGGCTACAAGCTGGCCGAGTACGTCACCGAGCCGATTCCAGGCCAGAAGATCATGACCGTCCCGCTTGGCACCGACATCATGCTGAACAACTACGAGCAGTTTATGACGGCCGGCCTGTTCCAGAACATGGACCATTACAAGAAGACGTTGCGAGTCGAAGTCGACGGGCCGAACGGCAAGCTGAAGATCCTCGACCAGCCGGTGCTCATCACGCAGCACTACCAAACCGAGATCACCAGCGAGTTCATCGCAGGTCACGTTTGATCGGCCCCGAAACACACACATTTCTCTGACTTTAATGGAGGGCTTAAATGGCCTGCGATAGCGAAATTTTCCGTGTGGACAGCCTCACCGTGGACGGTGAGGAATGGGCGATCGAGGACGGCAGTGCAACTGTTGAGGGTGCGGCGGGCTTCGAGCGCGAAGCGACATTGGCCACAAACGGCCAGGACTACACGACGCGCAAGCGCGTCGCTCGCGTCATCAAGACCAAGCTGCTTTTCACTGGCTCGCTCGAGCCTGAGAGCATCAGCTCGATCCGCGAGGCGCAGATTGTGATGACGAACCTGCGTACCGGCCGACGCTGCCGTGCTGGCAAATGCACGTTCAAGAGCATGGGGGAGGTCGGTAACGGCCCGGTCAGCATTGAGTTCATCGCGCTCACGGCACTGCAGTGGCTGTAAATCACCGCTGACACGAACGAGACGAAGGCAGGCGCCGGCCCTGCCTTCGTCGTATCCGGCCGGCGCATTCCCATCATCGGAACATCACCATGAACAAGAACGATATCAATGTCGTGCAACTGGTCGACGGCTTGCCGTCTCAGGTCGGCGAGCAGACGGTGCGCTATCGCACGGTTCGGTTGCGCGAGACGACCGTGGCCGACGAGTTCGCCGCCGTTGAACTGGCGGAGCGCGTCGTGTCGATCCAGGGAAAGCCAACGCTGTTGGTTTCGGACGAGTTGTATCGCGTCGCCATGACGCTGCGCCATGTCGAGCGCTTCGAGTGCGCCGGGCTCGATCCGATCGAACAGAAGCTAATGACACTGGACATGTTCGGCCGGTTGTCGCCGCTCGACCTGGCGAAGATCGAAGAACGATGCGTGCTGGTCGACCTGGCAGCGCAACTCCGGCACGCGCTCATCACGCAGGCCGACTTCGACGCAATCCTGGCCGGCGAGAAGGAACAGTCCGTCCCGCGAACCGAGGGCCAGGCTGAAGCAATGGGAGACGCTGGCGCGTCAGCTCAGCCTGGCCCTGCCGTGCTCGCTGACTTCGGTGCGCAGCATGCCGCTGTCGCAACTGATGGCGCAGGCCGCTGAACTGGACCGCGCCCATAAGGCGCAACAGGAACAGACGAGGAAACGGCGATGAGCAATATGGTGCTGCGGTACGTCATCACCCTGACAAGCGACCTGAAGCGCCGCGCTGCCGAGAACGCGCGTGCGCTCGAACAGGCCAGCCAGCGTCAGACCAAGGCGCTCACGGACGTAGATCGCGCTGCGCAGAAAACCGAGAAGACTTTGGAACAGGTGAGCAGCAAGACGAACGCCGCGCGCCCGGAGGGCAGCGCGCGGCGCATGGCGGCGGCGCTGGCCAGCGTCGCGAACGCGACGCAGCGCGCGACGACGGCACTGTCGCAAATGGGTGGCCGGTCGTCGCTAGATCGCATGAACGCGTATCTGGCGAGCGTTTCTCGGCGTATCGATGACGTTCGCCGCAACGCCGAGCGTGCAGCGCATGTCGTCGGTCGTATTGGGCAGACTGGCGCGGCTGTCGTCGGGGGAGCAGTCGCAGTCGGTACCGCAGCTGCTGCGACGCTTCAGCGACCGATGTCATTCGACGAGCGGCTGGCGCATCTTTCCAATTTTGCGTACGGCCAAAAAACTCCGGCACAGCGCATTTTGGAGATCGGCAATCTGGAGGACACGATCAACGCTGCCGTTCGGTACGGTGGAGGGTCGCGCGATACTGCGCTTCAAGCGCTTGGCGCTGTCATGGCGTCGGGATCTGTCGAAATCAACGATGCGAAATCAATGCTGCCCGATCTGCTGAAAGGTGCGACGGCCTGCGACGCGGATGTGACTGAAATTGCGCAGGTTGAAGTGGCCGGCATGCGCAATTTCGGGCTGTCGAAAGACGATATGAACAAGGTGATTTCGAAGATGGTGGTTGCCGGGCATGAAGGAAGATTCAATATCAAGAACATGGCCCCTTACCTGCCCGACCTGATGGCATCGTCGAATGACAAGCTTGGTATGCGTGGTATGGGAGATTACGAGAAACTGCTGTCCTATGCACAGGCATCGGCCATCACATCAGGAACCGCTGATGCGGCAGGTATCGGCCTCAAAAATCTGATTCTGAAGATCAACAGCGACGATACGAAGAACGGCTTCAAGAAGATGGGATACGACCTTCCGAAGTCGCTGGCTCGTGCTCGCGAACGCGGCTTCGACGGAATTATGGCTTTTGCCGATTTCGCGAATCAGATTGTCGGGAAGGACAAGAATTACGTCGAGCTGAGAAAGAAAGCGTCGAGCGAAACGGGTGACCAGCAAAGGGAAACCTATCGAGCGATGGCCGCCATTTTGCAAGGTTCTGCAATTGGCAAGATCATTCACGATCCGCAAGCGCTGATGGCACTTGTCGGCATCACGGCAAACCCGGACTCCCTGAAGAAAGTCCAGGAGCAGATCCACGCCGACAACGGCGAGGCAGTCCAGTCGAATTTCCGCGTTGTGTCGAGCCGTGCAGCATTCAAGGCTCAGCAGATCGCTAACGAAACGGACATGGCGCGCAGTCATGTCTTCGAGCAGATTGACGGCCCCCTCAAGACGGTACTGGACGCTGTAACGCAATTGGCACGGGTAATGCCAGGTGCGACCACAGCCGTTACCGCGTTTGCCCTGACGGCGGCGGTAGTTACGGCGGCAGGCGTTGGCGGCGTACCTGCGCGGTGTCTGCTCAGCCGCGGTCCTCGCGGTACTCCCGGTGTGCCGGGTGGTGCCAGTGGTTTGGGGGGCGTCGGCAGTGGCCCCATACCGGTCTACGTCGTGAACAAGATTCCCGGCTGGACCGCGCCGACGCCAGGCGGTGCTGCTGGTGGCGCTCCAGGTGCGGCTACCGGTGGCGCACGACGTGGGCTATTCGGCCGACTCGGCGGAGCCGCGCCGTGGCTCGTGACGGCAGGGCTCGCTGCATACGATCTGTTGCCCACGCTGCTGGACAGCAGCAAGACGCCGACCGAGAAGGCTAACGCCGCCGGCCGTACGGCTGCAGGTGTTGCCGGCGGCTGGGCTGGCGCCCAGGCCGGTATAGCGCTTGGCGCCTTCGGTGGACCGTTCGCACCTATCACGGTGCCGCTGGGCGGCATGCTCGGTGGTGCGGTGGGCTTTCTCGGCGCGCAATGGGCCGGTGACCAACTCACCAGTGTGATGTCCCGCCCGCCGTCGCAGCGTGTGAGTGAGACACGCGCCAGCGACGGATCAACCGCCCAGGTGCCGCAGGAACTACTGGACCGCATCAGCATCCTTCGCACGCAGCCGGCCTATCTGATCAACCCGATGCTGCAGCCGTCAACCGCGCTTGCGATAATGGACCACATCCAGGCCGAGTCCCAGAAAGTCGAGGTCGGCAACGGCACGCTGAACGTCAACGTTGCCGTACGCGACGAGCGAATCATGACGACCGCGACTGTGACGCAGCAGCCGTTCGCACTGCGCGTCGACGCAGGCTCAACCAACCCGGGAGGTTTTTAAGCGATGGCACTGCTGGGAACAACCTGGCTAGACCAACTGCGCACCGCGTCATGGCGCGACGTGTCGTTCCAGGTCGACACGATCGAGATGACGGACGGCGACAACACGGTGATGCGTGAATACCCGTTCCAGGACATGCCCACCGTGTTCCGCATGGGCGCGGGCGCGAACGAAATCAAGTTTTCGGCATACGTGGTCGGCGACGACTACCTGGACCAGCTCAATCGCCTGCGCCAGGTGCTGACTGGCGACGGCGTGTTGGTGCATCCGACGCAAGGCAGCATTCGCTGCTGGTGCAACGGCCAGTACACCGTCAAGGAAGCGCCAGCATCCGAAGGCGGATGCGCACGCCTGGAATTGTCGTTCGTCCGCGCCGAGCCGCGCCGGTATCCGGCCGGCGTGACCAACACGGCCGACCAGGTGGCGGACGCGGCCGACAATGCCGAACAGTCGCTGCTCGATTCGCTGTCGGCTAATCTCGACCTGGCCAAGCTGACCGGTTGGGCGCACGACAACGTGCTGAGCCGGATCCGTTCGGGCCTGGACACGCTGTGGGACGGTATCTCGTTCGTGAACCGGATTTACGACACGTACAACAGCCTAGTGCGGCAGTACATCACGTTCCCGCTGAACGAGTTGGCCGCGATCCCGTCGCTTCTCGGCCGCCGTATCTGCGACCTGACGAAAATTCCGGAAACGCTCACGTCAAATGAAGCGTGGTCCGCATTCGGCGCAGCGCGCAACCTCTGGAAGGCGCCCACCGAGACGCGCAGCTTGCTGTCGCAGACGCCGTCGCCGTCCGGGCTCCCGCAGGCCATCAGCCCCGCTATCGCGGCGGCTTACGCTCCGGCCGGATTCGTTCCATCCGCTGCCCAGGCGAAGCTTGCCGAAGCCTTCACGCCGCCCGCGAGCCCCTACCAGACCGCTGCGCGCCAGGCCGAGGCACAGTCGTTGAAGACGTTGGAGCGGTTTTTTAACGGCGTGGTCACGATCATGGCCGTGCGGGCAGTCGCACAGATCGAGCTGGGGAACTACGACCAGGCGCTGGCGCTGCGCACGGACTTCAACCAGCAGATCACCGAACTGATTCTGGCGAGCGCGGCCGAGCCGGTTGGTGGTGTTGGCGAGACGACGACTCACGACGCGCTGGTCCGTTTGAAAACGGCCGTGCTGGCCGACCTGCAGGCGCGATCGCGCGACCTTGCCAGGTTGACCACGTATACGCCGGAGTCGTGGCAGCCGGCGCTGTACGTGTCCTATCGCATGTTTGGTACAACGCGCTGGGCCGACGAGATCGTGGCCATGAATCCGCACATTCGCCATCCGCTGCTGGTGCCCGCTGACACGCCGCTGCGCGTCATCAAGCACGACTGAACCATGGCGACGAAACCCGAGCAATTCACCCGCGACGACGCAAAAATCTATGTGACCGTGAACGGTCGCGATTATCAGGGCTGGCTGTCGTCCAACATCGAGCGCTCGCTGGAAACGCTGTCCAGCCGCTTCACCATCCCGGTGTCGCTGATTCCGGGCAATCCGCCCAACATCAAGCGGCAGGACGCGATCAAGGTCCGCATCAACGACACCCTGGTCGTGACCGGCACTGTGCTGGCCGCCGAACCGTTCTATAAGCGGGACGATTGCGGTCTGAAAGTCGAGGGGCGCAGCCGCAGCGGCGACCTGGTGGCGTGCTCGGCGATCTACCAGGGCGGACAGTGGCGCAATGCGAAGCTGGACCGTATCGCGCGAGATCTGTGTACGCCGTTCGGCATCGACGTGACGATCGACACCGACATCGGCGCACCGATCCGCGACCTCAAGGTCGAGCATAGCGAAACGGTGGTCGACGTGCTGTCGCGCGCGGCGCGCCTGCGCGGTGTGCTGGTCACGACCGATGCGCAAGGGCGCGTGCTCATCACGAGGGCCGGCAAGGAAAAGAGCCACGGCGCAATCGTGCGCGGTGTGAACGTCATCAGCATGGAAAGCGTCGGCACCGATGCCGAGCGGCATTCGGACTATTTTTGCTACGGCCAGGGCAACGTCACGCACCGGTCCAGCCTGCAGACGCTGGAAGTTGGCAGTACGGCCGCCGATCCAGTCAAGGCGTTCAAGAAAGCCATCCAGCAGAAGGCGCAAGCGAAAGACCCGGAAATGAGGCGGTATCTGCCGCTGGTCATCAACGCGAACGGCAACAACGACGCGTCCGATATGCAGCGCCTGGTCGACCACACAATGCGTGTGCGGCGCGGGCATGCGTACGGCCTGAAATACGTAGTCGAAGGCTGGACGTGGAAAGGCAAGCCGTGGGAGATCAATACGCGCGTGCCGATTTACGACGACATCGCCGGCCTGGACGGCGACGAATGGCTGATCTGCGAGGTGAAGCAGAGCGTCGAACTGAAGGAAGGCGACGTAACCGAGTTGCTGGTTCGGCCGAAAGAGGCATACGACACGGGGCCGCTGAAGACCAAGATGAAACGGCGTCAAGGCAAAGGCAAACGCGGCAAGGATGGCGCGGTGCTCGAAGTCAAGGGAGACCCGTCGTGAACCTGCTCAACATGTTGCGCCGCGCGCTGATGCGTGGCTTGAAGGAAGGCCCGGTGCAAGAGGTCGCGGTGCAGGTGTTCGACTCGACCGGCCGGGAGAACGCCGAGCGCTGGCAGGATTACGGTTTCGCAGGGAATCCGGGTGATGGTCAGGGGCTCGTGATCGAGGTAGGCGGCCACACCGTCGTCATGCGTCTGGATCGCATTGACAGCCGGCCGCAGCTGAAGGTCGGCGAAGTTGCTGTCTGGCATAAAGACGGTCATAAAATCCTGTTGACGGACGGCGGCAAGATTCGCGTTGAGTGCACGACGTACGAAGTCGAGTGCGACAACTACAAGGTCGCGGCGAAAGCCGGCATCGAACTGGCCACACCGAAGGTTACCGCCAGCGAAGCGATCGAGTCGAAGGCCGCGAGCATCACCGAAAGCGCGACTATCGCCGGCCGCGACTTCATCGATCACGGTCACAAGGAAATCCAGCGCGGTAACGACAATTCGGGCGGTGTCGTCTGACGCCAAAGTCTGTTTATGAAATGTTTCACAGCGACTTAAACATCGCTTGAAACGATCATGAAGCCAGTTCAAGCGCTGGCCACCATGATCGACATCCTGACCAATTCCACCACTTCTGCCGCCGCCCTGACGCTACCGTTCGACTGGAGCGTCGTACGAACCGGCCGCGCCGGCGAAAGCGCATGGCACGACTATTCGAACCCCTGCGTTGCAGCCGGCCATCACGTCCAGGCGTTAGAAATCCGCGCGCTCAAACTGGACGACAGCCTTTGCACGGCGGTAATTCTGTCGCTGTTCTGCGATCGCCGCGCCGACGCGGACGTAATTCTGCCGCACAACCAGACCGACCGACGCGGCTGGTGTGGCGACGAGTTCGCCACGCCGGCGACGGACGCGCCGCGCGACGAGTCCGATACGTGGGGTTCGCACCTCTGGCTTTGCTACGTCTCGAAATCGAGCGTCGATATGCTGGAACGCGCGCGCTTCGCCGCGTGGGAATCCCTGCAGTGGATGGTCCGCACCGACGTGGCCAGCCGCGTCGACGTGATCGCGACATGGACCGGCACCGGCGATGAGTGCTTGGCGCTGCGGCCGCGCATCTACCAAGGCGAATCCGACCGGCCGGTGTATGACGTGCTGTGGGGTACTACGCTGCGGAGGGCTGTCGCATGAGCACGTCCGTCCAAGTTGTTATTCCGACCATCGCTGAACTGAAAGACAATGCCGCGCGCGAGCTGCAACAGGGCTTGACCGACGCTGCGATTGCCCAGGGCGATGCGCTGTCCGCGACCGACATCGCGCTGGCCCGGTCTAACATCGAAGTGCAGGCGTTCGTCCAGGGCGTCGGAATTCACGGCGCGTACCGCTATCTGTGCGACTTCATTGCTCGCCAGGCGATTCCGACCAAGGCCGTCGACGAGTTTCTGGACGACTGGCTGGTCGCCTACGGCCTGCCCCGAAAGGACGCGATCGTCGCGCAAGGCGTGGCAGTCGGTTCCGGCGTCGTTGGCGCGAAGCTGGCGGCCAGCAGCGTGCTGCGCGCCGACAACGATCTGACGTTCACGGTGCTGGAGGATGTCAGCGTAGCGGCCGACACCACGATAAAGCCCAAGCTCGCATGCGATACGCCGGGCCGCGCCGGCAACCTTGCCGCCGATACATTGCTGGAGTTGGTTGCAACGGTGCCCGGCGTCGACGCGACGTTCAAGATCGGTCCGGCCGGACTCAGCGGCGGCACCGACCGGGAAACCGACCAGGAGGCGATTTATCGGCTGAGCCAGCGGCTGGCCAACCCGCCGCGCGGCAGTGCGCCCGGCGACTATGAGCGATGGGCGCTGTCGGTGCCGGGTATCACCCGCGCCTGGGGCATTCGCAATCCCAGCGGCCCAACATCGGCCGGCGTCGTCATCATGGCCGACAACAACGAACCGTACGGCCTGCCGACCGAGGTGCAACGACAAGCGGTGTACGACTACATCCGCGATCCGAAGCGTGGGCCGCCCGACGAGCTGTTTGTGCTTATTCCCGATCCTTTGTTTGTCGACATCGTGCTGCAGATCACGCCCGACACCACCGCCACGCGCGATGCGATCAAGCTGGAACTGAAAGACCTGTTTTTCCGCGAGGCCGTGCCACATGGTCGCATCCCGCACACGCACTTGCGCGAGGCGGTGTCGACGGCCCCCGGTGAGTTCGACCACAGCTTTGTCCAGCCCGTGCTCACCGAGGGTGGGTTTCTGGTCGCCGGCACTTTCCAGATTCTGGTTCTCCGCTCGGTGGCGTTCCGTTGATGGACAAATTCTGGCAAGCCTTGGTGCACCTGCTACCGCCCGGTTTCGCGTTTCCGCGCGCGCCGGGATCGGTCGTGATGCGGTGGCTGAAAGCGTGGGCAGCGGTATTGCGCGAGCATCACGACTGGGCCAAAAGCGCCGTACGCCAATGGATTCCGCATCGGACATGTTCCCGCCTGGAGGAATGGGAAGAAGCGCTGGGCCTGCCCGATCCGTGCTTCGCAGGCGAACGAGACGAAGAACAGCGGCGCACGAATATGTTGGCGCGCCTGCGCGGCGATGTCGATCTGGCCTATGACGATAGCTCGGCGGAAAGTCCGGCCGCGATCACCGCCTATCTCGCGCGCTACGGCTACCAGGTCGAAGTCTGGTACTCGACGCCGTTTCGCGTCGGCCGCAACCGCGTCGGCGATCGACTCGGTGCCCTTAACGGCGTGCTCAACGTCAAGGTGCTGTACCTGTGCCAGCCGTTTCGCGTCGGCCGGAATCGTGTCGGCCAGCGCCTTCGAATCTGCTCCCAAGACGGTACTGAAATTGAATGCCTGCTCGCCCGGATCGCTCCGGCGCGCTTTCAAATCAACGTGATTTATCTGTAGAGAGGCACCTGAATGGACTACACAACCAGTATCGACAATGTGGTGCATGGCGGGACCGGGCACCGCATGCACAGCGACAGCATCGCGATGCCGACAGCATGGTCGGGTAATGACGGCAACATGGTGATCTGGAGTCTGATGGAGGTGCTGAGGCTGGGCGGCATCACCGGTAAGGCATTCAACCCAGACGATCCTGCGTCCTACACGCGATTTCGCGATGCGCTGGTCGCAACATTTGCGCCGTTCGATTCGCCGGCATTTAGGGGATCGCCTCAAGCGCCACTTGCCCCGCAGTTCGACAACACGACTCGGCTCGCAACGACGTCTTTTGTTCTGCGTGCACTCGGCTCTTTTTCTGGTTTCGCTGGCACCAAGGCGGATACGACCTTAACTGCGGATTTCGCCGGCTTTGCAATCCAGAGCTACGCGTCCGCATCAATCACAGTGACCTTGCCGTTAGGGGCCACGATGCCAGTCGGCAGCGCTATTACGTTCTTCAACAACGGCACGAGTGGATCGGTGATGGCCATCGCCGTTCAGGGTTTCGACACGATCACCGTTCCCGGTAATCGGGTCGTCGTTATCGCGCTTCAGCCTGGAGAGACGCTCAAATTGATGTCGCGCGGTTCTGGCGAATGGAACATTGTGGGCGGAACAGCTGCGCTGAAATTTTCCACATTGTTCAGTTCATCGCTGGCAGCTACCGGCTTTCAGAGATTGCCAACCGGGTACATCGAGCAATGGGGAAGTGGCGTCACAGATGCAAACGGTGAAATCAATTTCGTGTTCCCGAAGCGGTTTCCGACCGCCTGCTTCAACGTCGTCGGAAATCACGCTGGCGTCGGTGCTGCAATGATGATCGTCGTTGATGGAACCATGACCCAGAATGGTGTGAAGGTTCGAGTCTCCAATGACGCTGGCGTTACGGGGCAATACTGGAAGGTTTTCTACCGGGCTATTGGAGTATAAGAAAATGAGCGTGATCTACGCAGCTTTTGACACACAACGGCATATCTGCGCTTTCGGGGACGATCAATCGATGCCGGAAGCACTGCCATTCATTAAAATCTCAGAGGATGAGCAAGCATGGCTCTTGGAGGGAGCCGCAAACGGCAAGGTGATGGCCGTGGATGACAAAGAAAGGCCGATCCTGCTTGACCCGGCTCCGCCATCGCCAGATCAAATCCGTGCACGGAACACCGCGTATCGTGATTGGCTTCTGGAGCGGGCGAGCGTTGCCCTGACACCGCTTCAGACAGCCATGCTACTTGGGAACGCAACAGAGGCAGAGAAGGCGCTGGCACGACAATGGATCGTCTATGCCCGAGCACTCAAAAAGGTTGACCTCGGTGTTGCGCTTCCTGACTGGCCTGCCGCACCGGCAATTGCTGGGTCAAATTAAACGTCAGGCTGGGTCAAATTAAACGGCGCGCTACTTGGCCTACACCAATCCGGCTACCCGGGTGTTCGCGGCCGACGGCACGGAGCGCCATCGCGGCATCGAGGCGTCGATCAACGGCGAACCGCTCAAGGGCCTGCGCCTGATCGCCGGTGCCAGCTACATCGACGCGACGCTGCGGGACACCGCGGGCGGCACGAGCGACGGCAAGCGCCCGATCGGCGTGCCGAGGTTCACGTTCACCGCGAATGCCGAGTACGACCTGCCGTTCCTCGCCGGCGCGACGCTGACGGCACGCTGGATCCACACCAGCCCGGCATACCTCGACCTGGCCAACACATTGTCGATCCCGTCGTGGAACCGCTTCGACCTCGGCGCGCGCTACCGGACCGAGCTGTTCAGGAAACCGACCACGTTGCGCGTGATGGTGCGCAACGTCGCCAACCAGTCGTACTGGGCGTCGGCCGTGGGCGGTTACCTGACGCAGGGCGCGCCGCGCTCGATCTGGCTGTCGATGACGACCGACTTCTAGCTCTCGTGCCGCTGGCGGCGCACGCCAGCCGCGCTCATGTCCCGTTCAGTGGCCGTCACGCGAGGCATCGGCCGCGGCCGGCGCGGCCAGCGCGCGGCGGATCGCGTCGAGCGGCACCAAATCGAGCGCCGAGTCGGCCGCGAGGATCTGCTCGGGCGGCACCGGCCGGCCGACCGCGTAGCCCTGCACGTAGTCCACGCCGATCGCGCGCAGCGCCTCGAAGGTCCGGGTGTCCTCGACCCACTCGGCGATGGTGCGCATGCCGAGGTTCCTGGCCAGATCGACGATCGATTCGACGATCGCGATGTCGGCCGGGTGCTCGCACATGCTTCGCACGAACTCGCCGTCGATCTTCAGCGCGTCGGCCGACAGCGCCTTCAGGTACTTGAATGAAGTGTGGCCCGCGCCGAAATCGTCGAGCGCGATGCGGACGCCCATGTCGTGCGCGCGCGCCACGAAGTGCTGGCTCGTCTTCAGGTCGTGCAGCGCGACCGTCTCGGTGATTTCCAGGCACAGCAGGTGCGCGATCGAGGCGTGCGCCTCCAGGCGCCGGAACATCTCGGCGACGATGCGCTCGTCGTTCAGCGACGCGCCGCTCAGGTTCACGCAGATGAAGCGCGTCTTGGCGAGCGTCGCCTGGTTGCGCTCGATCCAGGCGAGCACCGAGGACAGCACCCACAGATCGATCGCGCCGATGGTGCCGAGCCGCTCGACCGCGTCGATGAAATCGGCCGCGCTCAGGAGCGTGCCGTCCTCGCGCCTCAGGCGCAGCAGCACCTCGAAATCGAGCGCCTCGCCCGCGTGCGTGACCGACACGATCGGCTGCATCGCCAGCACCAGCCCCTCGGGCACCGCTTCCTCGCTGAGCGTGCCGATCAGCGCGAGGTCGCGCATGCGGCGCTCGAAGTCGCGCGAATCGCTGCGATAGACGATGATGCGGCCGGTGCCGTCGCGCTTCGATTCGCGGCAGGCCAGATCGGCGTGCGCGATCATGTCGTGGACCGACATGGCGGGCAGGCACTCCACCACGCCGATCGAGGCCCGCACGCGCACGGTGCGGCTGCCGATCTGATAGGGCTGCGCGCCGATCGTCTCGGCGAGCTGTTCGCAAAGCGCGGCGGCCTCGTCCACGTCGATCTCCGGAAACACGCAGACGAACTCGTCGCCGCCGATCCGGCCGATCGCGCCGCGCGGCGCGAGGCAGCCGGTCATGCGCGCGACGAGCTGGCAGAGCACCTCGTCGCCGGCCGCGTGGCCGAACATGTCGTTGATCACCTTGAACGGTTCGAGATCGACGTAGGCGACCGACCCGCGCGCGCGCGTGCCGATGAGCGACGCCAGCCGGCGCTCGATGCCACGCCGGTTCAGCGCCCCCGTCAACGAATCGTGGTCGGCAAGAAAATGCAGCCGCTCCAGCGCCTCGGCGCGCTCGGTCACCTCCTCGATCGAGCCTTGATAGGCGCCCCCGGAAAAGCTCGCGCGCACCGAATAGCGGCGCCGCGCGGTGCCGGCCGCGGCCGGGCCGGCGATCTCGATCGCGCCCGCGCCGCCCTGCCGCGCGAGCTCGCAAAGGCGCCGCCAGGCGCTCGCGCCGAAGCACTCGGTCCAGTAGCGCGTGCGATAGGCGTCCTGCGCCAGCGACAGCATCGACAGCAGCGCCGGATTGGCGCGCGTGAAGCGGCCGGCCGGATCGAGCGTGAACAGTCCGATCGGCGTGAGCGCGTAGGTGTTGCGCAGATCGGATTCGGACTCGCGGCGGCGCTGGCGGTCGGCGCGCTGCTGCTCGGCGATCGCGAACGCCGCGAGCATGCTCGCGGCCAGCGAGGTGACCACCGGATTCAGGCCGCCGAACAGCAGCGGCGTGCCCAACGCGGCGGCGAACACTTCCGACAGGATCGCGAACAGCACCACGCTCAGCGACGCGGCATACCAGATCATGGTGCGCGTGCGCACGCGCCACAGCATCTGCCCGAGCAACAGCAGCAGCACCAGCATGCCCGCGCCGGCCAGCGTCCAGAGCGGCGGGAGAAACCAGCGGTACGGCAGCGTGAAGGCGAGCAGCAGCAGCACGCCGCCGCCGACCCGCACCCCCTTCAGCAGCCATCGCAGCGGCAGTTGCGCCAGCTCGCGCCGGAACAGCCGCACGAACAGCGAGGTCGTGACGACGTAGTAGATCGCGAAGGTGAGCTGCCGAATCAGGTCGATCCAGGCCGGCGGGAGCAGATGGGCGAGCCACGCGTCGTCGAAGCCGAGCGCGTTCGCGGCGAGCCGCTGGTTGCCGAGCAGCCAGGCCGCGAACACGATGTAGGTCCATTCGCGATTGATCAGCGCGATCACGAAGATGAAGACGGCCAGCGTGAGCAAGCCGCCGCTGATCAGCGAGGCGTTGCGCTCGAACTGCAGGCGCGTTTCCACCAGCGCGGCGCGCGACAGCCGGCTCGCCGTCAGATAGGCCGGCCCGCCGTACCGGCCGCGGCACAGCACCGCCGCCGGCTCATCTGCGGCGCCCGGCGCGCCGGGCGCGTCGAGCCGCAGCGCGAAACCGGTGCCGGCCGCGTGCAGCGCGCCATGCGTCGCGCCCCGCTCGGCGCTGCCGAGCGGGGCGAGCGTGCCCGCGTTCCAGCACGACAGCGAGCGGGCGTGCCGCGACGGAAAAGCCAGGTAGTCGTGCGAATCGTGGGAGGCGGTCAGGGCGGGCGCGGGCGGGCTGCCGCCGGCATGCACACCGGGGTCGAGCAGCATCCAGACCGGCTGCTCGGACAGGTGCGTGCCGAAACGCTGCGTGAGGGGCGCACCGCGCGTGGCCGCCAGGGCATCGGCCGGCGAGGCCTGGCCGCCGCGGTCGAGCCAGGCACGAAAGCCGAGCGGTGCCGCATCGATGACGCCATCGCTCGATGGCGAGATCGTCAGGAACAGCACGGTCACGATCACCAGCACGAGCATCAGATGGATCGAGAAAACGTCGAACCAGCGGTCGAACCGATATCCGCCAGCCAGCTGTCTGAACCTTGATCCCCATCCTGACAGCCGCATGTCTGTCGTCTCCTGTCGCGTGCTGAAATGCTTCCGATTCTAATAGGTTTGATCCAAATTCAATTTTATTAATTCTTTTCAGGAAGCAATGAGGTTGGCCATGCCCCGGCTCGACAACCGGAAGTCCGCGGGCAGCACGCGCGGCACCAAACGGGCTCGTCGCGGCGCCCGCCAGGGCCTGTCGAACGGATCAGGCGCGGCGGGGAATGACGTCGATGTCCGGGTGCTGGGTCTCGAACATGCAGCCATAGAGCGGATGCTGGACTTCGGCCCAGCGGCGCTGGGCGGAGGCCACGCGCTTGGCCATCAGGCGGTGCGGCTGGCCGCCGAGATGCGTCATGGGAAAGGTCGCTTGCGCGCCATGCAGGTCGTCGAACAACATCGCCTCGAAATCGCGGTCGAGCGGCGCGCGCGCGGCGATCAGGACCCAGTCGATCGCGGCCGCCCGGCAGTAGATCAGGAGCGCCTTGCAGAGCGCCACCTTCACGGCGCGGCCCATCAGGCCGTCGCGCACCGTGAGCTGGGTCGCCTCGGCCAGCCGGCAGCCCGCCATCTGCGCCGGCAGCGCCACCGACGCCTCGAGCGGCAGCGGCCCGTGTGCGTTGCTCTGGATGCGCATCGTGCCGACCGGCTCGTGGTCGAGCCGCGACTGCGCCAGCAGGACCACCGCGTCGCGGCTGCGATCGCCGACCTCGGCACGGATCGTAAACGGCAGCCGCTCGCTGCGCGAAGGCAGTCCGGCGGGCGAGGTGGGCGGATTCGCGAGCAGCGATTCGTCTAGGAGAAACGACGGCTTGGCGCGATCCATGATGGGCTCCGTGGCATGACTGGCGAGTAAAAAGGAACGTCGCGTGAGACCTCCGCGATCAGCGGCGATCGTGGCCGCCATCCACATCCCGCGGCCGGGATGAGGCGGTATGCACGAACGCTGCCGATCATCGGAATGGGAGATGTTTAACGAGGCGCTCGACTCTTCACACTACAATGAGCCATTCATCACGGTAGGGGTCGCTCGATGCCGCTAAGACCTCACGCCGGCTTCCCGCACCATGCACGGCGGCGGCTCGCGGCGCAGTCCGCAAACGATTCTACGCGGTTTCGTATGGTTTTCGCATGACCGTGCCGCGCACAAAAATCGGCTTCCGCTGGCTTCCTATATCCGGACAAAATCCCGCTCGCTCATCAGTCGGTTGCCGCCCAGGCCAATATTTTCTACAGGGCGATTGGTTCGCCCGAAGGGCATGTGACCTGGCTCGGCAACGCGTGAAAGCCCCGCGGGGCCCGAGGTCGCGCCGAGCGCCGCGCACGGGCGGCGCATTCCGCCGCTTCGCTTTCCGGGCCGGCGAGGCCGCGCGCACGCATAGCGCGCGCGGCCGGCGGGCACCGCCGCGGCAGGCGAATATGCCGCCCCGCCACGGCGCCGGTGCCGCGACTCGCTCGGCACCGGCAGCGACGAACCCGGGGCGGGGCCGTGAGGGCACGCGGGGCCGGCGTCGGCCGCCCGCGCAGGCCCGCTCGCGAATCGGCCGCCCGCGTGGGCGGCGTGGCTGGCCGCGCCGCGATGCAGGCCAGTGCCGGCCGGCCAGGAACGCGCGCTGGATCGCAGCGGCGCGCGACGCTAAAATGGCGGCCCTTTTGCAATCCGGCGCCGCCATCCGGACGGTGCCCGCACGATGACCCTCATGGCCAAACTTCTGACCGATCTCGAATTCCAGCGTTTCTCCGAACTTCAGCAGAAGCAGGCAAGCTTCACGATCACGCCCGAGGAGGCGGACGAACTGCGCGACATCGTTGCCCGCGCCCAGAAGAAGCGCGACGACCGCGCCGCCGCGATGCAGGCGATCGAAACCTACATCTCGCAATTCGACATTTCGCCGGACGAGCTGTTCTCCCCCGAGCAGATCGGCGACGCCGCGCGTACTTATGGCCTGATCTCGGCCAGCAAGAAAGAGCGTGTGCTGCCGCCGTCGATCACCTTCAACGGCAAGCCTTACCAATGGACCAAGACGCTGCCCGACGACGTGCGCGCTGCGCTGTTCGAGGCATTCACGACCGGCGAATCGGTCAAGCGCTTCATCGCGATGCCGAAGGACACCGCGCGTTGCGCGCTGACGATCGCGCGGCTCGAGCGCGAGACGGGCGCCGTCTATGCCGAGGCGCTGCTCGAGGAACTCGCGTTGTCGCGCGCACAGATCGACGACGCGTCGCACAAGCTGGCGGCCTGAACTGGCATCCCGGGCGGCCTGCCTGAGCGCGGCTCGCCCAGCCGGGCCGCGGCCCGGCCGGGCGCTCGACTCGGGCCGCAGCCGGAAGCCACCGGGAGCCTGGCAAGCCTTCCAGTTGCGGCCGCCCGCTATCACACCTCCCGTTGCACCGGCCCGCAGCGTCATTCGAGCCGCTCAAGCTCAGCGGGCCGCACCACCCGCCGTTGCGCCACATCCCCGAACAGGCGCCGCCGACACGGCAGCGCCGCTGCCGTCATGCCCCGGACGGGCGCCACGCGCGGCCCTCTCTGCCTCACCATCGATCCCGTATCGGCTCACCTTCGCGCCGATCGCCGCCGTGCGCCATGACGGCCTGCCGGGCGCGCCTGCGATCTCCACGCGCCGCGGCACGCCGCGCATTCACGCTTGCAGCTTCAAGCGGAACCCGACGACACCGGGCTCCGCGGTCGACGCGACGGTGAACCCCGAGGCGCGCGCGAGGCCGATCATGGCGCCGTTCTCGCGCAGCGCCTCGCCGACGAGCCACTGCGTGCCGCGCGAGCGCGCGTAGTCGATGATGCGCGCCATCAGCAGCCGCCCGAGTCCCTTGCCCTTCTGGTCCGCGCGGATCGCGATCGCGAACTCGGCCGTCTCGTTGTCGGGGTCGGCCACGGCCCGCACGACGCCGAGCGTCTGCCGCTTGCCGTCCTGATCATCGACGGTGGCGATCAGGGCCATCTCCCGGTCGTAGTCGATCTGCGTCATCCGCGCGACCTGGGAATGATCGAAGCTGCGGATCGCGCCGAAGAAGCGCATGCGCAGATCATCGGGCGTCATCGCGTCGAGCAGCGCCGTATGCGCGGCCTCGTCCTCGGGCCGGATCGGCCGCACCGTCATCGTGGTGCCGTGCCAATCGACGCGCTGTTCGAGGTGCCGCGGATAAGGCATGATCGCGAGCCGGCTGCGGCCCGCCGCGAAGCGCAGGCGCGCATCGCGAAATACGACGCGGCGCGGCAGCACGCGCAGCACCAACGACAGCGACACGAGCTCCCGCACCTCGCATACCGCCAGCGACAGCGCCGTCAGCACGTCGAGCAGCGGCTCGGGCGCCGCGCGGCGTGCATAGGGCGAACGCCTCACGACCGCGCGGGCCAGCACGGTATTGAACGGCGGCAGCCCGTACACGACGAGCGGCGCCGAGATGCCGTCCGCGGCCGGCACCGCGTAGCGGAACACCGGGCCGAAGTTCGGATCGTCGAACATGTCGACCGTCATTTCGACGATCACGCCGCTGCCCGTGTCGGCCGACTCGGCACCGCCCGGCTCGCCGGGCGTGAACGGCTGCAATCCGAAATGCGCGAGCCAGCCCGCCGCGCCCGCGCCGTCGAGCTTGGTCGGGCCGCGCGCGGCGGCCTCGCGCGCCTCGTCCCGCGCACGCGCCACCGCGGCGGGCGGCTCGGGCGGCAGGCCTTCCGGCGTCTGCATCAGCAGCTCGCGGCCATGCCGGTACTCGACGAGCCGCGCGTAGGCGCGTGCGAGCCGCTGCGGCGTGGTGTGCACGGGAATGCCCTGCGCATGCAGCGCATCGCGCGTGAGCGCGTCGACGCCGCCGAAAAAGCAGGCCACGACGCCGTGCGACGAGGCGCGCTTCGCCTCGATCAGTTCGCGCGCCACCGCCTCGACCGGCGCATTGTGGGAAGTTGCGTGGACAACGAACAGCGTGCCGGTGCCGCCCAGCTTGCCGAGCGCGCGCACGACGGCGCCGAAATCTTCCGGCCGCACGTTGTCGCCGAGCAGCAGCGGATTGCCGGCCTCGATGCCGGGCGGCAGCGGCAGCACGGTGGCCAACGCGGCCGTGGCGGCCGACGGCCACGGTGCGAGCCGCATGTCGCCGACGGCGGCCAGCGCATCGACGGCGAGCCGCGCGACGCCGGCATCGCTGGTGACGACGGTGACCGCGTCGCTCGCCGTGACGCGCCCGACGCCGAGCGTTTCGATCTCGTCGAGCAGATCGTCGAGCGCATCGACGCGCACCATGCCCGCCTGCTGGAACGCGGCCGTATACAACGCGTCGCCGGCATCGGTGCGGCCCGTGTGCAGCGCCAGCACCGGCTTGTTGCGCGCCGCCGCGCGCGCGGCCGACATGAACTTGCGCGCCGACCTGATGCTGTCGAGTTCGAGCAGGATCGCGCGCGTATCGGGATCGCTCGCGAGGTAGTCGAGCACGTCGCCCGCATCGACGTCGGCCTCGTCGCCGAGCGCGACCGCATGCGAGAAACCGAGCCCGCGTGCCTTTGCCCAGCCGAGCGCGGCATTCGTCAGCGCGTTCGACTGCGAGACCCAGGCGACGCCGCCCGCGCTCACGCAGCAGGCCGGCGCGCCGAAGTGCGCATTCAGCTGCGGCGTCACCACGCCGAGGCTGCCGGGCCCGACGATGCGCAGCAGATACGGCTTCGCTGCGGCGAGCGCGCGCTCGACCGAGGCGCGCTCGCCGGCCGTGCGCGCCTCGCCGACCAGGATCGCGCAGCGCGCGCCCAGCTCGCCGAGCTGGCGCACGATGCCGGGCCAGCTGGCGGGCGGGGTGCAGACGAGCGCCACCGACGGTGGCTGCGGCAGCCGCGCCACGCGCGCGAACACCGGATGTCCGTTCAGTTCGTCGTACTTGGGATTGACGGGCCAGATCGGCCCGGCAAATCCGCCGTCCAGCACGCGAGCCCACACGATCGCGCCGAGGCTGCCGGCGCGCCGGGACGCGCCCACCACGGCCACGGATTTCGGCTGAAACAACGCATCGAGATTACGGACGGTCACGGCGGGCTCCTTCGGCATGACGCGGGAAACGCGACAGTCAGCGGTAGGATAGGTGAACGCCCGGAGCCTGCCTATAGGCCAAACGGCCGGGTGTGCAGCTACGTCAATTCGCGCGGCGATGAAGGCGCATTGGAAGCTGCCGCCGCGCGGCCGACCACCGCCCGGCCCGCATCGGAGGCCCGCCGCCCGGTCGGCGCAGGCAAAGGTGAGGAGTTTCGGGAGCCGGAGCGCAGGCCCACGCCGGCAAAGGTGAGTTGATTCGGGAGGTGCGCCATTCACGTGCTGCCGCATCACCGAAAGCGGTCGAAACCCATTCGGCCCCCTCTGCCCATCGCGCATCAGGATGCCGGCCCGCGGTCCGCCGAATCATTGCCATCTCGAGCGGAGCTCCGCGATATATGGCGTATTCGCCTTGTATTTATCGTGAATGCAAGGCGATTTTGCAGTTTGGCTGACTCGGGAAACAAAACAAGCCAATTGTTTCACAGGAAAAGCGGCCGGCCGTAAAACGGCAAAACAAAACGGCGCGAACGACCTGAAGTCGATCCGCACCGTTTCAGCAGGCGCCAAAGGTGAGACTTTCCGGGATCAGTCCTTGATCAGGAAGCGGTTCCGGTTCTTGCCGAGCCAAGCCGGCGCGCGGCCTCGGCCGCTCCAGGTCTCGCCGGTCTTCGGATTCAGGTATTTCGGCGGCAACGGCTTTTTGGGCTTCGTTGCGGCAGCGGCGCTCCGGAACCCGAGTTCTTCAGGCGTGATGTCGTATTCCGCGATTTTCGCCTTGATATCGGCGATCGCGTCCGAGATGGCCTTTTCGCGCTCCTTGTCGATTTTCTGTTGCAGCTTTTCGAGCTGGACGGTCAGTTGCCGGTAGGTCGCCATATCGAATTCGGCTCCGTGATTGGTTATTTGGACAGTATAGAAATCAATTTACCCGGAGTACGTGTTTTTTCGCATCGCACGCCGGGCCGTCAATGCCACCGCTAATGGGCCGCACCGACACGGCAGGCGAAGAGCAGGGTGCGGGTGCCGTCGTCGACCGATTGGCGAATCGTGTCGAAATTGCCGTCGCAAATGCCGCGGGCATTTTGCAGACAAGTGTCCCACGGGCCGGCTTCGGGGCATTGGACTTGCACGGTCGCGCGGCCGTCGGGCGTAAACAGCGGGGCGCCGCCGCCGCATCCCGCGAGACTCGCGAGCAAAGCGATCGACAATGCCAGTTGCACGGCGGGCTTGCGTGGCGAGGGCAGCTTCGCCAATCGATGTTTCATGGGCGGTTTCCAGTCAATCTACTTTTGGGACGACGCGAGTATGCCATGCCGCAACGGTCCAAAGTCAATTCAATGCGGTCCGAACGCTATCATTCGCGCGATATGTCGCCAGTCGCAAAGATCGTTGCCGCGTTGCGATATGGATTGCGACCGGCGCGAGCATTTGCGAGATTACAACGCGGCAAACGAATATCATGCGAATCAATGACAAAGCCGCGCGCCGGCGTCGCTCCGCTTCAGGGCGATTTCACGGCGCGCCCGGTCCTGCGCGGCCCGCGCGAGTGCGTAGCGAGTGCGTCGCGAATGGGCATCGGCGGGCCTGCCGCCCGCCGCATTCGGCGGTTTCGCGAACCGTTCGCCGCGCGCCGATGCCTCACCAGACCAAGCGCAGCGCACCAACCCATCCCGTTATCGACATTCGTCGGAATTTTCTATTAATCGACAGACCGGTCGGCATCGCGCCGATTTCCATTTCGGCACTCGCCCATTCCGATTCGCGATTGGCTTCGCATTCGTCATGCCACGAATCCGAGCACCGCGATCTTCTTTGTAAAACGCCGCGCGGCCAGTGCCGATTCGCGCGGCCGCTTCCATGACGCGGCGGTTGCCGCCCGCCGGCGCGTCGCTCGACAGCCGCGCTCCCACCCGGCGAACCCATGCGCAGGCGATACCGTTGCAAATGCAACGGTATCGCCTGCGCCGGCGGGCGTGGCGATCGACGACCGGCGTTGCCGGCGCTCGAACCACCGCCGTTGCGCAACGGCGATTCGGCACGCACGTGCCGGGGCGCCGCCGCAAACGCCGGCCGGTTCACCCGGTGTTCATCATCGTGTCGCCGTCGGCGCATAGCCTCGGGTTGGCGGCATCGTCTTCCGAGCGGGGCGGATCCTCTCATGCCGCGCAGCAGCAAACGCACGCCGGAATCGCGCCAAGGCCGGCCTGGCAAGCGATTGCGGCCATCGTCGCCGACCGCGCCGCGCCACCGGACAGAATCGGGCCGCCGCGCGTGCCCGTCGACCGTCTCGGCAACGGGACAACCCGGTAGAATCGGGCGCGCCGGCACCGCGGCGTGCGGGGCGGCAGCCGCGCAGTCAGGCGGCTATTACACTGGCACGGAACCTGCGCGCTCCGATGCGCGCCGCGGCGCGGGCCGACTCGCACGACGGGGTCCGGCCGCCGCGCCAGAAATCAAACAATCAGGAGACTCACTTGTCCTTCGTCATCGTCCTCGCCGCGCTGGCGTTTCTGATGTTCGCCGCCTATCGCGGCTACAGCGTGATCCTGTTCGCGCCGATCGCCGCGCTCGGCGCGGTGCTGCTGACCGATCCCGCCGCCGTCGCGCCCGTCTTCTCGGGCATCTTCATGGAGAAGATGGTCGGCTTCGTCAAGCTGTATTTCCCGGTATTCCTGCTCGGCGCGGTGTTCGGCAAGGTGATCGAGCTGTCGGGCTTCTCGGAATCGATCGTCGCGGCCGCGATTCGCTACATCGGCCGCTCGCGCGCGAACGCCGTGATCGTCGCGGTCTGCGCGCTGCTCACCTATGGCGGCGTGTCGCTGTTCGTGGTCGTGTTCGCGGTCTATCCGTTCGCGGCCGAACTCTATCGCCAGAGCAACATTCCGAAGCGGCTGATGCCGGGGGCGATCGCGCTCGGCGCGTTCTCGTTCACGATGGACTCGCTGCCCGGCACGCCGCAGATCCAGAACATCATCCCGACCACGTTCTTCAAGACGACGGCCTGGGCCGCGCCGGCGCTCGGCACGATCGGCTCGGCGTTCATCATCGTGGTGGGCCTGAGCTACCTCGAATGGCGCCGCCGCGCGGCGATGGCGGCCGGCGAAGGCTACGGCACCTCGCTCGTCAACGAGCCGGAGCGCGTCGAGACGCAGGCGCTGCCGAACCCGGTGCTCGCCGTCGCGCCGCTGGTGCTGGTGGGCGTGGCGAACTTCGTGATGACGAAGTGGATTCCGCAGTGGTACGGCGGCGCTACCTACACCGTGCCGCCCGAGGTGCTGCCCGGCCTGCACGCGCCCGTCACCACCCCGATCAAGACGGTGGTGGCGATCTGGTCGGTGGAGGCGGCGCTGCTGCTCGGCATCCTGCTGGTGGTGATCACGGCGTTCCCGCGCGTGAGCGCGCGCTTCGCGACCGGCACCAAATCCGCCGTCGGCGGTGCGTTGCTGGCGGCGATGAACACCGCCTCCGAATACGGTTTCGGCGGCGTGATCGCCGCGCTGCCGGGCTTCCTCGTGGTCGGCGACGCGCTCAAGAGCATCCCGAACCCGCTCGTCAACGCCGCCGTGTCGGTCAGCTCGCTGGCCGGCATCACCGGCTCGGCCTCGGGCGGCATGAGCATCGCGCTGGCCGCGATGTCGGACACCTTCATCAAGGGCGCCGAAGCCGCGCAGATTCCGATGGAAGTGCTGCATCGCGTGGTGGCGATGGCCAGCGGCGGCATGGACACGCTGCCCCACAACGGCGCGGTGATCACGCTGCTGGCGGTCACCGGCCTCACGCACCGGCAGTCGTATCGCGACATCTTCGCGGTCACGGTGATCAAGACGCTCGCGGTGTTCTTCGTGATCGCCGTCTATTACGTTACCGGACTGGTTTGAAATGCAGCGGGCGCGCCGCCTGGCCGGCGCCGCCCGGTCGCCCGATACCTCGCGCCAGCCGGGCATCCCGCGCTGCCTCGGAACTCGAAATTCTCGTTGCGATTGGCCGGTTCGCGTTACACTGCAACAGAGCAGTTAGCAGCACGATATCTTCCATTGACACGACACGAGGATCTGTTCGATGCGCACTACCGGTGCTTCCGGGGCGATGACCCTGCTGACCGAATTGGATGCAGCCGACGGCCGCGAGCTACGCTCGCTGCGGCTCGAAGCCACCGATGACGGTAAAAGCGTGCTGCTGATCGAGGTCGACGAGCGCAAGCCCGGCATCCATCGCGAGGTGCGTTACGAGATCACGCCGGCGGAACTGATCGCCGCGATCCGCTCGCACGGCGCCGAGCTGCCCGGCGAATCGCACGGCGTGGCCACGTTCGCACGCACGCCTTCCTGAGTCGTTCCGCCCGGCGGTGAGCGTTTGCGTTGCGCATCGCTCACCCCCACCCTCCCGCCCTCCGGCCCGGCCGTTCAGCCGACGCTCCCTTGACCCGAAAGTGATCGATAATCGGTCCCGTCCGATTCGCGTGTCCGACTCACGCCCGCTGCTTTCGCATTTCACCCATCGATCATGCTGCATGACCTCATCGCCCGATACGGGCCGTTGATCGTGTTCGTCAACGTGCTGGCCGCCGCGCTCGGCTTGCCCGTGCCGGCAATGCCCACGCTCGTCCTGTTCGGCGCGATGGCCACCCTGCATCCCGAGGTGTTCGGCATGCAACTGGTGCCGGTGCTGCTGCTGTCGGTGGCGGCGGCGCTGCTCGGCGACTCGGCTTGGTACGCGGCGGGGCGCCGCTTCGGCGGCAAGACGCTGAGGACGATCTGCCGGCTGTCGCTATCGCGCGACAGTTGCGTGAAAAAAACCGAGCAGTTCTTCGGTCGCTGGGGCGTGCGCGTGCTCGCGATCGCGCGCTTCGTGCCGGGGCTGTCGCTGGTGTCGGTGCCGCTGGCCGGCGCGCTCGGCACGCGCTATCGCACCTTCGTCGGCTACGACGCGCTCGGCGCGCTGCTGTGGGCCGCGGCCGGGCTGCTGATCGGGCTCGTGTTCGCCGAGCAGATCGACTGGCTGTTGGCGGCCGCGAGCCGGCTCGGCCACGCCGCGCTGGCCGTCGTCGCCGTGCTGCTCGCGCTCTACGCGAGCGTGCGCTGGATGCGCCGCCGCGCGCTGCTGCGCCAGCTCGTCCACGCGCGCATCGGCGTCGACGAGCTCGATCGACTGCTGCATGCCGATGCGGGGCCGCCGCCCGTCGTGATCGACGTGCGGACCGCCGAGCATCGGCGCCTCGATCCGTTCTCGATTCCCGGCGCGGTGTTCGCCGACGAGCGGCACATCCGCGATCTGGCCGCCCGCTATCCGCTGTCGCAAAGGTTCGTGACCTACTGCGCCTGCCCGAACGAGGTGTCGGCGGTGCTGATGGCCAGACGGCTGTCGGACGCCGGCTTCACCGACGCGCTCGCGCTGCGCGGCGGCCTCGACGCCTGGCGCGACTCCGGCCGGCCGCTGGCCGGCATCGTGCTGGCCGAACCGGTCCCGGCCGCGCCGGCGCCGAAGACGGCCTGAGCCGCGCGGCCCGAGGCCCGCGGGCCCGCCTCTGCGCCGACGCTCAGAACACCGTCATCGGCAGATTGACCACCAGCCGGTATTCCTGATTGGTGCTGTCCGAGTAGTGCGCCGAGCCCACGTGCCACATCGCGACGAAGGTGATCCGGGTGTCCTTGAAGCGCCCGCCCTGGATCGTGTAGGAAGGGATGAAGCCGAACTCGTGGTGGCGCCCCTGCACCGGCAGGCCGTCCTTCCAGTAGATGCCCGCGTGCGTCGGGTCCTGCGCCGCGCCCGCCGAGCCGTCGGCGCCCCATCCCGTCAGCGCCCAGACCATCGCCTTGAAGCCGGGCAGGCCGCCGTCCTTGCCGTAGAACGTGTAGCGCAGCTGCAGCGATTTTTCATGCGGCGCGTTGTAGTCGACGTCCATCGAATCGGCAAGGAAGATGCCGTTCGTCTCGGCGAGGTAATCGAAGAACTGGTTGCCGAGCACCTGCTGGTAGCCGAGCAGCAGTTCATGCGGCCCGTGCTGGGCGGCCAGCGACAGGCTATAGGCCTGGTTGTCGATGCCGCCCTGCCGTGCGTCGCCGGTGTCGTGCGTCGAATACACGTTGCCGAAGCCGCTCCACTTGATGCCGGCGGGCACGCCGAAGCTCTGCCGCACCGACGCGTAGTACTGGTTCCAGACGTTCTCGGCCTGATTCGCATAGAGCGCCACCGTGCCGCCCGGCATGTAGTCCCAGGTGCCGCCGGCGTAGCTCAGCCGATCGATGCGCGTGCCGCCGTATTGCGAGCGCAGGCCGATCAGCGTGGAGCGTCCGCGCGCGTCGGTCTTCGTGAAGCTGCCGGCCTCGAGCATCACGTTGCGGAACTCGTTGCTGACGATCGTCGCGCCGAGAAAGGTCGGCGGCAGCGCGCGATTGTCGTGCGGCTCCATGAACGGGTTGTCGACGATCTGCAGGCCGTACTTGATCACGGTGTTCGAGATCCGCGCCTTCACGTCGTAGAGGCCGGGATAGGCCCAGGCGAGCTGGTTCGAGCCGCCGCCGTCGGCCACATGCACCATGTTGCCGCCGCCCGCGCCGCCGTCGAGCTTCAGCGCCGCGTAGGCCGACGCGTCCACGCCGAAGCCGATCAGCCCCGTCGTGTAGCCCGACTCGAAGTTCGCCATCAGCGCCTGGACCCAGGCGTGGCGATGCGGGCCGCCCTTGGCGTCGAGCAGGTCCGCGTAGTTGCGAAACATCAGCTGCAAGTGGCTGTCGCGAACGAAGCCCTGCGACTTCGCCTGGCTCGACAGGTCCGGGCTCGGCACGGGCGAGCCCGCCTGATTCGCCGCCGTGCCGGTCACGGCGGGCGGCATGGTGGGCGGTTGCGCGGCAACGGCAGGAGCGGGCGCGCGCGACGCGTCCGGCGGCTCGTCGGCAAGGGCCGGCGCGGCCGCCATGCCGGCCAGCACCGGCAGGCTATACGCCAGGCGCACCGCAAGCGATGCGGGCGACAGGTTTCTGATCTGGGTCATCTACACGTTCTCTCTCTGATGGATTGGCGCGCGCCCCACCGCCGCGACGCGGACATGGCCGCGCGCGCGCAATCCCGCGCGGCCTGGCGGCACACGCGCAGGGCAGGATGAAATGGATGGGAAAAGCGCGGCGCAGCGCGCGGGACGGCTGCGTTGTTGTCGCGTGATCGTCGTTATGGACGGTGAATCGGAGGCGGTCCGTGAGCGCTGCCGTTCATGTTAGCTATCCTGAATTGTTGTCGCGTGAACCGCCGGCTGCATGCGAGCGCGGGCGGTCCGATTTTCTAGAACAGGCGCGGCGTGCCGACCCAGACCACCACCGATTCGTGCTTGGCGGTGTTGACCCAGCTATGCGGCGTGGTCGACAAGTAATGCGCACTGTCGCCGGCCTGCACGACGAAGGTCTTGCCTTCCAGCGTCAGCGATACCTCCCCTTCGATCACGTACAGGAACTCCTCTCCCGCGTGCGTGGTCACTTCCGAGCGCTTCTGTCCCGGCGGCATGCGCACGAGGATCGCCTCGAGCTGCCGGCCGGCCGACACATTGGTCAGCCGTGCGAACAGATTGGCCGAATCGGCAAAACTGAAGAAACGCAACTGCTCGCCCCGGCACACCGAGCGCTCCTCGCTCGGCGTCTCGACGAAGTACTGCACGTTCACGCCGAGCGCCTGCGCGATGCCGGCCAGCGAGGTGATCGACGGCGATGCCAGCCCGCGCTCGACCTGCGACAGGAACGGCTTGGAAATGCCCGCGGCACTCGCGGTTTCGTCGAGCGTACGCTTGAGCCGCTGCCTGAGCGCACGGATCTTGCTGCCCAGCTCGACCGCCGCGTTGCGGGGCTGCGTATTTTCAGTGGAAGCAACCATAACAGGCCGGGATCTTGTCGTCAAAAAAAGTTTGATGGAAAGTAACGAAGTTTGACTAATATGCCGTAATCTTCGTCTTCGTGACCGGTAACTGCAATATGGTCCGGGTTCCGGCGCACCTGCGAACTGCTCGTGGCAAACCGTAATCTTGCCAGACTCGACAGGGAAAATCGTGCCCGGGCCCCGGCGCGTCGCAGCGTGCCGCGCCGGCGGCAGATTGCGGTCTGCGGTGGCGGATCTCGCGCCGCGGGCTGCGGGATCGCCCGACGTGACGGATCGGCGTCGCGCCGCCGTTCGCGCGGCCGCCCGCCGGCGCGCGACGCGCTCGCGCCCGGTCGGGTCCGTCGCCATGCCGGGCGCGCGGCCTACCGGCTGCTGCCGGCTCTCCTCGTTTACGCGGTCCTATCCGGCCGCCCTTGCTGGTCGTATGAAATGAAAGCTGCCGTTCCCCTGCGTGCGCCGCGCGATCGTGCCGCCGCAGCCGCCTTCGCCGAATGCGTCGCGCGCGCGCCGCGCAGGCGCCGCCGCCACCACGCAAGCACCGCCCCGCCCGCCTTCGCCCGCCCTTGCGCACGCTGAGGCCCGGTCCCAGACGGCGCATGATTCCAGACCGGCCGCCCCGTCCCTCGCGCCGCGGCCCCTCACCCCAACAATCGAGGAAAACAATGTCAGTCTCAACTCCGGTATCCCAGACCCGCTCGTTCTCGACGGTCTTCCTGATCGAAATGTGGGAGCGCTTCGGCTATTACGGCATGGTCGCGCTGATGGTGCTGTTCATGGTCGAGAAGCTCGGCTTCGACGACAGCTACGCGAACCTGACCTGGGGCGCGTTCGTCGCGCTGATCTACGCGTCGCCCGCGATCGGCGGCTGGATCGGCGACCACGTGCTCGGCACGCGGCGCACCATGATCGTCGGCGCGGTGGTGCTGGCCGCGGGCTACCTGATGCTCGCGCTGCCGAACGACAACCTGCAGTTCCTCTACGCCTCGCTCGGCGTGATGGTGGTGGGCAACGGCCTCTTCAAGGCCAACGCCGCGAACCTCGTGCGCCGCATCTACGAAGGCGACGACGCGCGCCTCGACAGCGCGTTCACGATCTACTACATGGCGGTCAACATCGGCTCGACCGTGTCGATGCTGGTCACGCCGTGGATCAAGGACCGCTGGGGCTGGCACCCGGCGTTCGCGGTCTGCTGCGCGGGCATGGTGCTCGGCATTCTCAACTACCTGCTGATGCATCGCACGCTCGCCCATGTCGGCTCGCGCCCCGACGACGCGCCGGTTCGCTGGGGCCGCGCCGCGGGCGTGCTGGCGGGCGGCATCGCGCTCGGCGTCGCCACCATGTTCCTGCTCGGCCACAAGGCGCTCGCCGTGGCGGCGGTCTGGACGGCCGGCGCGATCGCGCTCGCGATCTTCGTCTACATGATCGCGAAGGTGGAGCGCGCCGAGCGCGCCGGGCTGGTCGCGGCGCTGGTGCTGATCGCCCAGGTGATCCTGTTCTTCATCTTCTATCAGCAGATGTCGACCTCGCTCACGCTGTTCGCATTCCGCAACGTCGATCCGGACTTCACGCTGTTCGGCACCACGCTGTTCACCTGGAGCGCGGGACAGTTCCAGGCGCTCAACCCGATCTGGATCATGCTGCTGAGCCCGCTGCTGGTGCTGATCTACAACGGCCTCGCGAACCGCGGCATCAACGTGCCGGTGGCGGTCAAGTACGCGCTCGGCTTCGCCGTGGTGGCGGCCGGCTTCTTCGTGTTCGCCGCGAGCGGGCGCTTCGCGGTGGACGGGCGCGTCTCGTCGTGGTTCATGGTGGGCGGCTACGGCCTCTACTCGCTCGGCGAACTGCTGGTGAGCGGCCTCGGCCTCGCGATGATCGCGCGCTACGTGCCGGCGCGCATGAGCGGCTTCATGATGGGCGCCTACTTCGTCGCGACCGGCATTTCGCAGTATCTGGGCAGCGTGGTCGCAAACCTCGCGCAGATGCCCTCGCACGACCTGCCCGCCACCGCCTCGCTGCCGCTCTACGTCCACCTGTTCACGATGCTCGGCTGGGTGGCCGTGGCCGGCACGATCGTGTCCTGCCTGCTGCTGCCGCTGATGAGCCGGCTCTCGCGCGCGCACCACGAGAGCGTGAACGCCGCGCGCGGCGACGCCAACGGCCTGCAGGCCAGCGCCGCGGCTCAGTGAAATCCCTTGGCGCGCGGCTTGCGCGCCACATTCGGCCGGCGAAGCGCGCACGCGCGTCCTACACTGAAGGCAGCCCGAGGTCGGGTGATGCCGGAGAGCGAGATGAACAAGAGGACGATGCGGCTGGTGCGCCAGCTGGCCGACATCCGTCGCGCGCAGCATTGCACGGCGCTGCGCGCGGCACGCCAGGCCGCCGAGGCGGATGCCGAACTCGCGCGCGACGACGACGAGCCGGATACGGCCGGCGAGCGCCGCGACGAACCCGACGACACGCCCGCCGCGGGCTCCCGTATCCGCTCACCTTCCTAGCCCGCGCGGGCGGTCTTCTCTCTTCGCAAGGGTCGCGCGACATCGGCCCACGGCGCCGCCTGCCGCCCATGCAAACGGCGCGCCTCGCACGCGCCGTTCGTTCATCGCGGCCCAGCCGCCCCCGCTATGCCGGCGCGCGCCGCAGCCGCGCCCACCAGCCGCCCGAACTGGCCAGCATCAGCAGCCCGCCGAGCGCGATCGTGTCGGCCGCGAAGCCGATCTCGATCGGCGAGAAGTGCGGACTCATCGAGGCGCGATGCAGCAGCGAATCGAGCGTCAGCGAAATCGCGGTGCCCACCACGTAGCAGACCAGCCCGCGCTGTCCGACGGCCACCACCGGCCGCACCGCGCGCGCGATCCGGCCGACCCAGCCATGGCGCACCAGATCCGCCATCAGCCAGGCGATCGCGATGAAGCTGACGATGCGCGGCCAGGCCAGGTCGCGCTTGAGCACGCCCTCGGGCAGCGGCAGCCCCGAGAACAGCTTGTAGTAGGCGCAGATCGCCACGATGCCGAGCGCGACGCCGGTCAGCACGGCGCCGTGCGGGCGCGACGCCACGCCACGATAGATCGGCTGGCAGCGTGCCAGCGCGCCGAGCACGAACATCAGCTGCCACGCGAACGGGTTGAAGCTCCACTTGAACGAGGGCGTGTCGAGCAGTTGCGTGCCGAGCCAGCCCGAGGCGAACCACGACGCGAGGCTCGCCGCGCACAGCCAAGCGGGATGCCGCCGCGCGAGCGGCACGATGGCCGGCGTCGCGAGCGCGAACAGCACGTACATCGGCAGCACCGAGGCGAGGTAGGGCTGGCGCTGGAACGTCAGCACCTCCACCAGGCCCGTGAGCGGCGCGGCCAGCATCAGGCTGACGTCGTCGAGCGCCATGTTGGGCGAATCGATGCCGTAGTGGTCGAGCACGGCCGAGACCACCAGCATCAGCGTGGTGGTGGCGAGGAACGCGCGGTAGATCTGCACTGCGCGGCGCACGAAGCGGCGCCGCGCGGCATCGGCGCCATGCCGCTCGGACATCGCGAGGAACGCGCTCGCGGCCGCGAAGCCGCCGAGGAACACGAACACCTCGGCTGCGTCGCAAAGCGCGAACGCATGCAGCGTGACCTTGGAGACGAGGCTGCCGCCGATGTGGTCGACGACGATCATCAGCAGCACGATCCCGCGGAAGAAGTCGATTTCGATCAGACGGCCCGAACGCGGCGGCGCCGATGCGCGCGCGCTCGTTACCGCCATGACGGCGCTCCGGGGCGGCGCTGCGGCCGATGCGGCGGCGCTCGACGCAGCAGGGGACGCGCCTCACGCGCAAGCGGCGTGACGGCGGGGGGAAGGGCGCAGGGCAATGCCGGGAGCGCGGGCCGCGCGGCGATACACGTATGCCTGTATCGCGCGCGCCGCAGCGCTGAAGCGAGAACTGGACCGTTCATCTGGAAGCCGCATACGAAAGTTCGACGGTCCGGAAAGTCTAATCGCCGCTAAGGGCATACCCTAAGTAACAAAGTGCAACCAATTCTTCCCGCCGATGACTGAAAGCCTTGTCAGGCAACGGTCGGCGCGCGGCCGGCGCAACCGACGCGCCCCGGCGGGATCGGCCGGCGCGCGCCATGTTTCGCGCCACGCGCCTGGAACTTGCCGGGAGCGCCGGCTGCGGCAGCCGGCGAAAGCGCAGGCGCAAAGGCTCAGGCGCGCACGCGGCGCATCCGCAGATAGCTGTGCCATGCCGTCAGCGCGACGGCGAGCCAGATCGGGCCGTAGGTGCCGAGCTGCTGCATGCTCAGCGATTCGCCGAGCAGCAGCACGGCGGCCGCCACGATCAGCACCGGCTCGACGTAGCCGAGGATGCCGAACAGCGCCATCGGCAGCATCCGGCTCGCCTTCAGGTAGCAGCCGAGCGCGAGCGTGCTGAGCACCCCGAGCCCCGGCAGCCAGAGCGCCCAGAGCACCGGGTGGCCGCCCACCGGCGTGCCGAGCGCCGCGAGCGTGACGAGCGCCACCGGCAGCAGCGCGATCATCTCGACCGCGAACAGCGTGAGCGGCTCGACCTCGATGCGACGGCGCAGCATGAAGTAAGGCGGATAACCGAGCGCGACCACCAGCGTCGGCCACGCGAACGCACGCGTGACCCACACCTCGTGCGCCACGCCGGCCGCCGCGCAGGCGATCGAGCCCCACTGCAGCAGCGACAGCGACTCGCGATAGACGAAGCGGCCCACCAGCACCATCGTGAGCGGCATCAGGAAATAGCCGAGCGACACCTCGAGCATGCGCCCGTGCAGCGGGGCCCACAGGAACAACCACAGCTGCACGCCGAGCATGGCCGCCCCGGCGCCGACCGCGAGCGCGAGGCGGCGCGTGCCGCACACGCGCCGCACGAAGCCGGCCAGCTCGCCGAAGCGGCCGCGCATCGCGACCAGCAGCAGCGCGCCCGGCAGCGTCCAGACGATGCGCCAGGCGAAGATGTCGAGGCCGGTGAGCGGCGCGAGCAGCTTCGCGTAGACCGACAGCAGCGCGAACAGCGCGGACGCCGCGACCGACAGCGTGACGCCGCGCTGCGCGTCCGGATGATCGTGAATCATCTGCCGCGCCGCCTCAATGCTGCTGGAAACGCTCGAAGCGCTTGTCGGTCTGGCGCTCCTCGAATTCGACCTCGCTCACGCGCGCGGCCGGCGGCCCGTGCCGCAGCCACGCCAGCATACGGTCGATCTGCGGCCCCGGGCCCTGGATCATCGCCTCGACGGAACCGTCCTCGAGATTGGCCACCCAGCCGCGCAGCCTGAGCGCGTGCGCCTCGCGCACGGTCGCGTGCCGGAAGCCCACGCCCTGCACGACGCCGCGCACGCGCACGTAGATCGTTTCGATCCGTTCGTCGAGATCCTTGCCGCCCATGTCCGTCCCCATCCGGAAGCCTCAGAGCCCCGCATTGTAGTCGGCCCGCCCGCCGCGCGGCGCAGCGCGCGCGGGCGCCGCGGCCGCGGCCGGCTGCACGTACAATCGCGCATCACGCACAACCGCCGCGCGCCCGAGCCGCGCGCGGCCCCGAGGAACGGCATGACAGACACACAACGCGATCTCGTACTCGTCACCGGCGCGTCCGGCTTCGTCGGCTCCGCCGTGGCACGCATCGCGCAGGCGCACGGTTATGCGCTGCGCGTGCTGGTGCGCGCCACGAGCCCGCGCACCAACCTCGCCGGCCTCGACGCCGAGGTCGTCACGGGCGACATGCGCGACGAGGCGTCGATGCGCCAGGCACTGCGCGGGGTGCGCCATCTGCTGCACGTGGCCGCCGACTACCGGCTCTGGGCACCCGATCCGCACGAAATCGAGCGCGCCAACCTGGAAGGCGCCGTGGCCACGATGCGCGCGGCGCTCGCCGAGGGCGTCGAGCGCATCGTCTACACCAGCAGCGTCGCCACGCTGAAGGTGACGAATTCCGGCAACTCCACCGACGAGACCTCGCCGCTCGCGGCCGAGCAGGCGATCGGCGTCTACAAGCGCAGCAAGGTGCTGGCCGAGCGCGCGGTGGAGCGCATGATCGCCGAGGACGGCCTGCCCGCCGTGATCGTCAACCCGTCCACGCCGATCGGCCCGCGCGACGTGAAGCCGACGCCCACCGGACGCATCATCGTCGAGGCCGCCACCGGCAAGATTCCGGCGTTCGTCGATACGGGCCTGAACCTGGTCCACGTCGACGACGTCGCGCACGGCCATTTCCTCGCGCTCGAGAAAGGCCGCATCGGCGAGCGCTACATCCTCGGCGGCGAGAACCTGCCGCTGCAGCAGATGCTGGCCGACATCGCCGCGATGGTCGGCCGCAAACCGCCCACCGTCGCGCTGCCGCGCTGGCCGCTCTACCCGCTCGCGGTCGCGGCCGAGGCGGTGGCGAAGTTCACGAAGCGCGAGCCGTTCGTGACCGTCGACGGGCTGAAGATGTCGAAGAACAAGATGTACTTCACGTCGGCGAAGGCCGAGCGCGAGCTCGGCTACCGCGCGCGGCCCTACCGCGACGGCCTGCGCGATGCGCTCGACTGGTTCCGCGAGGCCGGCTATCTGACGCGCTGAACGCGGCGGCGGGCGCGGGGCGGCCCCGCCCGAGCCGCTGCACGGCCCACGGATGCGAGCGCCCGCTTCGGGCGACCGGGTCCGCGCGCGGCGGCGCTGCGCGGGGCATGAATTCCGGCACCGGCTTGCCGCCATGGCACCGAGGCAGCACGCGGCCCGCCTGCGATCGGGTAACGCGCGGGCGCCGATTCCTGCGCCCGGCCAGCACTTTGTTACACGCGGGACCCGAACCGCGAACGGCGCAACGGGTAGAATCGCGGGTCTTACGTAGAGAAGGCACGCATGAACCTGAACGATCAGATCGACGCACTCGGCACGGGCATCGATCAGCTCATCCATACCGCGCGCACGGTAGCGGGAGCCGCGAAGGCCGCGATCGACAAAGCCGCCGCCGAGCAGGCCGCCGCCCAGGCCGCCACCGACGAGGCGAACGCCGCACGCGCGGCCGCCGAACAGATTTCCGCAGAACGCGCCGCCATAGAACAGGCCGCTGCCCAGGCCGCCGCCGATCGCGCGGCTACCGAAACCCTTCACGAGCAGATGCGCACGGTGCAGGCCGCGGCCGAATCGGCCGCCGCCCAGGCCCTGACCGACAAGACCGCCGCCGAGGCACTCGCGGCCGGCACCACGGCCGAGCGCCAAGCCGCGCAAGCCGCGGCGGCACAGGCCGCGGCGGAACGCGAAGCCGCCGAAGCTGCGATCCAGCAAGCCGCCGCCGAGCGCCAAGCCGCCGAGGCCGCAACCCAGCAAGCCGCAGCCGAGCGCCAAGCCGCCGAGGCCGCAACCCAGCAAGCCGCCGCCGAGCGCCAAGCCGCCGAAGCCGCAACCCAGCAAGCCGCAGCCGAGCGCGCGGCGGCCGACGCCGCGGCCCGACAGGCCGCCGCCGATCTCGAGGCGGCCGACACCGCGCGCCGCGAGGCGAACGCCGCGCGCGAGGCCGCCATCGAAGCCGCCGAGCGCGCCGCCCGCGACCGCGAGGCGGCCGATTCGCTGGCCGCCCAGATCCGTGCCGAGCGCGCCGCGCTGGCCGAGGCCGCCGAGCAGCTCGAAGCCGAACGCTCGGCCGCCCAGACGGCGGCATCGCTTGCCGCCGACGACAAGGCCGCGGCCGAACTGCTCGCCGAGCGCGCCGCCTCCGACAAGGCGGCCGCCGAACAAGCGCTGCGCGAGGCCATCGAGAAGGAAGCCGCGCTCGAACGGTCCGCCGCCGAGGCCGCATCCGGCGTGCAGCGCGAGACGAAGCCCGAAACGAAGCCCGAGGCGCCGCCCGAAACGAAGCCCGACACGAAGTCCGACACGGGCGCGGCACCCCGGCTGCTCGTCTCCCGCCCCTCGCAGGATACGCTGACGCTGGCGATCGGCGAGCGCGAGATTCCGCTGTCGCCGCAGCAGCTGAGCCAGCTGATCGAGGAACTCGCTCACGCGCGCGCCTCGATGACGCTCGAGCAGCCGCACGGCCTGCCGTCCGGCTGGCGCTTCGTCTCGACCCGCAATCCGATGATGGCGGTGCAGAAGCAGTCGAACGGCGACCGCCTGCTGGTGGCGCGTCACACCGGTTACGGCTGGGTGCCGTTCACGTTCTCGCCCGACACCGTGATCCAGATGTACATGCTGCTCACGCAATAGCCTGCGCGAACGCCCAAGCGCGAGCGGCAGCGCGCCAAAACAGAAACGGCACACGGTGCGCAACCGTGTGCCGTTTTTTCATTCGGCCAGGCGCAGCGGCGCGCGCCCGCGTTCAGCGCTCCACCGGCGCCTGCACGCGCGCCTTCCATTGTCCGCCCTTGCCGCGCCAGTAGCGCCACGCGGACGCGAACGTCGCGCCGTTGTAGAACAGCGCGACGAGCGGCAGCGCGGGCGCCCACAGCAGCGAGCGCCGGTAGTAGGCCAGCATCGGCGCGTAGGACGCGCTCATCGCCGCCCACGCGAGCCAGGCCGGCCACGCGCGCGCGCCATAGGCCAGCGCGGCCAGCGGCGGCAGCAGATAGACGATCGACATGCCGAGCAGCGTGCCGGCCAGCAGCAGCGGCGAATAGCGCAGCTGCGTGAACGCGGTGCGCGCGATCATGTTCCAGATGTCGCGCCAGCTGTCATACGGGCGCAGCGACACGCTGCGCTCGGCGAGATCGAGCCGGATCGGGTGATGCCGGCCGCCGCGGAACTTGATCCTGGCGGCCAGGCTGCAATCGTCGATCAGCGCGCCGCGGATCGACTCGATCCCGCCCGCCTCCTCCAGCGCCGCGCGCCGCACCAGCATGCAGCCGCCGGCCGCGCCGGCCGTCTTGCTGCGCGTGTCGTTGATCCACGAGAACGGGTAGAGCTTGGCGAAGAAGAACACGAAAGCCGGAATCAGCGCCTTCTCCCAGAACGAATCGCAGCGCAGCCGCACCATCAGCGACACCAGATCGCGGCCTTCGGCCTGGGCGCGCGTGACGAGCTGGGTCACCGCGTCGGCCGGATGGCCAATGTCGGCGTCGGTCAGCAGCAGGTAGTCGGCCGGCAGCGCGCGCGTGCGTACCGCGGCGATGCCCTGCGACTGCGCCCAGACCTTGCCCGACCAGCCGGGCGGCAGCGGCTGCGCGGCGAGCACCGTGAGCCGTTCGGCATGCCGGGCGGCCAGCGCCGCCGCGCGCGCGGCATCGGCCGTGCCGTCGGTGCTGTGATCGTCCACCACGATCACGTGCAGCGCGCCGCGATAGTCCTGCCGCAGCAGCGACGTGACGGCCGCGCCGATCACGTCCGCCTCGTTGCGCGCCGGCACCACCACCACCACCGCCGGCCAGCCGTCGGCCGCGGCCGCGCCGCGCGCCTCGTCCGGCAGCGGGGCGGCCGGGCGCGCGCGCCAGAAGCCGCCGCGCGCGAACAGCAGCACGCACCAGATAATCAGGGACAGGCACGACAGGCCGAACACGATTGCAAGCGTCATGCGCGCTCCCTCGTGACGACGCCGGCCGCCTGTTCGGCCGTGAGATTCGGGGACAAACCAATCGATTCGACTTCCATGCAGTCCGCCTGTGAGCCGGCGCAAGCCCGATCGGCCGCCGGACGCGTTCAAAACCGCGTAGTGTAGCCGGGTTCCGCGGCAGCAGTCGCGGCGCAGGCCAGCGCGGATGCCGCCACGGATTGGCGGTGGGAAAAGCACGAACAAGCCGATAGCGTTAAAATGCGCGATTAATTTTGGATGCCGGCAAGTTCCGATCCGGCATTGATAAACATCAAGTTGGGGCGATCGAGCCGGCCGGCTCTCTCGAACCCCGCGTTGTCGTCGGAGTTCGCCCTGTATGCGAGTCATTCTTGCCCAACCCCGTGGCTTCTGTGCGGGCGTGGTCCGTGCCATCGAGATCGTCGATCGGGCGCTGCAGCAGCATGGCGCGCCCGTCTACGTCCGGCACGAAATCGTCCACAATCGCCACGTGGTAGACAATCTGCGGAACAAGGGAGCGAAATTCGTCGAGGAGCTGCACGAGGTGCCGCACGGCGCCGTGGCGATCTTCAGCGCGCACGGCGTGGCCCAGGCCGTCGAGCAGGACGCGCAGGCCCGCGGCCTGGACGTGCTCGACGCCACCTGCCCGCTCGTCACGAAGGTGCACGTGCAGGGGCGGCAGTACGTGTCGGCCGGGCGCCGCCTGATCCTGATCGGCCATGCCGGCCATCCGGAGGTGGAAGGCACGATCGGGCAAATTCCCGGCGAAGTGATCCTGGTGCAGAGCGAGGCCGAGGTCGAGACGCTGGAACTTCCGGCGCAGACGCCGATCGCCTACGTCACGCAAACCACGTTGTCGGTGGACGATACGCGCGGCATCATCGAGGCGCTGACGCGCCGCTTCACCGACATCGTCGGCCCCGACACGCGCGATATCTGCTACGCCACCCAGAACCGCCAGGCCGCCGTGCGCGAGCTGAGCGGCCAGGTGGACGTGCTGGTCGTGGTGGGCGCGACCAACAGTTCCAACTCGAACCGCCTGCGCGAGATCGGCACCGAAAGCGGCGTGCCGAGCTATCTCGTCGCCGACGGCTCCGAGATCCGCGCCGAATGGTTCAACGGCGCGCACACGGTCGGCCTGACCGCGGGCGCGTCCGCGCCCGAGGAAATGGTCGAGGACGTGATCGGCGCGCTGCGCGCCCTGGGCCCCGTGGAGGTCGTCACGATGGCGGGCCGCGAGGAAAAAGTCGAATTCAAGTTGCCGGCGAAGCTCATGCAAGCTGTCGCCCGCGAAGTTTAAGGAGGACATCTCTTGTCTATTCCGCTGCTCCAGCAAGTCCGTGTGGGCGCATACATCATGCGCAACCACCTGTCCGGCAATAAACGCTACCCGCTCGCGCTGATGCTCGAGCCGCTGTTCCGTTGCAATCTCGCCTGCAACGGCTGCGGGAAGATCGATTATCCGGACCCGATCCTGAACCAGCGCCTGTCGGTCGAGGAATGCCTGCAGGCCGTCGACGAGTGCGGCGCGCCGGTGGTGTCGATCGCCGGCGGCGAGCCGCTGCTGCACCGTGACATGCCGGAAATCGTCAAGGGCATCATGAAGCGCAAGAAATTCGTGTATCTCTGCACGAACGCGCTGCTGATGGAAAAGAAGATGGACGACTACCAGCCGAGCCCGTACTTCGTCTGGTCGGTGCACCTCGACGGCGACCAGCAGATGCACGATCACTCGGTCTCGCAGGAAGGCGTCTACGAGAAGGCGGTTGCCGCCATCAAGGAAGCGAAGCGTCGCGGCTTCCGCGTCAACATCAACTGCACGCTGTTCAACGACGCGATCCCCGAGCGCGTGGCGAAGTTCTTCGACACGCTCAAGCCGATCGGCGTGGACGGCATCACCGTCTCGCCGGGCTATGCCTACGAGCGCGCGCCGGACCAGCAGCACTTCCTGAACCGCGACAAGACCAAGAACCTGTTCCGCGAGATCCTCAAGCGCGGCGAAGGCGGCAAGCGCTGGTCGTTCAGCCAGTCGTCGCTGTTCCTCGACTTCCTGGCCGGCAACCAGAGCTACAAATGCACGCCGTGGGGCAACCCGGCACGCACCGTGTTCGGCTGGCAGAAGCCGTGCTATCTGGTCGGCGAGGGTTACGTGAAGACCTTCAAGGAGCTGATGGAAACCACCGAGTGGGACAACTACGGCGTGGGCAACTACGAGAAGTGCGCGGACTGCATGGTCCACTGCGGCTTCGAGGCCACCGCCGTGATGGACACCATCTCGCATCCGCTCAAGGCGCTGCGCGTGAGCCGCAAGGGCATCAAGACGGAAGGCGCGTTCGCCCCGGACATCCCGATCGACAAGCAGCGTCCGGCCGAATACGTGTTCTCGCGCCACGTCGAGATCAAGCTCGAAGAGATCAAGGTGGCCGGCAAGGGCAAGCTGCAGAAGCCGGCGAAGACCGCCAGCGCGGTCTGACCGGCGGGCGCGCGTCGCCCGCCTTCACCGCCTGCGCGGCAAGTGACAGGGGCGCTCCGGGCCCACGGTCCGCAGCGCCCTCGTGCTTTCTGCGCGGCGCCGCCCGCCGCCCGGTTCCCGCCGCGAACGAGGCTTGCGGGGAACGGCGCACGCCTCGACCGGCCGCCGCGCGAGCGCGCACCGTGCGCACGGCGGCAGTCTCACCGCCGGGAACGGCAAGCTCGCCGTGAAAAGGGCCGGCGACGGCCATGGCATCCTGGCGCAAGGCGCCGCGTCGTAACGCGCGCTGACGCGCGGCCGCGGGCCGCCGATTGCCGCTGCGCCGGCCACGGTGCTATCGTCGGCCGACGCGCCCGCGCGCCTTCGCACCCACGGACCCCGATGACCCGGACCTGCCCCGCCCCGCAGCGGCCGACCGTGCTCGGCCTGTTCCTGATCTTCGCCCGCATCGGCCTGAGCAGCTTCGGCGGCGGCCTGAGCGGCTGGTTCCTGCGCGAGTTCGTTCACCAGCGCCGCTGGCTGTCCGAGGCCGAATTCCTCGACGGCCTCGCGCTGTCGCAGGCGCTGCCCGGCGTGAACGTGAAGAACCTCGCGATCTGGATCGGCTACCGGCTGCTCGGCTGGCGCGGCGCGACAGCCGGCTTCTGCGGCATCATCTTCCCGCCGGCAGTCGCCATCGTGCTGCTCGGCGTGCTGTTCTCGTCGATCACGCGCTTCGCGCTCGCCCACCTCGCGCTGGCCGGCGCGGCGGCTGCGGCGATCGGGCTGTCGCTGTCGATGGCGATCACCGCGGCGCGCCGCCTGCCGCGCCGCGTGGTGCCCTATGCCGTGTTCGCGGGCACCTTCGCGGCCGTCGCCGTGTTCCGGGTGCCGGTGCTGTGGACCGTGCTGACGGCCGGCGTGCTCAACGTCGCCTACGAATACTGGCTGCTCGGGCGCCGCCCCGCGCGCGCCGGCGCCGATCACTGAGCACGCCCGCCATGTCGCGCACCCTTGCCGCACTCGCGGCCCTGTTCGCGCCGCTGTCGGTCGCCACGGTCGGCGGCGGCCAGACCATCATCGCCGACATGCAGCGGCAGGTGGTGGACGTCCACCACTGGATGACGCACACGCAGTTCGTCAACGATTTCGCGATCGCGCGGCTCGCGCCCGGCCCCGGCTCGCTGCTCGCGACGCTGGTGGGCTTCCAGGTGGGCGGGGTGGCGGGCGCGCTGGTAGCCACGCTCGCGCTGTTCGGCCCCACCGCGTTCCTGATGATCGCGATCACGCACATGACCTCGCGGCACCGCGACGCGCCGTGGCAGCGTGCGCTGCAGGCAGGCTTGCGGCCGGTGGCGGCCGGGCTGATCCTCGCGGCCGTCGATACGCTGATCCGCGGGCTCGACGGCGGCTGGATCGCGATCGCGACCGCGCTGGCCTCGACGGTGCTGGTCATGAAGACGCGCGTGAACGCGCTGCTGCTGATCGCGGCGGGCGCCGCCTGGTTCGTGCTGCTGCGGGCCTGCGGCGTGCTGTGAGCGGCACGCGCCCCGGCCCGCGGCCCGCGCGGCGCGGGCCCGTGTCACCGCCAGCCCGCGTCACGTTACGTAACATTCGGGCCGCGCCTGCCTTCCTGCCCACGCTTCTCTTTGATTTCAAAGGGAATTTTGTTTGGCACCGTTCTTGCTTGATCCCCTGCAATCCCGCCATACCACGCACGTGGAGTTCCACATGGACATCGCAGGCGTCGCGCATCCCATGCTGCATTTCACCGCCATCGACGAAATCGACGGCGAGATGCTGATCACCGAATCGCGCGCCGCAGCGCCCGCGCGGGCTTACGGCATCGGCATCGACGAACCGCCGCTGACGCTGTACGGCGCCTACCGGCAAGGCGTGTCCGATTATTTCGCGCGGCGTCCGAACCCGTACCGCAACGGCAGCCGGCTCGCGCAGATCTGGCAGGAAGGCCACGTCGAAGCCGCCTCGCGCAATGCCTGGAAGCTACGCTGATCGGGCTTGACCGCCGCCGGGCCGCGCCCGCGTGCCGGGAGCCACAGGCCCGATCCGCGCGTTCAGGCCGGCGTCGATCCGCCGAGCCGCGCCGCCTTCAGGCGTGCCGTGCCGTCGTGGTCGATCGAAGCGAACGCCAGGGGGTGAAGCCGGCCCGCCGCATCGGGCTGCCGGCGCCGCTGGCGCACGGCGCCCGACATGTTCAGCTGCCGCACGTCGGGTAGCTCGCCCGTGCCGAGCGCGCGCAGGCAGGGCAATTCGGCGTGCAGCGTTGCGCCGAGCGCGGCCAGCGCGCCGGCGGCGCGCCAGTAGGCCGCCAAGCGCCCGAGCGCCGGCATGGCGCCGGCCGGCATCAGCGGCGGCGGCGCGCCGCGCCTCGTCTCAGCAGCATTTCCCCGCGCCGCTGCCGTAGCGCGCGGCCTGCCGCTCGCGAAAGAACTGCTCGTAGCTCATCGGCTCGCGTTCGGGGTGCGTCTGCCGCATGTGCGCGACGTAGGTGTCGTAATCGGGCACGCCCACCATCAGCCGGAAGGCCTGCCCGAGATAGCGGCCCGCCGTGCGCAGTTCGTCGCCGAGATCGGTCAACATCGCCATGGCCCCGCTCAGCGCCCGCTGCCGAGCGCCTGGCCGGCCGGCATCGGCTCATAGGGCGTCTCGCGCGTGGTCGGCTGCGCGGTGCGGCGCGCGCGCAGCACGGCCAGCACGCCGTACACGGCAATGCTCGCCACCACGAACATGAAGAGGCCCGCCAGCGCGGCGTCGACATGATCGTTGAAGATGATCCGCTGCATCTGCCCGAGCGACTTGGCCGGCGCGAGCACCTTGCCGCCGTCCACGGCCGCCTGCAGCTTCGCCGCGTGCGAGAGGAAGCCGATCTTCGGGTTGGCGTCGAAGATCTTCTGCCAGCCGGCCGTGAGCGTGCAGATCAGCAGCCAGACGGTGGGCACGAGCGTCACCCAGGCGTAGCGCTCGCGCTTCATCTTGAACAGCACCACGGTGCCGAGCATCAGCGCGATCGCCGCGAGCATCTGGTTAGAAATCCCGAACAGCGGCCAGAGCGTGTTGATGCCGCCGAGCGGATCGACCACGCCCTGATAGAGGAAGTAGCCCCAGGCGGCCACGCAGAGCGCGGTGGCGACGAGGTTGGCCGGCAGCGACTCGGTGCGCTTGAGCGCCGGGTGGAAGGTGCCGAGCAGGTCCTGCAGCATGAAGCGGCCCGCGCGCGTGCCGGCGTCCACGGCCGTCAGGATGAACAGCGCCTCGAACAGGATCGCGAAGTGATACCAGAACGCCATCATCGCCGGGCCGCCGATCACCTGGTGCAGGATCTGCGCCATGCCCACCGCCAGCGTGGGCGCGCCGCCGGCGCGCGCGATGATGGTGGTCTCGCCCACCGCCTGCGCGGTCTGCGTGAGCATGTCGGGCGTCAGCATGAAGCCCCATTGCGTGACGGTCTGCGCGACCGCCTCGGGCGTCGAGCCGAGCACGGCCGCCGGCGCGTTCATCGCGAAGTAGATGCCCGGCTCGATCACGCAGGCGGCCACCAGCGCCATGATCGCGACGAACGATTCCATCAGCATCGCGCCGTAGCCGATGAAGCGCGCGTTCCTTTCGTTGTCGAGCAGCTTGGGCGTGGTGCCCGACGAGATCAGCGCATGGAAGCCCGACACGGCGCCGCACGCGATCGTGATGAACAGGAACGGGAACAGGTTGCCGGCCCATACCGGGCCGCTGCCGTCGACGAACTTCGTCAGCGACGGCATCTTCAGCTCCGGCGCCACCACCAGGATGCCGATCGCCAGGCCGACGATGGTGCCGACCTTCAGGAAGGTGGACAGGTAATCGCGCGGCGCGAGCAGCAGCCACACCGGCAGCACCGAGGCGACGAAGCCGTAGCCGATCAGGATCCAGGTCAGCTGCGTGCCGGTAAACGTGAACCAGGCGGCCAGCGCCGGCGAATCGTGAACGTGCTGGCCGTAGGCGATCGAGGCCATCAGCAGCACGAAGCCGATGATCGACACCTCGCCGATGCGGCCCGGGCGGATGTAGCGCGTATAGACGCCCATCAGGATCGCGATCGGGATCGTCGCGGCCACCGTGAAGGTGCCCCACGGCGAATTGGTCAGCGCCTTCACGACGATCAGCGCGAGCACCGCGAGGATGATCACCATGATCAGGAACGCGCCGAACAGCGCGATCACGCCCGGCACCGTGCCGAGCTCCATCTTCACCAGATCGCCGAGCGAGCGGCCGTCGCGGCGCGTCGAGACGAACAGCACGATGAAGTCCTGCACCGCGCCGGCGAACACCACGCCGGCCAGGATCCACAGCATGCCGGGCGTGAAGCCCATCTGCGCGGCGAGCACCGGCCCGACCAGCGGCCCCGCGCCGGCGATCGCGGCGAAGTGATGGCCGAACAGCACGAAGCGGTTGGTGGGCACGTAGTCGAGACCGTCGTTGTACTTGACCGCGGGCGTCATGCGCTGCCCGTCGAGCTGCAGCACATGGTTCGCGATGAAGCGGCTGTAGAAGCGATAGGCGATCAGATAGACGCAGACCGCGGCGATCACGATCCACAGCGCGCTGACGCGCTCGCCGTGCGCGAGCGCGATCGTGCCGAACGCGAACGCGCCGAGCAGCGCGACCGCGATCCAGAGCAAGGTTGCGGAAGCCCGATTCATGGTGTCTCCTGGCTATTGTCGGTATCGTCGCGGCGGGCGGCCGCGCGAACAGGCTGGGCGTGAGTGCGCCGTTTACCACAGCACAACACTGCCGCATATTGTTCGCTTTCGCTATCGAGCTTACAAGCGGACAACTACGTATCCGCGCTACGTAGCAACGCGTAGGGGTTAGCGAGAGGGCAGCGGCCGCGCGACGTGCGCGCGCGTGCCGGACCTCGCCCGTTCTGGCCGCCGAGCCCGCTCGTGATTTCCCGCAGCGGCCGCAGCGCGACGGCCGCCCCAAAAGCAAGGTTGCATGCGCAACCTTGTCGCGTCACGGCATGGGAACCGCGCCCGCAGGGGCTTGCGATGCGTCATGTCGCAACGCGCGGCCTGGTGTTCCAATGGAGCCCGCCTATCGTTCGGCCTCCAGATTCTTCCGCATTCTTGCGCCCTGATTCGCGACGCGCCCCAGCCATCCGGACGGAATCCGCCAGGATCGGCGGCGCCGCTCCCGACGGTCGCCGACAGCCAAGCTCAAGAGGGTGATGCCGATGCCCGGGTACCCGCCGTAAGCGCGTACCCGGCTCACGCGCGCGCCCTTCGACCCGGTCGGCGAGCAAGCCGCCATGTCCGGATCGCAATCGCCGCGGCGTGCCCAACCAGCGGATCGCGCAATGCTTATCAGCGCCGCCATGCCGGGCGGCGCGCGGCGCTTCGCTCGGGGTCCGATTCAAGCAGGTCTCAACAGGGAGAAAATGACATGAAACGTAGTGCCTTGACGATCCTCTCGCTGGCGTCGCTCGCGATCACGGGGTCCGCGCATGCGCAATCGAGCGTGACGCTCTATGGCTTGATCGATACCTCGCTGACCTATCTCAGCCACGGCGCGGGCGACAAGAATGCCTGGCTGGTCGGCAACAGCAGCACCGGCAACCTGGGCGGCTCGCAATGGGGCATCAAGGGCAGCGAGGCGCTCGGCGGCGGCCTGACGGCGGTCTTCCAGTTGGAAAGCGGCTTCGATCCGAGCAACGGCAAGCTCGGCCAGGGCGGCCGGGAATTCGGCCGGCAAGCCTTCGTCGGCCTCGCGCACGAGCGCCTCGGCGGCGTCACGCTGGGCCGCCAGTACGATCCGCTGACCGACCTGATCCAGCCGATCACCGAGGACAGCGTGTTCGGCGGCGCGTTCGCGACGGCCGGCGACGTCGACAACTACGACGACAGCTTCCATGTCGACCGCTCGGTCAAGTACACCTCGCCCGTGCTCGACGGCGTGCGCTTCGCGATCATGTATTCGTTCGGCGGCGTGGCAGGCTCCATGGGCTCGGGGCAATCGTACTCGGCGGCGATGGTCTACAGCGGCGGCCCGCTGAGCCTGGCGGGCGGCTACTACCACGCGACCAATGCCGCGAGCGACTTCGGCCCGCGCGACGGCTGGTCGAGCAGTTCCGACGGCACCTTCGACGGCCCGATCAACCTCGGCTACCGCAGCGCGCACTCGCTCGGCATCGCGCGCGTGGCGGGCCGCTACCTGTTCGGCCGGTTCACGCTGGGCGCCGGCTACAGCAACGCGCAATACCGGCGCGACGGCGCCTCGCGGTTCGGCGAGAACGAGCACTACGATACCGCGCAGGGCTTCGTGAACTACCAGGCGAGCCCGTCGATCGTGATGGGGGTGGGCTACAGCTACACGAAGTCGGGCGGCGACAGCTCGGCCACCTATCACCAGGTGTCACTGGGCGGGACCTATTCGCTGTCCCAGCGCACCGCGCTCTATGTGATCGCCGCGTACCAGCACGCGAGCGGCACTACGAGCGACGGCGCGGGCGGCACGGCAGCGGCGCAGGCCTCGATCGGTTCGTATGGCTATGCCGGCACGAGTTCGCAGACCATCGTGAACCTCGGCATGCGCCACACGTTCTGAGCCGGCCGTCCCGGCCCGACGGCAAGGCTGCCCGCGGGCAGCCTCGTTCATCGACGCCGGGCGCGCCGCCGCGGCCTCAGGAGCGCAGCGAGCGGATGAAGCCGGCCGCGATCAGGCAGTAGAAACCGCCGCAGAACAGTCCGAACGCCTTGCGCGTGCGGGCGAACAACGGGCCGGCCGCGCGCGCCGAGAACGCCAGCGCGTAGCCGGCGAACACGCCGGCGCCGAGCAGCGCGCAGCAGCCCACCAGCACGAAGCTCGCCCAGGCCGGCGCATGCGGCGACAGCCCCAGCGACGTGACGGTCAGCCAGGTGAGAATCGCCTTCGGGTTGGTCAGGTGGATGCCGAGCCCCTGCAGGTAGAACCGGCCAAGCCGCTCGCGCCGCGCCGGCGCGGCCGCCGCGAGCGGCTCGCGCGACGCACCGGCGCCGCGCACCGCCTTGAAGGCTAGCCACAGCAGATAAAGCGCGCCGAGCACCTTGAGGCCGATCAGCCATTGCCGGTAGGTGGCCAGCAGCGCCGACATGCCGGCCGCCGCCGTCACGCCCCAGCAGAGCGAGCCGCTCATCACGCCGGCCGCCATCGCCAGGCCGGGCTTGCGGCCGTAGTGCATCGACGCGTTCGCGATCGACAGGTTCGCGGGGCCGGGCGACGCCGTGCCGACCAGACAGACGGCAAAGGCGACGCCGAGATTCGACAGCGTGGTGACGGACATCGTGGCAATCTTCGATCAGGAGCGAAACGGCACGCAGACAACGCGCGGGCGGCAGGCGACTACGCTTGCCGGCAGCCGTGAACGGCCGGGCAACGCGATGATTATTCGCGCGCGCCGCGGTGCGCGACAGGCACGCCTGCGTGAGCGCGCCGGCGGACTGTCATGCCGCTTCGGGCTGACACTTGGGCTGACACTCGGGCTGACACTTTCGCACACGCCTGGATAGACACATCGCGTCCGGGGGCCGCCGCCGCGGCCCTCCGACAGGCGGCGAGGCGCAAGACCCGACAGGCGTTAGCGTGGATATCGATTCAAATTCAAAACAATGAATTGCGTAAATCGAAATACAAAAGACAAAAAAGAGCGGCCGAGGCCGCTCAAGCGTGAACTCGTCCGTCTACCCACCAGCGTGTGAGGACGAGCGCGGGAACACTAGCATTCATCGAGTATTTTTACTCATCCGATTTGGTTAAATAATCATTGCACGATCTTCAGCAATCGCCGTACCCACGCTTGCCGCTCGAGCTTTGGGCAGCATTGTTTCCGACGCGAGAAAAAAATCGACGATTCATCCCTGATTTTCGATTATTCCAATCGGATCGAACAAGAATTCGGCTTTCGCCACGCGGCATTTGGCGTAATCCGTTTGTATTGTTTTAGATACAAGACTGAATTTCACTTTTCCGAAGCCAATCTGCCTGGTTAGTCTCCGTATCGCTCCATAACCACCACACGCAACAGCACTGTTAACAGGAGATGGCAGACATGAAACGCAGCGCATTGACGATCGTTTCCCTGGCGACGCTCGCGGCGATGGGTTCCGCACACGCGCAATCGAGCGTGACGTTGTACGGCGTGATCGATACGTCGCTGACGTACGTCAACCACGCCGACGGCGCCAAGAACTCGTGGCTGCTCGGCAACAGCAGCGCCGGCAACCTGGCCGGTTCGCGCTGGGGCATCAAGGGTAGCGAAGACCTCGGCGGCGGGCTGAAGGCGATCTTCCAATTGGAAAACGGCTTCGATCCGAGCACGGGCAAGCTGGGGCAGGGCAACCGCGAATTCGGCCGTCAGGCTTTCGTCGGTCTGGCCAGCGACCGCCTCGGCACCGTCACGCTGGGCCGTCAGTACGATCCGCTGATCGACCTGATCCAGCCGATCACGGCCGACAACTACTTCGGCAGCACATTCGCGACGGCCGGCGACGTCGACAACTACGACAACAGCTTCCGTGTCGACAACGCGGTCAAGTACACCTCGCCGGTGTTCGGCGGCGTGCAGTTCGAGGCGATGTACTCGTTCGGCGGCGTGGCAGGCACGACCAGCGCGGGTCAGTCGTACTCGGCGGCAGTGGCATACAACGGCGGCCCGCTGAGCGTGGCCGGCGGCTACTTCTACGCGGCCAACTCGGCCGCCAGCGCAGCCGGCCCGGCAGGCCGCGCGACCTGGACCAGCACCTCGGGCGGCACGTTCGACGGCCCGATCAACCTCGGCTACCAGACGGCCCACTCGCTCGGCATCGCTCGCGTGGCAGGCCAGTACGCGTTCGGCGCGTTCACGCTCGGCGCGGGCTACAGCAATGCGCAATACCGCCGCGACGGCGCCTCGCTGTTCGGCCGCAACGAGCACTACAACACCGGGCAGGGCTTCCTGAACTACCAGGCGACGCCGGCCCTGCTGGTGGGCGTGGGCTACAGCTACACGAAGTCGGGCGGCGACACCTCGGCCACCTACCACCAGGCCTCGCTGGGCGCGGACTACACGCTGTCCAAGCGCACCGACGTCTACCTGACGGCGGCTTACCAGCACGCCAGCGGCACGACGAGCGACGGCGCCGGCGGCGCGGTCGCGGCGCAGGCATCGATCGGTTCGTATGGCTACGCCGGCACGAATTCGCAGACGATCGTCAACCTGGGCCTGCGTCACCGCTTCTGAGCATCGCGCCCGGCCGAATTGCGCCGACGCGAAAGGCTGCCCCCGGGCAGCCTTTTTTCATGGCGGCGGCGCCGCGCGCCCAGGCCGGATCGCCCGGGATCGCGGCCGCCTCCGCTCCGGTCAGATTTCCCCGTCCAGGATGCGCCGGTAGAACGCGTACTCGGCTTCGAGCGCATGGGCCTGGTTCGCGGCGTGGCGAAAGCCGTGCCGCTCGTCGGCGTAGTAATGGACCTCGTTGGGCACGCCGTTGGCCTTGAGCGCGGCGACCATGCTGCGCGTCTGGTCCGGCGTCACCACGACGTCGAGCTCGCCCTGGAAGAAGATCACCGGCGCGCGGATCGCATCGGCATGCGCGAGCGGCGTGCGCGCCAGATAGCGCTCTCGGTCGGCCACCGGATCGCCGATCAGCCAGCGCAGGTAGCGTGCCTCGAACTTGTGGGTATGGGCGTCGAGCTGCAACGGGTCGCTGACGCCGTAGAGGCTCGCGCCGCCACGGAACACGTCGCGCAACGCCAGCGCGTTGAGCACGGTAAAGCCGCCCGCGCTGCCGCCGCGGATGAACGCGCGCCGCGCATCGACGAGGCCCTGCCCGGCCAGGTGGGCGACCACGGCGCAGGCGTCGTCGACGTCGGCCACGCCCCAGGCCAGGTGCAGCGCCTGCCGGAACGCGCGGCCATAGCCGGTGCTGCCGCGATAGTTGAGCAGCACGATCGCGAAGCCGCGCTGCACCCAGTACTCGTGGCGCGGGCTGAACACCGGATACAGCGCCGCGGTCGGGCCGCCGTGCGCGAACACGATCACCGGCGGCGGCTCGCCCGCGCCGGCCTCGGTCGCCGCATCGGGCAGGTACAGGTAGCCATAGGCCTGGCCGTCGCCGCTCGGGAAGCGCAGCGCGCGCGGCTGCGTGATGCGCTCGGCCGGAATCGACGCGGCCACCTCCCGCAGCACGCTGACGCGATGATCGCGCCGGTCGATCGCGAGGATCGCGGCCGGGCAGTTGGGCGAGGCGGCCACGCAGTACAGATGCGTCGCGTCGGCGGCGAGATGGTGAAACAGGGTGTAGCCGGGCGCGAGCGGCGTGAGCGTGCCGTCGGCCGCGTAGACGCCGAGCCGGCCCCAGCCCTCGTCGAACCAGCTCGCGAACACGGTGCCGTCGTCGAGCGGCAGCCAGCTGCGGGCGCCGAGCTGCCACGGCGCGGCGGCATGGTCGCCGGCCGCGGCCGGCAAGGGCACCAAGCGCTCGCCCTCGAGCCGCCACGGCTGCCAGAAGTTGCCGCGATCGCCCAGGCAGACCAGCCGGCCGTCGCGATCGAAGGCCGGCTGCTGCAGCGCCTCGTCGTGCGCCGCCCCGGCCACCACGCGCGGCGCGGCCGGCCGCCCGTCCGGCCCGGTCTCGCGCAGCACGAGCTGGGTGGCCGTCCACGGCTGGTGCGGATGCTGCCATTCGATCCAGGCGAGCCGCGCACCGTCGGCGCTCGATACCGGCGACGCGTAGAAATCGGCGCCCTCGGCGAGCAGCTCGCGCCTGCCGTCGTGCAGGCCGATCGACACGAGCCGGTGCGTCTCGCCGTCCTGCTCCACGGCCAGGATCCGCCCGTGCGAGGCGCGCAGGTCGCCGTAGCGCAAACCCTCGGCGCTCAGCGGCTCGGGCGCGGCGGCGCTGCCGGGGGAGAAGCGGTAGATGCGCTGGTCGCGCTCGTTGACGAACGCCACCCAGTCGCCCGCCACGCAGAACGCCCCGCCGCCGTACTCGTAGACGCGCCCGCGCGCGCTGAAGCCGTCCGGGCTCACGCGCTCGATCGAGCCGTGGCGCGCACGCCAGATCCGGCACATCGCGTCGGCGGGGTCGTATTCGGTCCAGAACACGCCGGACGGGCCGGCGCTCAGTTCGATGAAGTCGCGGCCGGCGGCGACGGCGGCTGCGGCCGTGAGCGGCGCGCCGTGGTCGCGGACGGGCTCAAGGCTTGAGTCGGCGGGATTCTCTGGCATTGCGGAAGATCAGCGGATGCGTGGTGGAAACGGTGGGCCGGGCCGGCACGGCTGCGTCGCGCGCGCGCAGGATCACCGGGTGATAGGGCGACTTGCTGCACACCGGGTCGGCGTTCGCCGCGTCGCCGGTCAGCAGGTAGGCCTGGCAGCGGCAGCCGCCGAAGTCCTTCGGCTTCTCGTCGCACGAGCGGCACGGCTCGGGCATCCAGCCGTCGCCGCGAAAGCGGTTGAAGCCGAACGAGTCGTACCAGATGTGGCGCAGGTCGTGCTCGCGCACGTTGGGAAACGCGATCGGCAGCTGGCGCGCGCCATGGCACGGCAGCGCCGTGCCGTCCGGCGTGACGGTCAGGAAAATGCTGCCCCAGCCGCTCATGCAGGCCTTGGGCCGCTCTTCGTAGTAGTCGGGGGTGACGAAGATCAGCTTGCACGGATGGTTCGCGGCGGCGAGCCGATCGCGGTAGTCGTTGGTGATGCGCTCGGCGCGCGCGAGCTGCTCGCGCGTGGGCAGCAGCGCCTCGCGGTTCAGGAACGCCCAGCCGTAGAACTGGCAGGTGGCCAGCTCGACGAAATCGGCCTCGAGCGCGATGCAGAGCTCGATGATGCGGTCGATGTGGTCGATGTTGTGGCGATGCGTGACGAAGTTCAGCACCATCGGATAGCCGCGCGCCTTGACCGCGCGCGCCATCGCGAGCTTCTGCGCAAACGCCTTGTCGGAGCCCGCCAGCAGGTTGTTGACTTGCTCGTCGCTCGACTGGAAGCTGATCTGGATATGGTCGAGCCCGGCGCGCTCGAACGCGTCGAGCTTCGCCTCGGTAAGCCCGATGCCCGAGGTGATCAGGTTGGTGTAGAAACCGAGCCGGCGCGCCTCGGCCACGAGCTCGGGCAGGTCCTCGCGCACCAGCGGCTCGCCGCCCGAGAAACCGATCTGCGCGGCGCCCAGCGCGCGCGCCTCGCCCATCACGCGCGCCCAGTCGGCCGTGCTCAGTTCCTCGCCCTGGCGTGCGAAATCGAGCGGGTTCGAGCAGTACGGGCATTGCAGCGGGCAGCGGTAGGTCAATTCGGCGAGCAGCCAGAGCGGCAGCCCGGCCGGCGCCAGCGCTTCACCGGCGCTCGTGCCGGGGCGGGCCTGGGTGGCGGAGACGTCGGCCATCGGCTCAGCCAAGCTCGATCCAGTGCTTCCCGCGGGCGACCAGCATGAACTGCTCGACGTCGTCGCCAAGCTCGGGCACGCCGGGGAACTGCAGGTCGAGTTCGGCGATGATCGCCGCGACGCTGCGCTCGCCGTCGATCAGTGCGCCGATCAGCGCGGCGCTCTCGTTGAGCTTGATCATGCCCTCGGGATAGAGCAGCACGTGCGCGTCCTGCGCCGGTTCGAACTGGAAGCGGTAGCCGCGGCGCCACTTCGGCGTCTGTTGTCGATCGAAGCTCATCACGCGATTCCCTTGTGCCAGACCCGCCCGGTGGTCACGGTGTGATACGGAGGACGATGCAGTTCGTAGGCCATCGACATCGCGTCGAGCATGCTCCAGAGAATGTCGAGCTTGAACTGCAGGATCTCCAGCATACGCTGCTGGGCCTCGAAGGTGGTGTAGTGCGCGAGCGTGATGCGCAGGCCGTGTTCGACGTCGCGGCGCGCCTGGCCGAGCCGCGAGCGGAAGTACTCGTAGCCGCGCGGATCGATCCACGGGTAATGCCGCGGCCAGGTGTCGAGCCGCGACTGGTGGATCTGCGGCGCGAACAGCTCGGTCAGCGAACTGCTGGCCGCCTCCTGCCAGCTCGCGCGGCGCGCGAAGTTCACGTAGGCGTCGACAGCAAAACGCACGCCCGGCAGCACCAGTTCCTGCGAGCGCAGCTGCTCGGGATCGAGCCCCACGGCCTCGCCGAGCCGCAGCCAGGCCTCGATGCCGCCGTCCTGGCCGGGTGCGCCGTCGTGATCGATCAGGCGCTGGATCCATTCGCGGCGCACCTCGCGATCGGGGCAGTTGGCGAGGATCGCCGCGTCCTTCAGCGGGATGTTGACCTGATAGTAGAAGCGGTTCGCGACCCAGCCCTGGATCTGCTCGCGCGTCGCGCGCCCTTCGTACATCGCGACGTGGTACGGATGATGGATGTGATAGAAGGCGCCCTTGGCGCGCAGCGCCTGCTCGAACTGCTCGGCATCGAGGGCGGGTTGGGCGGTCTGGCTCATGTCGGTGCGGTTTCCAGTGAGTCGGTGGCGGCGGCGCGCGGAGCGGCCGCCCGCGGATCAGAGTTCGATCCGCATGCCGTCGAACGCGACCTCCACCTGCCGGCGCGCGAGCTCGGCGCGTTCCGGCGAGCGTTCGTCGAGGATCGGGTTCGTGTTGTTGATGTGGGTGAGGATCTTGCGCTGCGCCGGGAAGCGTTCGAGCACCTCCAGCATGCCGCCGGGGCCGCTTTGCGCGAGGTGGCCCATCTCGCGGCCGGTGCGCGTGCCCACGCCGCGCCGGCGCATCTCGTCGTCGTGCCAGAGGGTGCCGTCCACCAGCAGGCAGTCGGCCACCGCCATGCGCGCGGCGAGCGCGTCGTCCACGGCGCCGAGCCCCGGCGCGTAGAACAGCTTGCCGCCGCTGCGCCGGTCCTCCACCACCAGGCCGATGTTGTCGCCCGGATGCGGATCGTGCCGGTGCGGCGAGTAGGGAGGCGCCGCGCTTTGCAGCACGAACGGCGTGAAGCGCAGCGCCGGGCACGCGGCGATCGTGAAGTCGCGCCCGGGCGTGATCGGGTTCCAGCGCAGGCCGCCGTTCCAGTGGCCGAGCATCGTGAAGAGCGGGAAGCCGGTGCTGAGATCCTCGTGGACCATGTCGGTACACCAGACGTCGAGCGGGCAGCCCTCGCGCAGGCTGAGCAGCCCCGTGGTGTGGTCGATCTGGCTGTCCATCAGCACGATCGCGGCGATGCCGGTGTCGCGCAGCGCGCGGCCCGGCTGCAGCGGCGCGAACTGCTGGAGCTGCGCGCGGATGTCGGGCGAGGCGTTGCAGAGCACCCACGAGACGCCGTCGTCGGAAATCGCCAGCGACGACTGGGTGCGCGCGCGCGCCTCGATGGCGCCGGCGCGAAAGCCCGCGCAGTTCGCGCAGTTGCAGTTCCACTGCGGAAAGCCGCCGCCCGCCGCGGAGCCCAGGATCTGGATGTGCATGCTTGAGGTCGTGAAGGGCCGCCGGGGGCCGCGAGCGAGCGCCGCGAAGGCCGCGCGGCCCGCTCACAAGAAAAACAGCCCCGGCGAACCGAGGCTGGTCATACGGCCTTGCTGGAGGCGCGAATCAACGATTCGAAATGTACATCGTGATTTCGAAACCGAGGCGCAGGTCGGTATAGGCGGGCTTGATCCACTTGGACATGGCGATTCTCCATTGGGGCGATACGGGGGGTGCGGGCCGTCCGGCACCGGGCCGGACACGAACGGAACCGGAAACAGACAACGCGGCCGCGACGGCTGCCGTGCGATCGCGTTCGCTATCGAACAGGTCCGGGGGCAATCCTACCACTTTGTACGCAACGGTGAATCGAGGCGCCGGCAGGCACGCCGCACGGGCATGCCTGCCGGACGGCGGCCGCCGGGCGCGGCGTTCGCGGGCCGTGCGATGCGCTAAGATCCGCGCTCAACCCTTTGCGCGAGGCAAGCGGCATGAGCATCGAACTGACGAAACCGACCCGCGACGAGGCCGTCGGCTCGCTGCAGCGCTACTTCGAACAGCACATGGACGAGCCGATCGGCAACGTCACGGCCGGCGCGCTGCTCGCGTTCTTCCTCGAGGAAATCGGCCCGTCGATCTACAACCAGGCGGTGGCCGACGCGCAGGAACACCTGCAGCGGCGCGTGGCGGAACTCGATTTCGAAGTCCACGAGGACGAATTCCCGTACTGGCCGAAGCACGCGCCGAAGCCGAAAACACGCAAGTAAGCGCGGCCGCGCGGGCCGGCGGCCCCGGCCGTTCTTCGGCAGCGCATGACGCACGCAGAACGCGCGCATAACGCACGCCACGTCGGCTTGCGACGCGGCCGGCATGCTGGGGTTCAGCGACGCGGCAGACCGCCGTGCACCCGGGCGCCGCGTTGCTGCCGTTGGCCGAGTCGCTCGCGCGGCTGCTAGCCGACGTCGATGTCACGCTGGTGCGCAAGTGCGAATGCGAGGACTGCACGCTGCTGTTCCACGACCGCACGAAGCCGCATCGGCGGCGCTGGTGCAGCGTGGCGACCGCGGCAACCGCACGAAGGTGGCCGCATATGGCGCGCGGCAGAAGGCTTGACAGGGGCGGCCCTGACGCGCGCGCAGCTGCATGGCGCGGCGGGCGGCGGCTCGCTAACCGTCCTCGCCGACTTCGGAAGGATCGGGCAGGTCGGGCAAATGCCGGTCGTCGACCGGACGCGGCTCGGCAGGGATGGTGCCGCCGCGCGATTTGGCCGGGTCCTGGTCGTCCGGTTCCGGCCAGCGCTTCGCTGCATCGTTCATCGTCGTTCTCCTCGATTGGGTTCGGACCGGCGGCACGCCCGCACAGCACGCACCGCCCCGTCGCATCGGCGCGTTACCGCCGACCGATCCCGCTGCGCCGCATAGCGCGTACCCGCAGCCGCGCGAGCGCGTCCGGCCCAGCCGCGCCCGCGCGCCGGTCACCCGCCCGGCGCGCCGCCTTGCCACCGCCCGGCATATTTTTCAATCGACGGCGTCGCGCCCTGATAGGCCGGCTCGCGCGCCGGCGGGTCCTATTGGACGGTGCCGCCGGCGCCCGCGGAGGGCGAGTCGGGCGTCGGCGTCGGCGACTCGGCCGGCGCCTCGGCCGGCAGGCCGTTGCCCGTGCCGCCCTGGTTGCCGCCCTGGCCGTCGTTCACCGGCGCCGTCGGCAGCAGCGGCGGTGCCGACGCGCTGAAGGTATCGACGCCCGATGCCGGGAGCGCCCGCCGCGCGCCGGCCGTTCCCGCCGCGCCGGATGCGCCGCTCAGGAACGCGCCGAGCGGATCGGACGCCGCCTCGGCCTGCGCCGCCGCGCTCGCCGCGCTCGCCGCACTGGCCGCGCTCGCGGCGCTGGCCGCCTGCTGCGCCGCGTCCGGTGCCGGCGCGGGCGCGGGCGCCAGCGCCGGTCCGCGCGGCGCGGCCGGCGCGGCCGGTGGCGCGGACCGGGCCGGGAACAGATAGGCGATCCAGTCGTCGAGCTTGCCGCGCAGCGTGTCGAAGAAGCCCGGCGGCGTGTCGGTGTCGAACTTCGCGCGCGCATCGATCAACCTGGCCCGGAACGCGCGCTGGTAGAAGTCACCGACCATCGGCAGCGCGCTGCGCGCGCCCTGCCCCCAGGTGTCGCCGAGCGTCACGCGCCCGTCGTCGAAGCCCACCCAGGCGCCCGCCACCAGTTGCGGCTGGATCAGGATGAACCAGCCGTCGGTGTCGCCCTGCGTGGTGCCGGTCTTGCCGGCCACGTCGGCGCGAATCCCGAAGCGCGAGCGGATCGCCGTGCCGGTGCCGCGATTGATCACGCCGCGCAGGGTCGCCACCAGCGTGCGCGCCGCGCCGGGCGCGAGCGCGCGCTCGGGCGGCGCCGGCGCGAATTCGGCCAGCACACGGCCGGCGCGATCCTCGATGCGCGTGACCATGCGCGGTTCGACGTAGCTGCCGAGGTTGGCGATGGTCGCGTAGCCCGACACCATCTCCTTGAGCGTGACCGGGCTGGTGCCGAGCGCGAGCGAGGGCACCGCCTCCAGCGTGCTGTCGCGCACGCCCATCTCGCGCGCGAGTCGCGCGACCTTGGCCGGCCCGACCTGCTGCATCAGCTGCGCGGTGATGCGGTTGCGCGAGTAGGCGAGCGCGTCGGCCAGCGTCATCGGCTTGCCGGTGGGCGGCTCGGCGTCGTCCGGGCGCCAGATCTCGCCGCCCTTGAGCGGAATCTCGACCGGCTGGTCGATGAAGGTGTCGGTGGGCTTCGCGCCGTCGGCGAACGCGGCGCCGTAGACGAACGGCTTGAAGGTCGAGCCCGGCTGGCGGCGCGCCTGCTGCACGTGGTCGAACGGCTCGGTGGCGAAGTCGCGGCTGCCCACCCAGGCGCGGATCGCGCCGTCGCGCGGGTCGATCGCGACGAAGCCGGCCTGCAGGTCCGCCTTGGCCTTGCAGAGCCCGCGCAGGAAGGCGCGATCGCGGCCGAGCGTCTTGAGCGCCGTGCCGTCGTCGGCGCCGCCGTCGCGCGCGGCCTTGTATTCGCGCGACTCGCGCATGAAGGTCTTGAACAGCGCGTTGCCGGGCGCGCAGCCGCTGCCGGCGTTCCAGGCGCCGTTGGCGATGGCCTGCAGCTGGTTGGCCTGCAGCTTGAGCGCCTGGGTGGCCATCGCCTGCAGCCGCGAATCGATCGTGGTGCGCACGACGAGGCCGTCGGAATAGATGTTGTAGTCGTTGCGGTCGGCCCAGCCGATCAGCCATTTCTTCAGCTGCTGCGCGAAATGCGGCGCCGGGCCGGGCGGCTCCTTCTGGCGCTCGAAGTCGATGCGCAGCGGCTTCCTTTGCAGCACCGCGAACTGCGCGGGCGAGAGCTTGCCGTACTTCACCATCTGCCCGAGCACGGTGTTGCGCCGCTGCAGCGCGCGCTCGGGGTTGATCACCGGGTTGTAGTAGCTGTTGCCCTTGAGCATGCCCACCAGCGTGGCGCTGTCGAGCACGTCGAGCTGGTCGGCCGACTTGTCGAAGTAGGTGCGCGCGGCCATCTCCACGCCGTAGGCGTTGTAGAGGAACGGGACCGTGTTCAGGTAGGTCTCGAGGATCTGCTGCTTGTTGTAGACGGCCTCGATCTTCAGCGCCGTGATCGCTTCCTTGAGCTTGCGCGTGAGCGTGGGCGCGCGGCCGATCTGGTCGGGATAGAGGTTGCGAGCGAGCTGCTGGGTGATGGTGGAGCCGCCCTGCCGGTCGCCCGAGAAGGTGTGCAGCGCGGCGCCGGCGGTGCGGCGCCAGTCGAGGCCGTGGTGCTGGTAGAAGCGGTGGTCCTCGGTGGCGATCAGCGCGTCCACCATGTGCGGCGAGATGTCGGCCAGCGCGACCCATTCGCGGTTGGACGGCTTGAACTCGGCGAGCAGCCTGCCGTCGGCCGACATCACCTGGGCCGGCGCGTCCACGCGCGCCTTGCGGATGTCGCCGATGCTCGGCGTGAACGGGATCAGCACCAGCACGTAGAGCACCAGCAGCGCCGGCGGCACGGCCAGCGCGATCAGCACGCCGCGGCGCGTCGGGTGCCGCAGCCGGGCCCACAGCGCGGCAAGCACATGCGCCGCGCGCGGCCGCGCGCGGGCGACGGCGGCGGCCACGACGGGCTGGACGGCGGCCCGCCACGCGGCGGCACGGGCAAGCAGACGGGACACGAAACGACGATTCACGCGAAACACTCGAGGAGCCGAAAGCGTGCATCGTATCAAAGCCGGCGGCGGCGCCCGGCGGGCGACGCGACACCGCGTGCCGGCCGCCGGGCGCCGGCCGGCCGGCGCGACCGGTCAGCGCCGCGGCGACGCGCGGCCCAGCCCGGCCACCAGCCGGTAGGCGAGCGGCGCGAACACCAGCCCGAACAGCGTGGCGGCCAGCACGCCGCCGAACGCGCCGGTGCCGATCGAGCGCCGGCTCTCGGCGCCGGCGCCGGTCGCGAGCACGAGCGGCACCACGCCGAGCAGGAACGCCATCGAGGTCATCACGATCGGCCGGAACCGCAGCCCGGCCGCGTCGAGCACGGCTTCGCGCAGCGGCGCGCCGCGCCGGTGCGCGTCGCGCGCGAACTGCACGATCAGTATCGCGTTCTTCGCCGCCAGGCCGATCACGGTGATCAGCCCGACCTTGAAATAAACGTCGTTCGGCAGGTCGCGCGCGAGCGCGGCGGCCAGCGCGCCGGCCGCGCCGAGCGGCAGGATCGTCAGCACCGCGAGCGGCACGATCCAGCTCTCGTAGAGCGCGGCCAGCACCATGAACACCGCCAGCACCGACAGGCCGATCAAAAGCGGCGTCTGGCGCGCGGCCACGCGCTGCTCGCGCGCCGCGTCCACCCAGTCGAAATCGATGCCGGCCGGCAGCGCCGCGGCGAGCCGCTCCATCTGCGCCATCGCCGCGCCCGAACTGACGCCCGGCGCGCTGCGGCCGGTCACGTCGAGCGACGGATAACCGTTGAAGCGCGACAGCGCCACCGGCCCCACGCTCCAGTGCCGCGCGGCGATCGCCGAGAGCGGCACCATCTGGCCGCTGCGGTTCGGCACCATCAGCGCCATCAGCGCGTCGTCGGACATGCGCGCGCTGGCATCGGCCTCGACGATCACGCGCCGCATCCGGCCGTTGGCCGGATAATCGTTGACGTAGTTCGAGCCGAAGGTGCCGCCGAGCAGGCTCGCCAGCCGCTCGAACGGCACCCCGAGCGCGTAGGCCTTGGCGCGGTCGATCTCGAGCTCCACGCGCGGGCCGTCGGGCTGGTCCTCGGTGCGGATCGCCGCGAGCCGCGGGTCGGCCTGCGCCGCCGCCACGAGCTGCGCGCGCGCCGCCTTCAGCGCGGCGAGCCCCACCCCGCCGCGATCCTCGAGCCGCAGCGTGAAGCCGTCGCCGTGGCCGAGGCCCGGCACCGGCGGCGGCAGCGACACGTCCAGCTCGGCATCGGCGATCTTCGCGAACTCGCCGTTGAGCCGGTCGCGCAGCGCCAGCGCGCCGGTGCCGCGGCGCGCCCAGTCCTTCAGCTCGACGAACGCCATCGCCACGTTCTGGCCGCTGCTCGCGAAGCTCCAGCCGATCACGCTCGTCACGTTGGCCACCGCCGGCTCGCGCGCGAGCACCGACTCCACGCGCTCGACCACGGCCAGCGTGCGCGCCTGGGTGGCGCCGGCCGGCAACTGCAGCATCACCTGCAGCTGCCCGGTGTCCTCCGAAGGCAGGAAGCCGCCGGGGATCGCCCAGGCCATCAGCGCGCAGAGCGCCACCAGCCCCGCGTAGACGAGCAGCACCGGCCGCGGCCGGTCGAGGGTGAACGCGACCAGCCGCCGGTAGCGCGCGCCCAGCCGGTCGAAGCCGCGCGAGAACGCGTCGGCCGCGCGCGTGGCGAGCGCGGGCACGCGCCGCCGCGCGGCAGCGGCGGCCGGGGCGGCCGGCTTGAGCAGGCTCGCGCACAGCGCCGGCGTCAGCGACAGCGCGACGAACGAGGACACCGCCATCGACGCGATCATCGCGATCGAGAACTGCCGGTAGATGCCGCCCACCCCGCCGGGGAAGAACGCCATCGGCACGAACACGGCGGTCAGCACCGCGGTCACGCCCACGATCGCGCCGCCGATGCGCCGCATCGCGCGCCGCGTGGCCTCGCGCGGCGGCAGCCCCTCGTCCTCCATGATGCGGTGGACGCTCTCCACCACCACGATCGCGTCGTCCACCAGGATGCCGATCGCGAGCACCAGCCCGAACATCGTGAACACGTTGATCGACAGCCCGAACGCCCACATCGCCACGAACGCGCCCATCAGCGTGACCGGGATCACCACGGCCGGCACCAGCGTATAGCGCAGCCCGCGCAGGAACACCCACATCACCAGGAACACCAGCACCACCGCCTCGACGAGCGTCAGCACCACCTCGTGGATCGCGAGTTCGACGAAATGGGCGCTGTCGAACGGCACGCGGATCTGCGCGCCGGGCGGCAGGCGCTTCTGCAAGGCGGCGATCCGCGCGCGGATCGCGTTCGAGGTATCGAGCGCGTTGCCGCGCGGGCCGAGCTGGATGCCGATCGCGGCGGCCGGCTTGCCGTTCAGGCGCGACCAGTACGAGTAGTCGTCGCGGCCGATCTCGATGCGCGCGACGTCGGCCAGGCGCACCGCCGAGCCGTCGGGCTGCGCCTTCAGCACGATCCGGCCGAACTCGGCCGGCGTGCTGAGCTGTCCCTTCACGATCACCGAGGCGGTCAATTGCTGGCCGGGCTCGAAGGGCGTGTCGCCGATCGCGCCGGCCGTGACGGTGGCGTTCTGCGCGCCCACCGCCGCGATCACGTCGTCGACGCCGAGCCCGAATTCGCGCAGCTTCATCGGATCGAGCCAGATCCGCAGCGCGACGTCGGCGTCCCACAGCGTGGCGGCGCCCACCCCCGGCACGCGCTTGATCTCGCGCAGCAGGTTGCGGGTCAGGAAATCGCCCAGCGTGGTGGAGTCCTGGCCGCCTTCGGTGGACGCGAGCGTGACGAGCATCAGAAACGTGTTGGCCGACTTGTAGACGTCGATGCCCTGCTGCACCACCTGCTGCGGCAGGCGCGCCTCCACCTGCTTGAGGCGGTTCTGCACGTCCACCACGGCGATGTCGGCATCGGTGCCGGGCTCGAACGTCACGTCGATCTCGAGGTTGCCGTGACTGTCGCTGGTGGTTTCGTAGTATTGCAGGCGGTCGAGGCCGTCGAGGCTCTCCTCGATGATGCTGGCCACGTCCTCGTCGACGGTCTCGGGCGCGGCGCCGGGGTAGATCGCCGAGACCACCACGCGCGGCGGCGCGAGGCGCGGATACTGCGCGACCGGCAGCTGAGGGATCGCGAGCAGGCCGGCCACCACGATCGCCAGCGCGACGATCCAGGCGAACACCGGGCGATCGATGAAAAACGACGGCATCGATCGTCCTCAGCGCGACGCGGGTGCCAGCGGCGGCGCGCCGCTCACCCGCGCCATCGACAGCGCATCGGCCAGCTCGCCGTCGCGAACCGCGAACGCGCGCTGGCGCGCCTCGACCACGAAGCCGAAGCGCGCATACAGGGCGATCGCGCGCTGGTTGTCGTCGAATACGGTCAGCTCGATGCGGCGCAGGCCCAGCGCGCCGTCGGCGGCCGCCAGCATCTCGCGCATCAGCCGCGCGCCGATCCCGCGCCCGGCGTGCGCGTCGTGGACGGCGATGCCGAAGCCGGCGGCGTGCGCGCGCGGCGCCGGCTGCACGAACAGCGCGAGGTGGCCCACCACCTCGCCGCCCGCCACCGCGCAGAGCGCGAAGCCGCCGGCGGTGCCGCGTTCGAGCGGCGCATGCCAGGCGGCGATCGACTCGGGCGCGCGAAACGGCATCGCCAGCGTGTTGCGCAACGCCTGCGGCTGCTGATGGATCGCCGCAATGGCCGCCGCGTCGGCGCTCTCGTAGGGGCGCACGATCAGGGCCGCAGCGGCGCCGGCGCCGCCGCCCGGGCCTGCCGGCGCGGCGAGCGGAGCCTCGCTCATGCGCGGCCCTCCCGCGGCGGATCGGACGGATCGGCGGAACCGGCCGCGCCGCCGCGCGAAGCATTCGCCTGGTTCGCTAGCGGCGCGACGGGCGGCGGGTCCGCCGCCGGCGCGGCCACCGGCATCGGTTCGCGCAGCCGCGCCAGCATGCGCAGATCGACCAGCTCGCCGCCGCGCAGCAGGCCGCCGCGCCGGAACCCCTCGGTCTCGAAGCCGAAGCCGGCGTAGAGCGCCAGCGCGGCCGCGTCGTCGGCATGCAGGTCGAGTTCGAGCCGGCGCAGCCCGAGCCAGCCGTCGGCGAAGCGCAGCATTTCGCGCAGCAGCGCGGTGCCGACGCCGCGCCGCCGCTGGCCGTCGTGGACGGCCAGCTCGAGCTGCGCCGCATGATGGCGGCGCAGCCGCAGCGGCGCGAGTTCGCCGAAGCCGGCCAGCGCGCCGTCCACCCAGGCGCCGAAGCCGTGACGCTGCGCGAGCAGCGTGTCGAGCCAGTCGCGCCGCCAGGCGAGCGAGCGATGCGGCGCCTCGCAGCGCCACGCGGCCACGGCCGGCCGCGACAGCAGCGCATGCAGCGCCTCGGCGTCGTCGCCGCGCAGCGCGCGGATCGCCACCGGCGCGCGCGGCGCCGATGCGGGGGCGGCCGTGCGCTCGCTCACAGGGTCAGCGCGAACTGGCGGGCGAGCAGGCCCGGCACGCTCGCGCCGGCGGTCTCGCGCTCGCCATAGGTGCCCTCGCCGAGCAGCAGGTGCGCAGTGGCGCCGAGCCGTTCCAGCTCGCTGCCGAACAGCGCGTAGAAGCTGTCGTCGAAGCGCATCGCCTCGACGGGCGCCACGATCCGGCCGTCCTCGACCCAGAACGTCGCGAAGCGCGTCATGCCGGTCATCCGGCAATGGACGCGGTCGGAGAAGTTCAGATACCAGAGATTGCCGACATACAGGCCCGTGCCGAGCGCGTCGAGCACCGCGGCATCGGCGAGGTCGCCGCCCGCGATCGCGAGCGAATCGGGCACCTCGCCCGGGGCGGCGCCGTTCGGCGTGAGGCCGTGCTCGCGCGCGGTGCGCGCGCTGACCAGCTGCGCGGCGCCGCGCCCGTCGACCACGAGCGGCACGCTCTCGCGCCGGTAGCCGTCGGCGCTGAACGCGGGCGCCACGCCGAGCGACAGGTCCTCGCGGATCGATACCCGCGGATCGAGCGCCACCTCGCCGTCGTAGAGCCGCTGCAGCGCGCCGCGCGCGCTGCGCTGGGCGCGCGCCGAGAAGCCCGACCAGCCGGCCAGGTCCACCATCTCGCGCACCGCGGCCGGCTCGAACCAGGTGCGGTAGCGGCCCGGCGCGAGCGCCTTCGGCGTGCGGCCGAGCACCGGCAGCCGCGCGGCGGCCTCCTCGAGCTTCGCGGCGAACGTCTCGTCGCACCAGTCGTCGCCTGCGTAGACGGACTTGATGGCGCGCCCGCTCGAGTCGTACAGCGACCAGCTGAAGTTGAAGTTCTCGACCTCGTGCCAGCCGCGGCTGCCGGTGGACGACGCGAAGCCGCGCGCGACCGTGCCGCCGGCATGGAAGCCGACGAAGTCGAGCCCGCGCGCGCATTCGGCCACGCGCGCGGCCAGCGCCTCGGCATCGGGCAGGCGCCCCTGGCGGCAGGTGGTGTGGCGCCAGCTGCTGGTGTCGAACAACAGATGCGGATCGTCGGCGGCGTCGCGCACGGCCTCGCGCAGCGCGGCCAGCGCCTCGCCCAGCTCGGCTCGGTCGGCCGCCCAGTCGCCGCTCAGCGTCTGCGTCTGCACGGCCTGCCGGGCACCGGAGGCGAGCCGCACCGTCAGGCGGCCCTGCACCACGCGGCCGGTCTGCCGCACGCGCGCCGCGTTGAAACGCACGAAGTCGGACTGCTCGCCGGCGAACCAGAGCAGGATCGTCTCGTCGGCCAGGCGCCGCGCGTCGGCCTCGTCGGCGAGCCGCATGAAGTGGCCGTGCCAGTCGATCGAGCCGGCACGCCGGGCGGCGCGCACCGCGCCCATCAGCGATTCGTCCATCAGGCGCCTCCGAACACGTCGACGTCGGCGAACACGCAGGCGGGCGAGGCATGCCCGACGCGAATGATCTGCGCCGGCTCGCCCTTGCCGCAGTAGGGCGTGCCGTGCACGCCGAAGGTGCTCGCGTCGCCCACCGCGCGCAGGCTGCGCCAGAAGCCGGCCGAGACGCCGCGATAATTGGGCTTGCGCACCACCTGCGTGAGCCGGCCGTTCTCGATCAGCTGGCCATATTCGCAGCCGAACTGGAACTTGTTGCGCTGGTCGTCGATCGACCAGGAAGTGTTGGTGCGCATCAGGATGCCGTGCTCGGTGCCGGCGATCAGCGCGTCGAGCGACGCATCGCCGGGTTCGAGGTTGAGATTCGCCATGCGGTCGATCGGCGGGCGGTTCCAGCTCGACGCGCGCGTGTTGGCCACGCCGGGCAGGCCGGCGCGCCGCTGCGACAGCGCCCCGCCGAGCGGCCGCTCGAGTATGCCGTCACGGATCAGGTAGGCGCGCTCGGCGCGCGTGCCGTCGTCGTCGTAGGCATACGAGGCGGCCTCGCCGGCCACGTCGGGCGCGAACGTGACGTTGAGCAGCGGCGAGCCGTAGCGGTAGCTGCCGAACATCTCGGGCTTCACGAAGCTCGAGCCGGCGAAGTTGCGCTCGTCGCCGAGGATGCGATCGAGTTCGAGCGGATGGCCGATCGATTCGTGGATCTGCAGCATCATCTGGTCGGGCATCAGCAGCAGGTCGCGCGGGCCGCGCGGGCAGTTCGGCGCGGCCAGCAGCTGCAGCGCCTCGGCCGCCACGCGCGCGCCGGCGCCGTCGAAGCCGGCGCGCGCCAGCAGCTCGGCGCCGCCCTGCGCGAGCAGGCCGCCGCCGCCGAGCGAGCGCATCTCGGTGTCGCCGTCGTGGTGCGCCACCACCTGCAGCTCGGGCGCGGCGAACGCGAAGCGCTGCACGATGCGCACGCCGTAGCTCGTCAGGTAGAACTGATCGGTGTCGATCAGCAGCAGGCTGGCGGTACGCTCGACGATGCGCGCGTCGAGCGCGGCGGCGGCGCATTCGTGCGCGAGCCGGTCGAGCCATTCGGCGCGCGTGGGCCGCGCGGCGTCGACGCCGGGCGAGGCGAAGCAGCCGTCCTGCGCGGGGCGCGCGGCGCCGCGATGGTCGATCAGCGACCAGGCCGCGCCGGCGCGCGCGCGCGCGATGGCCACGTCGAGCGCGGCCTGCAGGCCGGCCGGCGACAGGTCGGGCGTGGCCGCATAGCCGGCGCCCGCGCCGCACCAGGCGGTCAGCATCGCGCCGCGGTCGCGGCTGCGCTTGAACGGCTCGGCCACGTCGTTGCGCACCGCGTGCTCGTCGGTTCGCTCGTCGACGACGCGCAGCGACCAGAAATCGGCCTCGCCGCGCAGGCTGCGGGCCGCCTCGGCCCAGCGTTGCTCACTCACTCGCTCTCCTCGGCCGCGCGCGGCGCCGCGAGCAGCGACGACGCGAGCAGCGCCCTCGTATAGGCGTGCGACGGCGCGTTCAGCACGTCGAGCGCGTCGCCCGACTCCACTACCCGGCCGCCCTTCATCACGATCACCCGGTGAGCCATCGCGCGCATCACCGCGAGATCGTGGGTGATGAACAGATAGCTGAGCCGGTATTTCTGCTGCAGCTTGGCGAGCAGGTTCAGCACCTGCTTCTGGATCGACACGTCGAGCGCGCTGGTGGGCTCGTCGAGCACCAGCAGCTCGGGCTCGACGGCGAGCGCGCGCGCGATCGCGATGCGCTGCCGCTGGCCGCCCGAGAATTCGTGCGGATAGCGCAGCATCGCCTCGGGCGGCAGGCCGACTTCGTCGAGCAGCGCGGCGATTCTCGCACGTCGCGCCGGCCCCGTCATCCCCGGCCGGTGCAGCGCGAGCCCCTCGCCGACGATCTGCTCGACGCTCATGCGCGGCGACAGCGAGCCGAACGGGTCCTGGAACACCACCTGCATGCGCCCGTACAGCTCGCGCTTGCCGCGCGCGCCGCTCACGCCGGCGAGCGGCAGCCCGTCGATCTCGATGGCGCCGGCGGCCGGCCGCTGCAGGCCGAGCACCGCCGCGGCGAGCGTGGACTTGCCGGAGCCCGATTCGCCGACGATCCCGACCGTCTCGCCGCGCCGCAGCGTGAGGCTCACCTCGTGGACGGCGCGGAACGCGGTCTTGCCGAACAGCGAGGCGAGGCCCTTGCCGGCCATGCGGTAATCCACGGCCACCCCGCGCACCTCGAGGATCGGCCGCGCGTCGGGCGCCACCGGCTCGACCACGCGCACCGGCTCGCTGTCGAGCAGGCGCTGCGTGTACGGATGCTGCGGCCGCGCGAACAGCTCGGCGGTGGTGTTGGTCTCCACCAGCACGCCCTTCTCCATCACCGCCACGCGCTGCGCGAAGCGGCGCACCAGGTTCAGGTCGTGCGTGATCAGCAGCACCGCCATGCCGCGCGCGGCGGCCTCCTGCTCCTGCAGCTCGATCAGGAGATCGACGATCTGCTGGCGCACCGTCACGTCGAGCGCGGTGGTGGGCTCGTCGGCGAGCAACAGGCGCGGCCGGCAGGCCAGCGCCATGGCGATCATCGCGCGCTGGCGCTGGCCGCCCGAGAGCTGGTGCGGAAAGCTGTCGATGCGCCGCTCCGGCTCGGGAATCCCGGTGCGGCGCAGCAGCTCGATGCCGCGCGCGCGCGCCGCGCCGGGCCGCAGCCCTTCGTGCAGGCGCAGGCTCTCGGCGATCTGCTTGCCGACCGTGTAGAGCGGGTTGAGCGCCGTCATCGGCTCCTGGAACACCATCGCGATGTCGGCGCCGCGAATGCCGCGCATCTGCTGCTCGCTCTTGGCGAGCAGGTCGTCGCCATCCAGCAGGATGCGCCCGGACAGCTCGGCCTCGCGCACCAGGCGCAGGATCGACAGCGCCGTGACGCTCTTGCCCGAGCCCGATTCGCCCACCAGCGCGACGCGCTCGCCGCGCGCCACCGCGAGCGAGAGGTCCCGCACGGCGGCCCGCCCGCCGAACTTCGCCGAGAAGTTCTCGATCTGCAACAACGGTGCCGCCATCACTTGCCTCCGCCGAAGGCCGAACCGCGCGTGCGCGTGTCGAGCGCGTTGCGCAGCGCGTCGCCCATGAAGGTCAGCAGCAGCAGCGTGACCACCAGCGCGGCGAATGCCGAGATCGAGATCCACCAGGCGTCGAGATTGCTCTTGCCCTCCTGCAGCAGTTCGCCCAGGCTCGGCGTGGGCGGCGGCACGCCCAGCCCGAGGAAGTCGAGGCTGGTCAGCGACAGGATCGCCGCGCTCATGCGGAACGGCAGGAAGGTGATGACGGGCGTGAGGCTGTTGGGCAGTACGTGGCGCCAGATGATCTGGCCGTTGGTCAGGCCCATGGTGCGCGCGGCCTTCACGTAATCGAGCGCGCGGTTGCGCAGGAATTCGGCGCGCACGTAGTCGGACAGCACCAGCCAGCCGAACATCGACAGCAGCAGGAACAGCAGCCACAGCGAGGGGTTGAAGATCGAGGCGAAAATGATCAGCAGGTAGAGGTCGGGCATCGCGCTCCAGATCTCGATCAGGCGCTGGCCGATCAGGTCGGTGCGCCCGCCGTAGAATCCCTGCAGCGCCCCCGTGGCGACCCCGATCACCACCCCCGAGACCGTCAGCGCGAACGCCATCAGCACCGACAGCCGGAATCCGTAGATCAGCCGCGCGAGCACGTCGCGCCCGTACTGGTCGGTGCCGAGCCAGTTGCTGGCCGAGGGCGGCGCCGGATACGGGCTGGTGGCGAAGTAGTCGATCGTGTCGTAGTGGTAGTGGCTCGGCGGATAGATCGCGAAGTTGCCGTGCTTCTCGAGGCGCTTGCGGATGTACGGGTCGAGATAGTTGGTCTTGGCCGGGAAGTCGCCGCCGAACAGCGTCTCGGGATAGTCCTTCACGATCGGGAAGTAGTAATGCCCGTCGTAGCGCACCACCAGCGGCCGGTCGTTCGAGAGCACCTCGGCGAACAGGCTCACCACGAACAGCGTGGTGAAGATCACGAAGCTCCAGTAGCCGAGCGGCTGGCCGCGAAACCGCCGCCAGGTGCGCCGCCACGGCGACGGCGAGGCCTGCAGGCCCGCCACCGGATCAGTGGTCCAGGCGGGAGAATTGGATGCGGGGGTCGACGAGGACATAGCAGACGTCAGCGATGAGTTTGGTGATGAGGCCGATCAGCGTGAACAGGAACAGCGAGCCGAGCACGACCGGGTAATCGCGGCGGATCACCGAGTCGTAGGAGAGCTGGCCCATGCCGTCGAGCGAGAACAGCGTCTCGATCAGCAGGTTGCCGTTCAGGAACGCGCCCACGAACGCGGCGGGCAGGCCGGTGACGAGCGGGATCGCCGCGTTGCGCAGCACGTGCTTCCAGAGCACGTCGCGCTCCGGCGCGCCCTTGGCGCGCGCGGTCAGCACGTATTGCCGGCCGATCTCCTCCAGGAAGGTGTTCTTGGTCAGGATCGTGACGATCGCGAAGTTGCCGACCACGGCCGCCGTGACCGGCAGCACGATGTGCCAGAGGTAGTCGAGCACCTTGCCGACCAGCGACAGCTCGGCGAAGTTGTCGGAGGTGATGCCGCGCATCGGGAACAGCTGCCAGAACGTGCCGCCGCCGAACAGCATCAGCAGCAGCACGCCGAGCACGAAGCCGGGAATCGCGTAGCCGGTCAGCACCATCACGCTCGTCACGGTGTCGAAGCGCGAGCCGTTGCGCACCGCCTTGGCGATGCCGAGCGGCACCGCGATCAGGTAGGTGAGCAGCACCGTCCAGAGCCCCAGCGTGATCGACACCGGCAGCTTGGAGCGGATCACCTCCCACACGCTGCGGTGCGCGAAGTAGGACTGGCCGAGATCGAAGCGCGCGTAGTTGCCGAGCATCATCAGATAGCGCGTGAGCGGCGGCTTGTCGAAGCCGAACTGCTTCTTGATCTGCTCGATCTGCTGCGGGTCCACGCCCTGGCTGCCGTGATAGCCGCCGCCGCCACTGCCGCTCTCGCCGCCGCGCGCGCCGCCGTGGCGCAGCTGGGTGAGCACCTGCTCGACCGGGCCGCCCGGCACGAACTGCGTGACCACGAAGGTGATCGTCACCACGCCGATGATGGTCGGGATCATCAGCAGCAGACGTCTGAGTATGTAGGCGAGCATCGTGTCACTCCTTGCCGGCGGCACCCGAGGCGCCGGCCGCGTGCGCGGCGCCCGCGGCGGGGCGCTTGCGGTACCAGTAGTCGATCATCCAGTCCTCGTAGTTGAACGACGCGGGAATCACCTTCGGATGGCCGTAGGTGCTCTTGTAGGCGATCCGCGCGTTGGGCAGGTAGTACTGCGGCACCAGGATGTAGAGGTTGATCAGCACGCGGTCGAGCGCGCGGGTGGCCGTCTCCAGCTGGTCGAGCGTGTCGGCCGCGAGCACGTCGCGGATCAACGCGTCCACCGCCTTCGACTTCAGGCCCGGATAGTTTTCCGAGCCGGGCTCGTCGGCGGCCGCGCTGCCGAAGCGGCGCGTCAGCTCCGCGCCGGGGATCGTGACCGGCGCGTAGATGTAGGTGGTCATGTCGTACTGGAAGTTGTCGAGCCGCTTCTGATACAGCGCGCTGTCGATCTCGTGCAGCCAGGCGTGGATGCCGAGCAGCGCGAGCGCCTGCGTGTACGGCAGGATCAGGCGGTCCATGCCGGGCTCGTCGTCGATGATCTCGATCGTCATCGGGGTGCCGTTGGCGTCGCGCAGCGCGCCGTCGCGATAGTGCCAGCCGGCCGCCTCCAGCAGCGCCCGCGCCTGCTTGAGGTTGCCGCGCAGCGAGTTCGGCGGCAGCGTGCTGGGCTGCTTCACCATCGGCCCGAACACCTCGGGCGGCAGCGACTTGCGGAACGGCTCGAGCAGCGCCAGCTCCTTCTCGCTGGGCATGCCGGTGGCGCCGAACGGGCTCGCCTCCCAGAAGCTGTTGGTCCGCCGGTACTGGCCGTAGAACATCATCCGGTTCATCCAGTCGTAGTCGAACGCCAGCGCCAGCGCGTGGCGCACCCGCACGTCCTGGAACATCGGCCGGCGCAGGTTGATCAGGAAGCCCTGCATCTGCGGCGGGCCGTCGGGAAACAGCCCCTGTTTCAGCAGCCCGTTGTCGAAATTCTTGCCCACGTAGCGGCGCGCCCATTGCGACGAGCTGTATTCCATGCGCATGTCGATGTCGCCGGCCTTGAACGCCTCGAGCATGGTGTAGAGGTCGACATAGAGCTTGAACGTGATGCGCTGGAAGCGGAACATGCCGCGCCGCGTCGGCAGGTTGGCGGCCCAGTACTGCGGATTGCGCTCGTAGACGATCTGCTTGTCGTTGGCGCGCTCGGCGATCAGGTAGGCGCCGCTCGCGATCGGCGGCACCTCCACGATCTGGTCGAACGGCGGGCGCGTGCCGTCGGCGCGCTGCCCCCACTTCGGCGAGAACACCGGCAGATCGCCCGCGATCAGCGGCGCCGAGCGCTCGGGCCGCTTGAAATCGAAACGCACCGTGAGGCGGTCCACCACCGTGGCGCGGCGAATCACCTCGAACTGCGCGTTGACGATCGGCGAGGCCTGCGGGCTCGCCAGCGTGTCGAACGAATACTTGACGTCGGCGGCCGTGATCGGGTCGCCGTTCGAGAAACGCGCGGCCGGATTGATGTGGAAGGTGGCCGAGCTGCGGTCCGGCGCGATCTCGACGTCGTCGGCGATCAGCGGATATTCGGAGGCCAGCTCGTCCCAGCTGCGCTGCATCAGCGTGTCGAACATCAGGTTCTGGATGTCCGGCGCCGGCGCGCCGCGCACCAGGAACGGGTTCAGCGAGTCGTAGCTCTGCAGCTGGTTGTAGTTGTTGAACGTGAGCGTGCCGTCGGCGGGCGCGTCCGGGTCCGCGTAGTCGAAATGCGTGAAGTTCGGCGGGTACTTCGGCGCGTCGTACTGCGCGATCGCCGGCACGGCAAGCGCGGCGCCCGGCTGCATGAAGCAGGCCGCCGCCGCGACGCACGCGAAGGCGGCCACGCGCGCGAGGCGGGCGGCCAGGGCGTGACCCGCGGCCCGTGGCCGGCGCATCGAGACAGAATTCATCGTCATCCTGCGGTGGAGGGCATGCCGCCGGGCGGCCGGCATGCCGTCGTCAAGGGTTGAGGGAGGCGGGCCGCCGCGCCGGCCCGCGCAGCAGCGGGGGCGAACGCGGCGGCCCAGGCTGGACCGTCAGAACTTGTAGGTCGCGCCGATCTGGGCGAAGCGGCCGATGTAGGTGTAGATCGACTGGTCATAGCCATTCTGGCTAATCGTGCCGTTCGCGAAGATCGGGTCATACGGCGGCGTGCGGTTGAAGATGTTGTCGATGCCGCCGTAGATCGTCCAGTTCTTGAAGCCCGTGTAGGTCACCATCAGGTTGAACTGGCTGTAGGAGCCGACCTTGCTCGGCGCCGGCGCCGCGGACAGGTTCTGCGCGTACGGGCCGGTGAACTGCCAGGTCAGCGCGGCATCCCAGCGGTGGTAGTTCCAGTCCAGCGTGGTGTTGCCGCGCCAGCGCGGGAAGCTGCCGCCGAACGGCTGGGTCAGCGTGTAGTTGTTGCCCGCGCCGTCCACCGGCGCCGCACCCGGCGTGCCGATCTTGAAGCTCTTCACGTAGGCCCAGTCACCCGACAGCGTGATGGTGCCGAGGCCCTTGAGCGGCACCGCCTGGCGGAACGTCGACTCGAAGCCGTTGGTGTCGAGGTAGCCGAGGTTCTGGTACGGGATCACCTTGTACAGCAGCGCGCCGGTGTTCGGATCGCTCACCACGCTCGACGGGCTGCCCTGGCCGATCACGTTGTCCACGCGGATCTTGTACCAGTCGAGGCTGAAATCGGTGTAGCGGCTCGGCGAGAGCTGGAAGCCGATGTTCAGGTTGCGCGTGTGCTCCGGCGCAATGTTCGGGTTGCCCACCGTGATCGACGTGTAGTTCAGGCCGGTGGCCGGATCGATCTGGCTGCCGATGGTGCGCGAGGCGCTGTCCTCGACGAAGGTCGGCGCGCGGAAGCCGCGGCTGTACGAGGTGTACAGCGTGAGCTGCTGGGCCGGCTGGTAGCGCAGCGCGAAGCGCGGCGAGAACGCGCCGCCGACGTCGGAGTAGTGGTCGTAGCGGCCCGACTGGCTGAACGTCAGGTTCTTCAGGATCGGCACGTTGATCTGATAGTAGACCGCCGCGACGTTGCGCTGGCCGTTCACCGACTGAAGGTTCGGCGAGGTCACGGCGCCGTCCACGTAGCCCGAGCCCGGCGCGAGGAATTCGCTCTGGTGGGTGAACTGCGCGCCCAGGCCAAGGCCGACGTCACCTGTGGGCAGGTGGAACAGGTTCGGCGTGGACAGCGTCGCGTCCACCGTATCGAGCTTCGAGATACCGAACGTGCTGGCGTCCTGATACAGCCCGTTGAACGCGCCCGGCGTGGCCGACGGGTTCGCGAAATTCAGCGCGCCGTTCTGGTAGATATTGGTGAGCTGGTTGACGTTGAGCGCGTTCGAGAACGAGTTGCTGACCGTGCTCTGCGAGTGGCTGAGCGAGGTCGACCAGTCCCAGTCGCCATAGGGCAGCGTAAACGAACCCTTGACGCCGGTGGACGCACGCCAGAACGTCGAGTTGGTCTTCTCGGCGACCGTGGCCGGAAACGTGTAGGTGAGCACCGACGGCACGCCCGTGGTGTTGTACGGGTTGCTGGTGGGCACTACCGTGTTGAACGGCGTGAGCTGCTGCGTGGCCGGGTTCCAGACCAGGGCCGGCCCCTGCGGGTTGCCCACCGTGTGGGTGCCCTGGTTCGAGGTCGACGAAATGCTGCTGATCATGAAATCGGCGAACGCGGTGGTCTTGTCGTCCACCTTGAAGTCGCCGTGCAGCTTCGCGTTCAGGCGCTCCGTCATCGGCAGGACCGACATGCTCTGCGCGGTATTGATGCCGCAGATGGTGCCCGGCAGGCCCTGCGTGAGCGAATTGGTGGCAGCCGGACGCGGCGTGCAGCCGCCCAGCGCCTGAGTCGAGCCGTCCGGCAAGTTCCAGTACGACGGCCCGAGCAGCGACAGGCCGCCCGGCTTGCCGGTGTAGTCCATGTTGCGCGTGGAGTCGCGATCGGCCAGCGTGAAGCCGTTGGACTTGTAGAAGCTGGCCGCAGCGGTAATGTTGAAGCGGTCGGCGTTCAGGTCGCCGAAGCCGCCGAGCACGCCGAACTTGGTGGTGCCGTTGCCGTTGCCGGCGTTGATCGCGCTGCCGAGGCTGCCGTCGAGCTGCAGGCCGCGGAAATCGTGCTTGGTGATGATGTTGACGACGCCGCCGATCGCGTCCGAGCCGTATTGCGACACGGCGCCGGTCTTGACGATTTCGATGCGCTCGATCGCGTTGAGCGGGATCGTGTTGAGATCGAAGAACGAATCGTCCGCGTTCGAGAAGAACGCGAACGGCGCCACGCGCTGGCCGTCCACCAGCACCAGCGTGTACTTCTCCGGCAGGCCGCGCAGCGCGATGCCGGCCGCGCCGGCCGCGAAGCTGCTGCTCTGGCCTTCGCCCCAGCTGTTGGCCGAGTTGGCGGTGGTGTTGCGCAGGAAGTCGGACACGGTCACCGCGCCGCTGCTGGTGATGTCCTTCTGCGTGATCGTCTGAACCTGGTTGAAGCCGACCTTGTCCGAGCTGCGAATCAGCGAGCCGGTCACCTCGAAGCGCTTGATCTGCGCCACCTTCTTGCCGTCCGGTCCCGTGGCCGCCGTGCCCGGCGCCGCTGCGGGCGCCTCGGCCGTGCTCGCCGTGCCCACGCTCGACGGCGCGGCCGCCTGCGCCACCGTCACGGCCGGGCCGTTCGCCACCGCATCGGCCACCGTCGCCGGGCCGGCGGCAGGCTGGCTTTGCGCGAACGCCGGCGCGGCCAGCGTGGCCGCCAATGCGATTTCCGCCCAGACGATCTGCCTCACGGCCGTCGCCAACACTCTCTGTTTCATCTTGCCCCTCTCGCTGAACAAATAGACCCCCACCCGTCGCGCGCCCGGAATCTCGTGAAATCCGTTTACCGCCTGCGCGGCATCGCGTCCCGGCACCCGTTGTCAAACCCTTGTCTTGCCGATTGCGTACTGCCCTTGCTGCCTGCCACCACCTCGTTCGCACCGGCCGCACGGCTTCCGTCCGACCTTTCGTTTTGTTAGTCATGCAAACGAGTCGTTCCGATCGCTCGTCCTAGCCGCGCCGGAATTTCGTCTTACGCTCCGGCTACCCGCCCCTGCCGGCCGCATCTCCCTTCCATGTCAAAACAGTCTCGGCGTGCCGACCCAGACCACCCACGCCTCCTCGTCGGCCGCGTTGCGCCACGCCTGCGCGAGCGCCGCCTCGTAGTGCGCGGTGTCGCCGGGCTTCAGCGTCAGCGTGCGGCCGTTCAGCGTCAGCGCGATCTCGCCGCGCACCACGTACAGGAACTGCTCGCCCGCGTCCGACGGCATCGGAGAGCCCGGTTCGCGGGCCGGCAGCCTCACCAGTACCGCGTCGAGCTGGCGGCTGCTGCCCGGGTTGGTCATGCGCGCGAACGAGTTGGCCGAATCCGCGAAGCTGAAGAACTGCAGCGTGTCCGCGCGCCTGACCGCCTTCGCCTCGCTCGGCGCCTCGACGAAGTACTGCATCGTGACGCCGAGCGCGCGGGCGATGCCGGCCAGCGAGGCCAGCGACGGCGTGGCGCGGCCGCGCTCGACCTGCGACAGGAACGGCTTCGAGATGCCCGCGGCCGCCGCGACCTCGTCGAGCGTGAGCTTCAGCCGCTGGCGCAGCGCGCGCATTCGCGCGCCGATCGCGGCCGCGGCCGACGTCGATTCATCGCTGAACGAGGCCATGGTCGCTCGCTGTCCCGTTCGTGATTCATTTCGCCGCGACGAGGGTCCACAGCCGCGCGAGGTCGGCTGTCCCGTCGTTCCCGTTGACGGCGCGCCAGGCCTGCACCGCGCGGGGCTTGTCGCCCGCGACGTAGTACGCCTCGCCGAGGCGCAGCTGCGCCAGATCCGGATGCGCGAGGCCGCCCTTGGCGATCGCCTGCCGGATCTGCGCGAGGCCTTCGGCCGCCTTGCCGGCGAACACCTGGTTGAGCCCCGCGTCTACCGGATCGACCGGGTTGGCCGGATCGGGCGGCGCCACCGCGCGCTTGGCGGCCAGCGCCTGCAGGCGCTTCTCGCGCTCGGCCTGGGCATCGTGGCCGAGCACGCCCGAGGCGAAACCCTGGTCCACCACCTGCTTGGCTTCGGCCGTCGAGCCGGCCACGATCGCGAGCTGCGTCATCTCCATGTAGTCGGCGGCGCTCGTCAGGCCGCCGCTGGCACGCCGCAGCCGGTACAGGTCGAGGTCGAGCGAGGACAGATAGCCGGGCCGCGTGCGGATCGCGTCGAACAGCTGGGTCTGATAGGCCGGATTCGGATGGTGGACCACCAGCGATTCGAGCGCGGCGCGATAGGTCGCGCCGTCGCCGGTGCGCTGCGCGCAGGTGGCCAGCATCTGCAGCGACGCCTCCTCGGGCACGCGGCCCGCGCGCGTGTCGGCCTCGAGCGCGGGCCTGAGCGTGGCCACCACCGGCTTGCAGTCGTTCGACAGGTAGTACGACTGCAGCAGCAGCGTGCGCATCTCGGGATCGCCGCCGCCCGCCTTCTGATAGCGCTGCGCGGTGCGGATCGCGAGCGGATAGTTCTTCTGCTGGAAATAGAGCCCGGCCAGCGCGGCGGCCGTGCGCTGCTCGTCGGCGGGGCTCGCGTGGCCCGAGGCCAGCACGGCCTCGTAGGCCTGTTCGGCGGCGCCCGCATCGCCAGCCGCGATCGCCGCGGCGCCGCGCATTTCGTCCACCGTCACCGCCTCGTAGGGGGTCTTGTTCGGCACGGCCTGCGCAAGCGCGATCTTGCCGAGCGCATCGCGATACTTGTGCGCGCGATAAAGCTCCTGCGCGGCCGCGAGCGGCTTGGCCACCTCGGGCCGCAGCGTGTCGGCCGCGCTCGCGAGCGGCGCGGCGCAGGCAAAAAACATCCCCAGCGCGGCCGCGAGCGCGGCGCGCGTCATCCGTTGGTCGATCATCGAAGTGCCCGGTTCGTTACTGCATATACTGTTCGTTGCCGATCAGGCCGATCTTGGTCGCCCCGACGCGCTGCGCGGCGGCCAGCACGCCGGCCACGTCGCGGTACGGCACCAGCTTGTTCGGGCGCAGGTGGATCTCGGGCTGCACCGGTTCGGCCGCGGCCTGCTGCAGCTTCGCTTCCAGCGCGGCGCGGTTCGGCACCGGCGCGCCGTTCCAGGTGGTGGTGCCGTCGAAGTCGATGTCGATCTGCACGATCTCCGGCGGCGTGGGCGGCGGCGGCGGATTGCCGACCGGCAGGTCCATCTTCACCGAGTGCATCTGGATCGGGATGGTGATGATCAGCATGATCAGCAGCACCAGCATCACGTCGATCAGCGGCGTGGTGTTGATGTCGACCATCACCTCCGGCTCGCCGCCGCTGCGCGAGGACACGTTCATACCCATAGTCGGCTCCCTGGCCTTAACCGCCGCGCGCCGGCGGCTCGGTGATGAAGGACACCTTGGCGATGCCCGCCCGCTCGCAATCGGTGATCAGACGCCCGATGAACTCGTAGCGCGTGTCCTGATCGCCGCGCACGTGCACGTCCGGCTGCGGCACCATCTGCGAGACCGCCTTCAGCTTGGCGAGCAGCGTCGGCCCGTCCACCAGCTGCTCGCCCCAGAAGTACTGGCCCTCGCGGTTCACCGCGAGCTCGATGCTCTTGGGCGTGGTCTGCAGCGGCTGCACGGCCTCCTTCGGCAGTTGCAGCGGAATCGTGTGCGTGACGACCGGGATCGTGATCAGGAAGATGATCAGCAGCACCAGCATCACGTCGACGAGCGGCGTGGTGTTGATCGCGGCGATCACCTCGTCGTCGTCTTCCTGCCCGACACTCATGGCCATGGCGTGCCTCCGCTCAGCGGCCGAGCGTGGCGGCCGGCGCGCCGGCCACGCGGGTGCGCTTGCCGCCGGCCAGCACCACGGTGTGCAGCTGCGCGCCGAAGTTGCGCACGCGCTCCATCACGGTCTTGTTGCGGCGAACCAGGAAGTTGTAGCCGAGCACTGCCGGCACCGCCACGGCCAGGCCGATGGCGGTCATGATCAGGGCTTCGCCCACCGGGCCGGCCACCTTGTCGATCGAGGCCTGGCCCGCGATGCCGATCGCGGTCAGCGCGTGATAGATACCCCAGACGGTGCCGAACAGGCCGACGAAGGGGGCCGTGGAGCCCACTGTGGCGAGGAACGCCAGGCCGTCCTGCAGGCGGTTCGAGACATTGGTGATGCCGCGCTCGACCGACGCGTCGATCCAGGTGTTGCGGTCCACCGCCTCGAGCAGCGCCTCCTGGTGATGCTCGCCCGCCTCGATCGCGGTCTCGGTCAGGAAGCGGAACGGCGAGGCCTCGTCGAGCAGCTTGACGCCCTCGTTGAGCGACGGGGCCGTCCAGAGCTGCTGGTCGGCATGCTTGGCGCGGCGGTTGGCGCGCACCTGTTCGAGGAACTTGGTGATCATGATGTACCAGCTGCCCATCGACATGATCACCAGCAGCACCAGCACGAAGCGCGCGACGAAGTCGCCGCCCTTCCAGAGCGCGCCGAGGCCGTAGGGGTTGGCCACCGCCTCGGTGGCGGCCGGCGCCGGCGGGGGCACCGCATCGGTCGCGGCGGGCGCGGCCTGCACGGCCGCGGGCGCCGAGCCGGCGGCCGCGTCGCTCGCCTGCGCGAACGCGCTCTGCGGCGCGAGCAGCACCGCCGGGGCCACCGATACGGCCAGGCCGGTGGCGGAAATCATCATGCTTGCCGCGAGCGCGGCGATCGAACGCTTGGCCATACCCAACTCCTATTCTTTCGTTATACTGACGAAAACATGTGATGCTTCGTCGCCTGGCGCCGGCCCTGCCGGCGCCCGATCCAGATTGAGGGAATTCAGTTCAGATTGAAGGAGAACGGAACCTGTACGCGCACCGGTTGCCCCTGCGCCACACACTTGAACCGCTTGACCGCATTGAACGCAGCGCGATCGAGATCCGAATCGGCCGACTGCGCGACGCGCTCGTTGGTGATCCTGCCGTCCGCGTCCACGGTGAATTCGATCAGCACGTCGCCCGTGATGTTGTTTTCCTGCGCCTCCTTCGGATAGGGGATCGAACCGCGGATCTGATCCGAATTCGGGCACACCACGCCGACCTCATGGCTCACCGGCTTGGGGGCGGGCGGCGCGGCCACGGGCGGTGCCGTGACGGGCGCGGACACCACCGGAGCGGCCTGATGCACGATCGGCGTCTGCGGCGGTGCCTGCACCGGCACCTCGGGCGGCGGCACGAACGGCGGCGGCGGCGGCGCGAACTTCGGCGGCGGCAGCTTGACGGTGGGCATCGGCGGCGGCGGCGGCGGCTTGACCGGCTCGATGATGCGAGTTTCGATCGGGTGCTGGATCACCTGCACGACCTTGGTCGCGAGGCCGTTGAGCAGTGCGTAGATCAGCACCACGTGCAGCAGCAGCACGACGGCGATGCCGACATAGCGGCGCGCCGACTGCTTGCGCGTTGCCTCGTACTGGCGGGGACGGCCGAGTTGCGCGAGCCCGCTGTTCGAAGTGGCGAGGCCATCTTCCATTTTCATTGTCAAATCCATCCCCCCGGACGGGATGCGCCCGGTAACCGGCCGCCTCCGGATCGGAGGGGGCCGACGTCTCATAACCGGAACGAACCGGCGCCGCGCGAGTTCGAACCGGCTTCCTTTCGGATTCCGAATCGATGGCGCCGCTGCCCGCCGTCCGAATCACCAAATTGCCAGACCGCCGTGTTGTGTCGTCTGCCGCGCACCGGTTTCGACGTCGTAACGGCGTGTCGTAACGGCGTGTCGTGGCGGCACGGGTTGCGGTGGTGATCGACCTGCCGGAACCTCGCCGCCGGTTTGCGGCATGACTTGGGTGCAGAAGATATCAAGGACAAAAAACACCCGTCAAACTTTATTTGATGCGCTCACACTAAATTTCGAGGGATTATTCCAATTTCTCCCCAACTCCCCGCTGCGCCAGTATTTACAAGGGGTTTACGGAGTTCGGCGAGAGTTTTGTAAAGTACATTACAAATCATTTTTAGTGAAAAGCTTATGCACGATAATCGTGCAATGCACCAACTTGAACCGCATTGCAGCAGTGCATGAGGTTGCGGTCAATAAAGCGATTGGTCTGCCGTTGTTACCCGCACTGGAATTTGCTTATTCCCGCTGCCGGATATTCGATATGACGCCTCGACACGGCCCCCCGGCACGAAGCCATGCCATGCGCGGACCACCGTCTCGCGCGGCGCGCCACGCTCATCATTTTTGATTTGGCATCCTGATCAATTTTCCGAAGCTTCGTTTTCCTCTGCTTTTGTCGAATACGCAGCACTCCCAATCGACAATCGCCGATCCGGAATTGCCGGCCTCGTCACCAGGCAGGCGGCCGGATCTTGCCGCGTGCCGGGTCATCCACGCCTCGCCGCCCGGTGGCATAATCGGCTGGCCATGACTCCTCGCTGCGTGCCGCGTACCCAGCTGTGCCGGCATGCGCCGCCACGATGACCGATCCGATCACGCTCACCGCACCCGACAATCCGCTGCATGTGCTCGTCGTCGACGATATCGGCGCGAGCCGCGCGGAAACCGCCTCGCAGGTCCGCGCGGCCGGCCACCACGTGATCGAGGCCGACAGCGGCCGCGCCGCGCTCGCCGTGGTGGAGACCACCGCCGTCGACCTCGTGCTGCTCGACCTGCTGATGCCCGACATGGACGGCTTCGAGGCCACGCGCCGCCTGCGCGCGAGCCACGAGCGCGCCTGGCTGCCGATCGTGGTGATGTCCTCGCTGCACGGCGCCGAGCATTTCGTGCGCGCCGTGGAGGAAGGTGCCGACGACTATCTCGTCAAGCCCGTGGACGGCGCGCTGCTGGCCGCGAAGATCCGCAACATCGGCCACGTGCTCGACCTGCAGTCGCGCGTGGCCAGTCTCGCGGCGCACAATCGCGAACTGTTCGACCACGTCGGCGACGCGGTGCTGACGATCGAGGACGGCACGCGCATCTGCGACGCCAACGCGGCCGGCTATGCGCTGCTCGGCCTCGACGCGCTGCCCGCCGGCGGTGCGCCGCTCGACGCGCTGCTGCCCGCCGAGCTGTCCGAGCGGCTGCGCGCCGACACGCCGCCCGCCGCCTGCCAGGCGCTGGTGCGCGGCCCGTCGGGCGACACCTTTCCGGCCGACATCCGCATCAGCCGCTGGCGCAACAGCGCACTGCCGCGCGTGTCGCTGGTGATCCGCGATCTCACCGAGCAGCGCCGGCTGGACCGCCTCAAGGACGATTTCCTCAGCACCGTCAGCCACGAGCTGCGCACCCCGCTCACCTCGGTGAAGGGCGCCGTGGACCTGCTCGCGGGCGGCGCGGCCGGCGCGCTGCCCGCGCCGGCGCAGAAGCTGGTCGATATCGCGCGGCGCAACGGCGAGCGGCTCGGCCGGCTGATCGACGACGTGCTCGACGTCGCCAAGCTCGAGGCCGACCGCATGACGCTGCAGCGCCGCGCCTGCGGGCTGGACGGGCTGGTCGACGAGGCGCTCGCGGCCAACCTCGACTATGCGCGGCGGGTGGGCGTGCACCTCACGCGCGTCGGCGCGCGCTTCGATTGCGAGGTGTGGGTCGACCCCGACCGCTTCCTGCAGGTGATGGCGAACCTGCTGTCGAACGCCATCAAGAACTCGCCGGCCGGCAGCGCGGTGGAGGTCCGCGGCACGCGCGACGGCGCGCGCGCGCGCATCGCCGTGCGCGACCACGGCGGCGGCATCCCGGAGGCGTTCCGCGCGCGCATCTTCGAAAAGTTCTCGCAGGCCGACGAGCGCGACCGCCGCGTCGGCACCGGCACCGGGCTCGGCCTGCACATCACGCAGGTGCTGGTCGAGCGCATGCACGGCGCGGTCGGGGTGGTATCCACGCCGGGCCACGGCGCCGAGTTCCACGTCGACCTGCCGACCGGCGACGCCGCGGCGGTGCTGCCGCCCACCCGGCCGACCGCGTTCGTGATCGATCCCGACGCGGCGGCGCGCGCGCGGATCGCCGCCGCGCTCGCGCCCCGATTCACGCCGCTCACCGCGGCCGATCCCGAGGCCCTCGAGGCCGCCGCGATCACCGCGCCGGCGCTGGTGGTGGCCGATCCGTCGCGCGGGCGCGACGCCCCCGAGGCCGTGGCCCGCCGGCTGCGAGAAATCGCCGGCCCCGCGCCGATCCTGCTCTACACTGACGACGTTTCGGCCGCCGCCACGGCGATCGCGGCCGACCGGCTGCCCAAGCGCGGTACCGACGACGATGCGTTGCTGCGTGCCGCGCGGCGCATCGCCCATCCCGACGGAGGACCCCATCGATGAGCACCACGCTGCACCGGGTGTTGTGCGCCGAGGACGACCCGGACATTCGGGCGATCCTCGAATTCAGTCTCGGCGTCGTCGGCGGCTACGACGTGCGGCTCTGCCCCGACGGCACCGACGCGCTGGCCGAGGCGGACGCGTTCGCGCCCGACCTGATCCTGCTCGACGTGATGATGCCGACGCTGAGCGGGCCCGACACGATGCGCGCGCTGCGCGAGAAGCCGGCGCTGCGCGACACGCCGATCGTGCTGATGTCGGCGCGCGCGCTGCCCGACGAGATCGAGGCGCTGCTCGAGCACGGCGCCACCGGCGTGATCGTCAAGCCGTTCGACCCGATGACGCTGCCCGAACATCTGAAGATTTACTGGGACTACGCCCGTGATAAACGCGCCGGACTCTCTTCCTGATTTCGAACGCCAGCTCGCGGTGCTGCGGGCCCGCTTCACCGCCGGGCTCGCCGCGCGGCGCGACGAACTCGACGCCGCGTGGGCCGAATGGAACGCGCTGGCGGGCACGCCCGATGCTGAGCGGCCGCGCGCGATGCTGGCCATCGCGCTGCACCGGCTGGCGGGCGCCGCGCTGTCCTACGGCTACGATACGCTAGGCCAGGAATCGCGCGCGCTCGAGGCCCGCGTGACCGCGAACGGCGCGCAGCCGGGCGAGCTGGCCGTGCCGTTCGCCACGATCGTCGGCGGCATCAACGAGGCGCTCGCCGCGGCCTCGGGCGCCCGGCCCGGGCCGCCGCCCGCGCCCCAGTGATCGCCTCGCCCCGCAGACCGGGCGCGCCGCCGGCCGTCGGGGCACGCCCCTCGCCGCGCGCGTCCTTTGAGGACACCCCATGGAACTGCTGACCACCCCCGCGCCCGCCGGCCCGCTGCTCGTCCGCCCGACGGACGCCCATCTCGATGCCGGCAACGTGCAGGCGTTCAAGGACGCGATCGCACCGCTGCTCGCCCAGCAGGCGCGCATCGTGTTCGACATGTCGTCGCTCACGTTCGTCGACAGCTCGGGGCTCGGCGCGCTGCTCGCCTGCCTGCGCGAGACGCACCGGCGCGGCGGCGACTTCAAGCTCTGCTCGATGACGCGGCCTGTCAACGCGCTGTTCGAGCTGATGCGCATGCACCGCGTGTTCAGCGTCCACCGCAGCCAGGAGGAGGCCCTGGCCGCCTTCGCCTGAGCGCGCCGCCAGCCGTGGCGCAGCCGGCTGCCCCGCGCGACGCGGGCGCGCGCCACGATCGCGTCACACTTTTCGCCGCGGCCGGTGCTGCAATCCAGCCGATGCGGCGCCGCGCCAGGCGCCCTCGCGGGCCCGCACCGACGCCCGCCGCCGTACCCATCACGCAAGGAACGACACGATGGTTTGCTGGCCCGATCCGCGCCGTATCATGCTCCGGCTGGCCCGCCGGGGCCCGGCGCCCGCCGTCCCGCCGGGCGCGCCGTGCACGCTGGCCGTGCTGCGCGCGGCCGTGCTGCTCTGCCTGCTGCTCGCCGTCTGCGCAACCGCCCGCGCGGGCAGCGTGCTGGAGCGCGTCCACGCCACCCGCACGCTGCGCGTGTGCCTTTCCCTCAATGACGGCGGCATCACCTATCGCGACCCGCGCACGGGTGAGGCGCGCGGCATCGACGTGGACCTGTCGGCGGCGTTCGCCGCCGATCTCGACGCGCAGCTCGTCACCATCGACACCTCGATCGCCACCTTCACCGCCGACCTGCTCGCCAACCGCTGCGACATCGCCATGCTGGCGGTGGCCGCCACCCCGGCGCGGCGCGCGTTGCTGCGCTTCAGCCGCCCGTACCTGACGAGCGGCGTCGTCGGCATCGCCTCGCGCGGCAGCGAGGTGGTGTCGAACTGGAACGACATCGACCAGCCCGGCGTGCGGGTCGGCGTGCAGCGCGGCTCGCAGATCGAGCCGCTGCTGCGCCAGACGCTCAAGCACGCCAGCGTGGTGGTGCTCGACGGGCGGCAGAATCGCGAGGACGAACTGCTGGCGGGGCGCCTGGACGTGCTGCTCGCGGGCCTTCCGTATGCGTATCGCCTGCTGGAGAATGCCGATTGGGCGCGCGTCGTCGCGCCGCCGAAGCCGTTTCATCCGATGCCTTACGCGTATGCGGTCCGTCCCGGCGACGATGCGTGGCTTGCCACCGTCGACGCGTTCGTCGCGCGCATCCAGCGCGACGGCCGGCTCGCCGCGGCGGCACGCCGTCACCACCTGACCGAGGTCACGCTGCTCCAGTGAAACGAATCGAAGCGATCATCGGGCATCACACCGCACAGCTTCCCGCCTGGCTGAACAGCCGCTCGGTGCTGGTCGGCGGGGCCTTCATCGGCGCGCTGCTGATCGGCGCGGCCGGCTCGTTCGCATGGTGGGAGCACCGCGGCGCGCTCGACGACGAGCGCACCAGCGCCGTGATGCTGGCGCGCGCCATCGACGACGAAAGCGTGCGGGCGCTCAGCACCGCGAACTCGATCGCGCGCGCGATCGACAACATGCTGCAGACCAGCGACCTGCGCCACGCCGAGTCCGCCAACACGCTGCTCGCGCGCTTCATCGCCGGCACGCCGGTGGTGCGCAGCCTGTCGCTGGTCGACAGCACCGGGCTGGTGTTCGCGAGCTCGAACGACGCCAACGTCGGCACCCGCCTCGACCTGAGCCAGCTGCCCGGCCCGCGCGCGCCGGCCACCGACGGCGATCTCGCGATCGGCCATCCGCTCGCCGGGCGCGACCTCGCCGATTCGGCGCTCGCGCGCGGCACGCGCCCCAGTGGCGCCCGCGCGCTGCCGCTGCGCTTCCTGCCGCTCGCGCGCGCGGCGCTGACGCCCAACGGCGACGTGATCCGGATCGTGGTCGCGCTCAACCCCGACTATCTGAAGACCACCTTCCAGATGCTGCTGGACGACGCGCCGCGTTCGGCCGCGCTGGTGTCGCTCGACGGCACGCCGATCGTGGCCACCGGCGCGCCGCTCGCCGCGATGGACACCTACGCCTCGCATCCGCTGTTCCGCAAGCTGCTGCCGCACGGCGAGGCCGGCACCTTCGACGCGCTCGAGTTCGGCGACACGGCCAGCGTGGGCGCCTGGCGCACCGCGCGCCGCTGGCCGTTCGTGACCATCGTGGCCACCCCCGACGCCGACGCGCTCGCGAGCTGGACCGTGATCGCGCGCTGGGTGGCGTTCGGCACCGGCATGGTGCTGGTGCTGTGGGGCGTGTTTTGCGCCGCGGCCGCGCGCAGCCTGCGCCAGAACGCGCTGACGATCGCCGCGCTCGGCCAGCTGATGCGCGAGATCGCCAGCAGCGAGGCGCGCAACACCGCGGTACTGACGAGCGCAATGGACGGCATGGTCACGCTCGACGCGCTGGGCCACGTGGTCGAGTTCAACCGCGAGGCCGAGCGCATCTTCGGCTACCGCGCGGAGAACCTGATCGGCCAGCCCGGCGAGGCACTGCTGCCCGACGAGATCCACGAGCTGATGCGCGCCGGGCGCGCGCCCGGCGACGACGACCGGCTCGCCGCGCCGCGCCGCCGGCTCGAGCTGAACGCGCGGCGCGCCAACGGCCGCGTGTTCCCGGCCGAGATTTCGGTCGCGCCGGTGGACGTGGACGGCGAGCTGTACTACTTCTGCACCGTGCGCGACCTCTCCGAGGCCAAGCGTGCCGCGCACGAACGCGCGCAGCTGCTGGCGAAATACCGCGACTCGTCATCGGACCTGCGCGGCCTGAAGAGCGCGCTCGACGAGCACGCGATCGTCAGCATCCTCGCGCCGGACGGCACGATCCTCTATGCCAACACCATGCTCGCCTCGGTCAGCGGCTACCAGAGCGACGAGCTGGTCGGCCAGTCGTACCGGATGCTGCGCCCCGACGATGCCTCGGGCGGGCTCGCGGTGGACGGGCTGCCGGCGCTGATCCGCGAGGGCGCGCCCTGGAGCGGCCAGCTGGTCCACCGGCGCCGCGACGGCTCGCTGTTCTGGACCGCCTCCACGCTGGTGCCGATCATGAACACGCCGCATGACACCAAGCACGCGTTCCTGATCCAGACCGACATCAGCCTGCAGGTGGCCGGCGAGCGCGCGCTGAAGGACGCGCATCGCGCCGAGCTCGAACTCGGTGCCGGCATCCAGCGCGGCCTGCTGATCGGCGATCTGCCGCCGGCCGTGCACGACTGCCTGATTGCGAGCTTCAATGTCGCCTCGCGCGGCATCAACGGCGACTTCTTTGACCTGTTCGAATTCGACGACGGCTGCTTCGACCTGCTGGTGGGCGACGCGATGGGCAAGGGCGTGCCGGCCGCGCTGCTGGGCGCCGCGCTGAAAATGCAGTTCTCGCGCTCGATCGCCGAGCTGGTCGCGCATGGCGGCGTGCCAGGCACCCCGCAGCGGCCTTCGCCGGCGCGCATCGTGGCGCACGCGCAGCGCGCGATGCATGCCCGGCTGCAGGCGCTCGACAGCTTCGTCACGCTCTGCTACCTGCGCATCGACCGCGTGAGCGGCACCGCCACCTGGGTCGGCTGCGGGCACGAGGAAACCATGCTGTTTCGCGGCAACGCGCCGCCCGTGTTCCTGCGCAACCAGCATCCGCCGCTCGGCGTGATCGAGGAGGCCGAGGTGTTCGAGGACACCGTGCGGCTCGGCCCCGGCGACACGCTCGCGCTCTACTCGGACGGCCTGACCGACGCCGTCGATCGCGCCGGCGAGCGCTTCGGGCTCGACCGCCTGGCGGCGACGCTGCGCGCGCTGCTGCCCTCGCACCGCCGCCCCGGCACGATCGTGCGCGGCATGCGCGCCGCCGTCGAGGCGTTCACCAACAGCGCCCGGATCCCCGACGACATGACGATGCTGGTGCTGCAGCTGCCCGACGCCGGCCCGAACGCGCGCCGCGCGCGGCTCGACATGCCGCGCACGCTCTCGCAGCTGCAGCTGCTGCGCACCTTCGTCACCACGCATGCGGCGGCGGGGCTCGACGACGACGCCGCGGCCGCGCTGGCGCTGGCCGCGGTCGAACTCGCGAGCAACATCGTGCGGCACGACTCACGGCCCGGCGACGGGCCGATCGAGGTGGTCGGCACCGCCGGCACCGGCTTCGCGATGTTCGAATTCGTCTACGACGGGCGGCCGTTCACGCCGCCGCCCGAGCTTGCGCCGGACTTCTCGGGCGAATCGGAGGGCGGCTTCGGCCTGTTCATCATCCGCGAGAGCTGCGACGAGGTCAGCCACGACCACCTGAACGGCATCAACAGCGTCGTGCTCGTGAAGCGGCGCCGCCTGCTGGCCGGCTGAGCCGCGCGGCCAGCCGCTCGGCCTGACCGCAGGCCGGCGCTGAACCGGGCCGGCGTGGCCGGCCGCCGGGCATTCGGACGGCCCGCGCCGGCGCCCGCCTGCCGGGGTCGTTTGCGCGCTCGCGTGAGGGGCGTTGCGCGGGCCGCCTGGAACCGGTACACCGGCCGCCCGGCCTGCTCGTGCGGCCGAAACCCGCGGCGGCCCTGCCATTCCTCACACCTTCGGCAAGCCCCCCGGAACGGCCCCGCGACGGCGGCGGCGTTTGCAGTTCTGTCACGATTCCCGCGCCGATTCGCGTTGCAATGGAGTCCATCCACGCAGGAGGGCCGACGCGATGATCGCAATCTCTTTGGACGCACAACAACGCTGCAGCCGCCGTTCGCGCGGCCGGCAGGCTGCGGCCCGTCCGCCGTCGGGACGCGCGCGTCAGCTTCGCCGGGCCCGCGCATGGCGCATGCAGTCCACCGTCGTGCCGCTGCGCCGCGCGTTCGTGCCCTGCTGGGTCGGCAGCGCGTTCCGCGCGCCGATGGAGGACGAATTTTGAACCCGCATCAAGTCACCGTGGTCGTCACGGGGCCTGATCGGGACGGCACGCTGTCGCGCTGCCTGCGCAGCGTGCGGGCGGCCGACTGGCAGGCGCTGCCGGTCGAGCTGCTGTACGCGACCGACCACCCGCACGGCGCCGACGCGATGCGCGCCGCCCATCACGGCGCGCGCGTCGTGGCGGTCGAGCCCGGCGCGCCCGCCGGCCCGGCCGTCACGCGCGCCGCGCTGCGCAACGCCGGCTGGCGCGCGAGCGGCGCCGACACCGTGCTGTTCCTCGGTGCCGACACGCAGCTCGATCGCGCGTTCCCGAAGCGCGCGCTGGCCCGGCTCGACGCGGCCGGCTGCGCGGCCGTGCGCGGCCAGTGCCGCCAGGCGCTGCCGCATCAGTCGCCCTATGCGGCCGTGGTGGATCTGGACGGGCTGATGCCGTCGGGCGACGCGCTCGACCGCGTCGGCGACGCGCTGTTTCGCCGCGCCGCGCTCGAGGAGGTCGGCGGCTTCGACGCAAACCTCGCCGACGGCGAGGCGGCCGACCTGTGCCGGCGTCTCATCGCGCGCCGCTGGTGGGTGGACGAGCCGGCGATCCCGATGACGCGCCACGACGACGTGCTCACGGGCTTTCGCGACTACTGGCGCCGCGCGGTGCAGATCGGCCAGGCCTACGCGGCCGCCGACGCATGCTGCGGGGGCCGCGCCGCGTTCCCGCACGGCTACGCGCCGCAACGCAACCGCGCCTTCGGCAGCGCGCTCGGCGTCGCGGCGCTGCTGCTGGCCGTGACGCTCGCGCTCGCGCCGGCCGCCGTCTGGGGCCTCGCCGCGCTGCTCGGCGCGGCACTGCTGCACTCGGCCTGGCGCGCCCGGCCGAGTGCCGGCGATTGGCGCCTCGCCACGCTCTACGCGCTGCATGCGCAGCTGCAACAACTGCCGATTCTTTATGGCCAACTCGCTTACCGCCGCCGTCATGCGGCCGCCACTCGTCCGCGACGCGCACCTCGCCATCTACCCGGGGAAGTCCGATGACGAGGCGGGACAGGCGCGATCGGCCGGGTCCGTCGTGAGCGGCGGCCACGACGACGGGCTCGGCGCGGGCGCCACGCGGCGCCCGTCGCCGCACGAGCACGCGCTGGCCCGGCGCGCGCTCTCGATCCTGATCGTCGCGCACGACTGCGCCGAGCAGATCGACCGCCAGCTCGCGCTGCTGAGCGTGGCGGCGCGCTACCGCGACTGGCAGGTGATCGTGGTCGACAACGCGTCCACCGACGGCACGCCCGATCTGGTCGCGGCCAGCTACCCGTGGGCGCGGCTGATCCGTCTGCCGGTGAACATCGGCTACGCGGCGGCCTGCAACCTCGCGGCGCAGGAAGCCTACGGCGCCCTGCTGCTGCTGATGCATCCGGACACGCACGCGCAGCCCGCGATGATCGCGCGCGCCGCCGCGCGCATGCTCGTCAATCCGCAGGTAGGCATCGCCGGCGGCCGGCTGGTGGACGCGGCCGGCAACGACATGCCCAGCTCGCACCGGTTCCCGAGCGCGCTGGGCGACGCGTTCGCCTGGCGCGGCCCTTTCGGGCGCGCCGCGGCCACGCGGCGCGCGCAGCTCGATCCCGACCTGCAGCCGCGCCGGCGGCCGCGCACGGTCGACTGGGTGTCCGATGCCTTCGCGATGGTGCGCCACGACGTGTTCCGCTATCTGAACGGCTTCGACACGCGCTTTTTCATGTACTGCGAGGATATCGACCTGTGCCGGCGCGCCGGCGCGGCGGGCTTCGAGGTGATGTACTGGCCGGACGTGCGCGCGCGCTGCGTGAGCGGCGGCATGGCGCAGATGGGCGGCGGGATCGGCCAGGCCGCCCGCGACGCGGCCCGGCGCGAGCGCTGGCAGATCCGCAGCCGCCTGCTGTACCTGCACAAGCATCAGGGCTCCACCAGCGCCTGGCTCGCGAGCCGCATCGAGACGGCCTGGCTCACGCTGGCGGGCTGGAGTTATCGCTGCGGCGACGCGCTGCAGCCGGCCGAGGCCGGCGAGCGCGAGGCGGCGAACGGCCATCGCGATGCGTTCGCGCGCCGGGCCCAGCTGGGCGATGCCTGGCGCGCCACCGACGGCGGCCGCGAATCGCCGCCGGGCCCGTGGCGCTGAGCGCCAGGCCCGCTCCGGCCGCGCGCACCGCTGCATGCCGCCGCGCCGGGCCGCCCCTCGCGCCTTACTCGGGCGAGTCGAGCCGCACGCAGCGGTAGCCGTAGCCGTAGATCGGGATGACCTTCCAGCCGTTGGAACCGTCCAGCTGCAGCTTCTTGCGCAGCCGGCTCACGTGCGTGTCGACGGTGCGCGTGTCGACGTCGGCATGCACGCCCCAGACGCGGTTCAGCAGGTGGTCGCGCGACAGCAGCTGGCCCGGGCTCTGGAACATGTAGACGGCCAGGTCGAACTCCTTCTGCGTGAGGTCGACCGAGCTGCCGTTCACGGCGATCCGCACGCGCTGGATGTCGATCTCGTAGGCGCCGAGCGTGAGCGGCGCCTTGCCGCCGATCCCGTAGCGGCGCGCCACCGCCGCGATCCGCGCCAGCATTTCGGCCGCGCGGGCCGGCTTCACCAGATAGTCGTCGGCGCCGGCGCGCAGCGCGGTCAGCACCGTCTGCTCGTCGTCGCGCGCGGTCAGCACGATCACGGGCACGTTCCAGCCCAGGTGGTCGCGCACCCACTGGATCATCGCGTCGCCCGTGGTGTCGGGCAGCATCCAGTCGATCACGAGCAACTGGAATCGCTCGTTCTTCAGCGCCTCGGTAAACGCGGCGCCCGTCGCAAAACCGTGTACGCGATGCCCGCCATGTTCGAGCCACAACATGATCAGGTCGCGTTGGTCGGCATCGTCTTCCAGCACGGCGGTCAGCATTGCGGATACTCCCTCCAGAAAATGGCCCATCTTACTCACCCGCCGGGCGATTGGGAAATCGCTTATGACCGGCGCGGCTCGCCGCGCGCGTCGCGGCCGGACCGGACGGCGGCAGGGCCGCGACCGCGCCGTGACGGGGCCGCAGCACGCCGCGCCGCGGCAGACCGGCACGCGGCCCGCTCGCCAGCCTGTCGCACCGACGGCCGGGCTGACACGCGGTGCGTCGCGGCGGCCGGAAATCGCCGACAATAGCGGACCCTGGCGCTCCGGCGCGCGTCGCGCGGCGGGTGCGCCGCCGCGTGTTTGCGTCGATCGACCATGAAACTCAAGGCGAAGATATTCCTGCTCGCGATCGTGCCGTTCCTGGCTGCGATCGCGGGCATCGGCTTCGGCGTGCGTCAGCAGGCCACCGCACTGGCGCGCGCGCAGCACGAGACGATCGAGGCCGCCTACCTGTCGAGCAAGGAGCTCGAGCTCAAGCATTACGTCGAACTCGCCACCAGCGCCATCGCGCCGCTCTACGAAGCCTCGCGCGACGGCGCGCCCGGCAACGACGCGCGCCGCGCCCAGGCGCTCGAGATCCTGCGCAAGATGGACTTCGGCCCCGACGGCTATTTCTTCGTCTACGACATGCAGGGCGACTCACTGATGCACCCGCGCGAGCCGGAGCGCGTGGGCCGCAACTTCTGGGCGATGCGCGACCCGCAGGGCGCGCCCACCATGCAGCATCTGCTCGCCGCCGCCTCGCACGGCCAGGGCTACGTCCGCTATCTGTGGCAACGGCCCACCACCGGCAAGGTCGAGCCGAAGCTCGGCTACGTGGTCGGGCTCGACCGCTGGGGCTGGATGCTCGGCACCGGCATCTACCTCGACGACGTCGATCGCGCGCTCGCGCGCATCGACGCGCGCGCCTCGGCCGAAATCGACAGCACCATGAAGGGCCTCGCTGCGATCGCACTGGCCGGCGCCGCGGCGATCGCGCTCTGCGCGCTGGTGCTCAACGTCAGCGAATCGCGGCACGCCGATGCGCGCCTGAAGGCGCTCGCGCAGCGCGTGGTGGAATCGCAGGAAGACGAGCGCGCGCGCCTGTCGCGCGAGCTGCACGACGGCATCAGCCAGATGATGGTATCGGTGAAATTGATGCTCGAATCGGCACTCGAGCGCTTCGAGCGCAGCCCGGCTCGCGACGCGGCCGCCGAGGGCGTGCTCGCCAAGAGCGTCGCGCGGCTCGGCGACGTGCTGCGCGAGGTGCGCCGCATCTCGCATGCGCTGCGCCCCGCGATGCTCGACGATCTCGGGCTGGCCGCCGCGCTCGACCAGCTGGTCCGCGAGCTGGGCAGCGAGACCGGCGTGGAGCTCGGCTACACGCAGATCGTGCACTCGGGCTCGCGGCCGCTGCCGGCCGCCGTCAACACCGCGCTGTTCCGGATCGCGCAGGAAGCCCTGACCAACCTGGTCCGCCATGCGCAGGCCACGCGCGGCGCGGTCTCGCTGGAGATCGCCGCGCACTCGGTGGCGCTGGCCGTCGCCGACAACGGCTGCGGCTTCGACGTCGAGCGCATTCAGGCCGATCCGCACGGCGGCGTGGGCCTGCGCAACATGCGCGAACGGATCGACGCGATCGGCGGCACGCTGGCGATCCGCTCGCAGCCAGGCCATACCGTCGTTTCCGTGCGCGTGCCGCTGCCCGCCACCCAGACAGGAGCCCGACGATGACCCTTGCCTCTCCCGGCGCCAGTCCGCCGCCCCGACAGCCGGCCCAGCCCGGACCGTGCGCCCGCCTGCTGCTGGTGGACGACCACCCGCTGGTGCGCGACGGCCTCAAGATGCGCCTCGAGGCGGTGCCCGGCTTCGTGGTGGCGGGCGAGGCCGGCAACGCCGCCGACGCGCTCGCGCTCGCCGGGACGCTCGAGCCCGACCTCGCGCTGATGGACGTCGGCATGCAGGGCATGAACGGCATCGCGCTCGCCGCCGCGTTCCACGAACGTTTTCCCGCGATCCGGGTGGTGATGCTGTCGATGCACGACAACGTCGAATACGTGACGCAGGCCGTGCGCGCCGGCGCGAGCGGCTACCTGCTGAAGGATTCGCCCGCCAGCGAGATCATTCGCGGCATCGTCGCGGTGCTGGCCGGCCAGACCTTCTTCAGCGAGGGGCTGGCGGCGCGGATGATCCAGGCGAGCGCCGGGGCGGGGCCGCTCGAGCGGCTCACGCCGCGCGAGCGCGACATCCTCGATGCGCTCGCCGAGGGGCTCTCGAGCAAGCAGATCGCGCTGCACAACGGGCTGTCGGTGCGCACCGTCGAGACCCACCGGCTCAACCTGAAGCGCAAGCTCGGCATCGAGGGGCAGGCCGAGCTGATCAAGTTCGCGGTCGAGCACCGGCGGCGCTGAGGCCATGCGGCTGCGCCGGGGAGGCGGCCCGCCGGCACCCGGCCTGCGGCACCCGATCCTTCCCTGTACGCATCGACGGCCGCGCTGGCGCGCGACCGGGCCTGCGCGCTCATCGAGGGCCGCCGCGCCGGCCATCACGCAAGCCCGCGCGAGCAAGGCGCATTCCCGAACCGCGGCTCGCGCGCGCCGCCGGCGGGCCGTTTTTCGGCCGCGGCGGCGGTACGGTGCCGCGCCCTCAGTTCACGCGCGCGTTGTGCTTCTGCAGGAACTGGATCAGGCCGTCGATGCCGCCCTGGGCGAGCTGCGCCTTGAACTGCCCTTGATAGACCTGGATCAGCCACGCGCCCGACATGTCGATGTCGTAGATCTTCCAGCCGCCGCCTTCCTTGTCGAGCCGGTAGCCCACCGATTGCGTGTCGCCCGGCGTGGTCACGGTGGAGCGCACCAGCGCGTCACTGGCGTTCTCGCCGCTGGCCTTGAACGTAAACTTCGCATCCTGCCCGCCCAGCTGCGCGAGTGAGGCCGCGTAGGTGCGCGTCATCAGGAGCCGAAATTGCTTGTAGAGCTCCTGCTGCTGGGCCGGCGAGGCCTGGCCCCAGGCACTGCCCACCGCGATGCGCGTGGTGCGCTCGAAGTTGGTGACGGGCAAAAATCGCGTCTCGACAATCTGCGTGATCTTGTTCATGTCACCGCCGCGCGCGGCGGGATCCGACTTCATCGCGTTGACGGTACCTTCCACCGCGGAGCGGACGACATCCACGGGCGCGCTCTGCGCGAAGGCCGACACGGAGACGGCCGCTGCGGCGACGAATGCAATCAGATGGCGTTTCATGCGTAGTTCGGACTCTCGAAAAAAAGAAGCCGGCGCCAGCCGGCACCGGGTCGGGACAGTATAGCCGCGCCGGCCGGCGCCCGCGCCGCGGCAGCCCGGCTTGCTACGCTTGTTACGGCGCGGTTACCGAAGCGGCGCGCGCGCCGCTTCGTCACCGACGGCCGGCATCCTGAATGCCGCGCCGCAGGCCGCGATTCGCATGATTTGACACCGTTTCAAGGAGGCCCGGCCGGGCCGCGACCCGCGCGGCGGGTTGCCGCCCCGGAAACCGCCGCGCCGGTATACTTGGCCACTTTGCCCGATCGCGGGCCACGCCAGCCTGCCCATGTTGAGAACCCTATTCGTCCGACTCGTTGCCTGGTCCGTGCGGCGCCCGCTGCTGGTCGTCGTCCTGTCGCTCGTGATCGCCGCGCTCGGCGGCGTCTATGCCGTCCAGCACTTCAGGATCAACACCGACGTCAGCAAGCTGCTCGACAACGAGCCGCAATGGGCCGCGCTCGGCGACGCGATCGACCAGGCGTTCCCGCAGCGCAGCCAGACGATCCTCGCGGTGGTGGAGGCGCCGGCGCCCGAATTCGCCTCGGCGGCGGCCGACGCGCTCGCCGCGGCGCTCGACCGCGACACGCGCGCCGGCCGCATCGGCCAGGTCTCGCTGCCGGCCGGCGGGCCGCTGTTCGAACATGACGCGCTGCTGTTCCTGTCGCCGGCCGAACTCGCCAGCACCGTCTCGAAGCTGACCAGCGCGCGCCCGCTCGTCAATACGCTGGCGAAGGACCCGAGCGTGACGGGCCTCGCCACCACGCTGTCGACCACGCTCGGTCAGCCGCTGCTGACGGGCCAGGTCACGCTGCCCGGCATGAAGACGCTGCTCGGCCGCGCGGCGGCCACCGTCGACGAGGTGCTGGCCGGCCGCCCGGCCGCGTTCTCGTGGCGCGCGCTGGTGGACGGCGACGCCGCGAAGCAGCCCGCGTTCGCGTTCGTGACCGTCGAGCCCCAGATCAACTACGGCGCGCTGAAGGCGGGCGAGCAGACCGAGCAGACGATCCGCGCCACCGCCGCCTCGCTCGGCCTCGACAAGCGCTTCGGCGCGGTGGTGCGCCTGACCGGCGAGCAGCCGCTCGCCGACGAGGAATTCGCCTCGGTGGAGGACGGCGCGGCCATCAACGGCATCGGCACGATCGTGGTGGTGCTCGTGATCCTGTGGCTCGCGCTGCGCTCCAAGCGGATGATCGGCGCGGTGCTCGTCACGCTGGTGGTCGGCCTGATCGTGACGGCCGCGCTCGGCCTCGCGATGGTCGGCTCGCTGAACATGATCTCGGTCGCGTTCATGGTGCTGTTCGTCGGACTCGGCGTCGATTTCGCGATCCAGTACGGCGTGAAGTACCGCGAGGAACGCTACCGCGACCCGGATCTGGACCATGCGCTGCTGGGCGCCGCGCACTCGATGGGCGTGCCGCTGTCGCTCGCCACCGCGGCGGTGGCGGCGAGCTTCTTCTCGTTCCTGCCCACCGCCTACCGCGGCGTGTCGGAGCTGGGCCTGATCGCGGGGGTGGGCATGTTCGTCGCGCTGCTCACCACCATGACGCTGCTGCCCGCGCTGCTCAAGCTGCTGCACCCGCCCGGCGAGACCAAGGCGCCGGGCTTCCCGCGCCTCGCACCGGTGGACGACTACCTGGACCGCCACCGCAAGCCGATCCTGATCGGCACGCTGGTGGTGGTGATCGGCGCGCTGCCGCTGCTCACGCGGCTGCACTTCGACTTCAACCCGCTGCACCTGAAGGATCCGCACAGCGAATCGATGGCCACGCTGATCGCGCTGAAGGATTCGCCCGAGGCCTCGGTCAACGACGTGCGCATGCTCGCGCCGTCGCTGGCCGCCGCGGACGCGGCCGCCGCGCGGCTCGCGAAGCTGCCCGAGGTGGGCCGCACCACCACGCTGTCGTCGTTCCTGCCGGCCGACCAGCCGCAGAAGCTCGCCATCATCAAGACGGCCGCCGACGCCCTGCTGCCCGCGCTGACCCAGCCCGCCGCGCCGCCCGCCAGCGATGCGCAGCGCGTGGCGGCGCTCAAGCGCGCCTCGGCACTGCTCGGCTACGCCGCGGAGGACCACCCGGGGCCGGGTGCCGACGAGGCGAAGCATCTCTCGCAGTCGCTGGCCAAGCTTGCCGCGGCCGACGTGGCCACGCGCGATCGCGCCGAGAACGCGTTCTCGGCCACGCTGAAGATCGCGCTCGGCCAGCTCGCCGCGCTGCTGCAGCCCTACGAGGTCACGCGCGCGAACCTGCCGCCGCAGATGGTGCGCGACTGGGTGGCGCCGGACGGCCGCGCGCTCGTGCAGATCTCGCCCAAGGTGCCGCCCGGCGTCGATTCCGGCGACGACGTGATGCTGCGCCACTTCGCGCAGGCCGTGAAGCGCGCCGAGCCGGCCACCATCGGCGGGCCGATCTCGATCCTGCATTCGGCGAACACCATCATCCGCGCGTTCCTGCAGGCGGCCGGGCTGTCGATCCTGGCCATCACGGTGCTGCTCTGGATCACGCTGCGCCGCTTCGGCGACGTACTGCGCACGCTGATTCCGCTGCTGGTGTCGGGCATCGTCACGCTCGAGCTGTGCGTGGTGTTCGGCATGTCGCTGAACTTCGCGAACATCATCGCGCTGCCGCTGATGCTCGGCGTGGGCGTGGCGTTCAAGGTGTATTTCGTGATGGCGTGGCGCGCCGGCCAGACCGGCCTGCTGCAATCGAGCCTCACGCATGCGGTGCTGTTCAGCGCCGCGACCACCGCCACCGCGTTCGGCAGCCTGTGGCTGTCGCACCACCCGGGTACCGCGAGCATGGGCAAGCTACTCGCGCTGGCCCTGTCCTGTACGCTGATCGGTGCCGTAGTGTTCCAGCCCGTGCTGATGGGCAAACCGCGCGTGCCACGCGCGCCCCAATCCCCGGAAATCAATGAATAAACAGCGAATCATGGCCGGCGCCCTGAGCGCCGGCGCCCTGCTGCTCGGCGGTTGCGCGACCGGCCCCAACAAGACCGCCGGCGACCCGCTCGAGCCGATGAACCGCGCCATCTTTACTTTCAACGACACGGTGGACACCCATATCGCCGTGCCGATCGCGCGCGGCTACCAGAAGGTGACCCCCACGCCGGTGCGCACCGCCATCAGCAGCTTTTTCTCCAACCTCGGCGACCTCAGTAACTTCGCCAACAACCTGCTGCAGCTGCGCGTGACCGACGCCACCGAGGACGTGATGCGCGTCGTGATCAACTCGGTGTTCGGCGTGGCGGGGCTGTTCGACGTGGCGTCGGCCGCCGGCCTGCCGAAGCATCATCAGGACTTCGGGCTCACGCTCGCGCGCTGGGGCGTGCCGGCCGGCCCGTACCTGGTGCTGCCGGTGTTCGGCCCGAGCTCGTTCCGCGACGGCGTGGGCCGCGCGGTGGACGTGCGCTTCAACCTGCTCAACTATATCGAGCCGGCCGTGCGCAACCCGATGTACATCGCGCAGTTCATCAGCGCGCGGGCCGACCTGCTCGGCGCCTCGGACCTCTTGCAGCAGGCCGCGCTCGACAAGTACTCGTTCGTGCGCGACGCCTACACGCAGCAGCGGCGCTCGGCCACGTATCACGGCGCGATCATCGGCGCAGGCGGCGGCGCGGCGAGCGCCGCCGGCACGCTGCCGGGCGGGCTGCCGAACTACGACGATCCCGGCGCGCAGGCGGGGGGCGCGAGCGGCGCGGGCAGCGAGCCGCAGGGGCTGCCGAACTACTCGGACCCGGGGCAGGACACGGCGCCCGCCGCCGCCTCGGGCGCCTCGGCCGCGGGTGCCGCCTCGGGCGCGGGTGCCGCCGTCATGCCGGCGGCCCCGGCCAGCGCCTCGGCCGCTCACTGAGTCCGGCCGCGGCGCGGCGCGGCATCCGCCGGGGCCGCCTCACTCCGCGAACGGCAGCGTCTGCTGGCCGTTCGCGCGCATCCCGAACACGTTCAGCGTCATCGCGACCAGCGCGTAATAGCCGAGCAGACCGACCAGATTGATCACGACCGGAAGGCCGAAACGCGCGCGGGCCGCCTCGAAGGTGGCGTCGGACACGCGCCGCGTTTCGTAGAGTTCGGTCGCGAAGCGATAGACCAGCGCGTCGTCGCTGTCGGCGCCGCCGTCGAACACCGGCGCCTCGCCGCGGCGGATCGCTTCGGCCAGCGCCGCCGGCACGCCGGCCTGCAGCGCGATCGGATGGTGGATGTGCCATTCGGCCTGAGAACGCCAGCGCGCGGCGGTGGCCAAGATCGCGAGTTCGGACAGCCGCAGCGGCAGCCCGGTCTCGTAGCGGCAGAACGCGCCGAGCCGCTGCGCATGCTGCGCCAGCGCCGGGCTGTGGATCCAGCCGAGGAACGGGCCGTCGAGATTGCCGCGCGGGCCGCTGAGGATCTCGTCGAGCACCGCGCGCTGGGCCTCGGTGGCGGTGCTGCGATCGAAGGGGGGAAGGCGGGAGGTCATGTCGTGAGTCCGGGTTCGGGAAGCGGGCGGGCCGGCGGCAAACGGCCGGGAGCCGGGGCCGCCGAGCCGCCTCGATTATCGCGCGCGCCGCCGGCTTCGCGAAGCCGGGCGGCGGGGCGCGGGACCAGTATCGTGCGCCGCCGCGCGCCGTTCGCCGGCGGCGCGCGGCATGGGCATCAGGCGGCCGGCCATGCGCCGCTCGAGGCAAGCGCGGCGTCGAGCGACAGCGCCAGACGCTCGACGATCGTCTCGATCTGCGCGGCCGTGCAGATGAACGGCGGCGCGAGCAGCACGTGGTCGCCGCGCCGTCCGTCGATCGTGCCGCCCATCGGATAGATCATCAGCCCGCGCGCCATCGCCTCGCGCCGCAGCGCCGCGTGCAGGCGATGCGACGGCGCGAACGTCGCCTTGCTCTCGCGATCGGCGACGAACTCGACGCCGACGAACAGGCCGCGCCCGCGCACGTCGCCGACGGCCGGATGGCCGGCGAAGCGCTCGCGTAGTTGCGCACGCAACTGTTCGCCGCGCGCCCGCACGTTGTCGAGCAGGCGCTCCTCGGCGATCACGCGCTGCACCTCCAGCGCGGCCGCGCAGGCGATCGCGTGGCCGAGGTAGGTGTGGCCGTGCTGGAAAAAGCCGGTGCCGCCGACGATCGCGTCGTAGACGCGATCGCTCGCCAGCATCGCGCCGATCGGCTGATAGCCGGCGCCCAGCCCCTTCGCGATCGTCACGATGTCGGGCGCGACGCCATCTTCCTCGCAGGCGAACAGGTAGCCGGTGCGGCCCATCCCCGACATGATTTCGTCGAGGATCAGCAGCACGCCGTAGCGGTCGCAGACCGCGCGGATCTTGCGGAAATATTCGCGCACCGGCGGCACCGCGCCGGCCGTCGCGCCCACCACCGTCTCCGCCACGAAGGCGGCCACCGTCTGCGGGCCGAGTTCGAGGATCTTCGCTTCGAGCTCGTCGGCGAGGCGCTGCGCGAACGCGGCCTCGCTCTCGTGAGCGCGCTGCTCGCGATACGCATAGCAGGCGCCCACATGATGCGTCTCGATCAGCAGCGGCAGGAACGGCTCGCGCCGCCATGCGTTGCCGCCGATCGCGAGCGCGCCGAGCGTGTTGCCGTGGTAGCTCTGCCGGCGCGCGATGATGTGCCGCCGCGCCGGCTCGCCGAGTTCGACGAAGTACTGGCGCGCGAGCTTCAGCGCGGCCTCGATCGCCTCCGAGCCGCCCGACACGAAATAGACGTGGCCGAGCCCGTCCGGCGCCGCCGCGACGAGCCGGTCGGCCAGCTCCTCGGCCACCGGGGTGGTGAAGAACGAGGTGTGGGCGTAGGCCAGCTGCCGCGCCTGCCGCTCGATCGCCGCGATCACGCGCGCGTTGCCGTGGCCGAGGCACGAGACGGCCGCGCCGCCGCAGGCGTCGAGATAGCGTTTGCCGTCGGCGTCGATCAGCTCGATGCCGTCGCCCGCCACCGCAACGGGCAGGCGCGCGCGCGGGGCGCGGTGAAATACCGTGGTCATGGCTTGGCTCCTGGTGCGGGAAGAGAGGGCGCCTCGATGCGAGGCGCGCGCTTCGTGCGGCGCGCGGCGATCACGGCAGGCGCGCGATGCGCATCGCGAAGCCGTGCTGTCCGGCGCGCCGGACCACGAAATCGACGCCATGCGCATCGATGTCGAACGAGGCGGTGGCGAGCGTGTTCTCGACGTCGGGATCGTCCGGATCGTCGCGAAAGATCGGCAGGCCGGGGCCGCCGCGATCGGCCAGCACGCCCGTGAGCGCATCGATGCCGGGCTCGCCGAGCGCGGGCAGCAGCGTGGCGAGCCGGGCCTGCCTGTCGCGCGAGGACGCCGTCACGATCTGCGCATCGGCATCGGCGCATGGCCCCCGATGCACGAGGTGGTTGGCGTGGCCGAACACGCCCTCGACCGTCAGCACCGAGGTGCGCGCCACGCTCGCCTCGACGCTGAGCACGCGCGCCGCGCCGGCGCAGCCGAGCATGTGATGGAAGCCGCTCGCGCGCGGCCGCTCGCGCAGGATCGCCAGCGCCGCGTCGAGCGAGGCCGCCGCGAGCACCGCGCGCGCGAGCACCATGCGCGGCACGCCCGGCGCCGGTGCCGTGATCCGCAGGTTGTTGATGGTCTGCACCAGGCCCGCGCGATTGACGGCGAACGTGTGGCCCGGCAGCGAACCCGGATAGTAGAAGCTCAGGAAGCCGGGGCCGCGCTCGGGCCGCACGTCCACCAGCAGGCAGCGATCGAGCAGGAACGGATCGCCGTCCTCGTTGTGCACGATGCGCTGCAGCTGCGGCGTGCTGGCGGCCACCGTGGTGCAGCCGTCGCCGCGGTGGTTCAGCAGTTCGCCGCGGCAGTTCCAGGCGAACAGGTCGGCGGCGTCCAGGCCGAGGCCGGCGGCCATGCCGTCGAGCTCCGCGACGAACTCGGGAAACGCGGCCTCGGCCTCGCGCCGCAGCGCGGCCAGCAACGGGTCGCCGCGGCGCGCCATCACCGCCTGCCAGGCGCCGCTTTGCGCCGTGTATGCGGCCATCACGGGGCGCGCGAGCTCACCGAGCCGGCACCCGATCTCGTGCGCGGAACCGGCAACGACGACGGGTTGCAGTGCTTTCATCGGACATTCCGTATCACAACATTTGATTCTCTAATTATATTCAAAACAACATTTGTTGTCATTGCGGCCGTGACGGAATTCGCGCGCAGGCGCAGCGCGGTCAGGAGGAAGTCGAGAGCAATCGACGAATCGACGGGCATCGCCCGGAATCGCTGCGGCGTCGCGAGCCGGGCGGCAGTGCTGCCGGCCGCCGCGCGCCGCCGCCCGGGCAAGGGCGCCGCGGGCCCGAGGCCTCAGGGGCCGCGGGAGCGACGGCTCACAGGCCGCGCCAGGCGCCCTCGCGCTCGAACGCGCGGCGCGCCTGGATCAGCGTCGCCTTCGCGGCGCGCGCGTCGCCGGCCAGCTTCAGCAGCGCGCCGAGCTGCGACGGCTGCTTCGCGAGTTCGCGCAGGATCGGCATGATCGCGGTGCTGCCGTCGTCGCGCAGCCCGGCCGTGGCGGCCGGCGGCAGGGTGCGCCACGACGGATCGACGATCGCGCGGCAGACGGCGAACGGCACGCCGCGCGCCGCCGCGAAGGCCGCCGCGATGTGCGATTCCATGTCGACCGCGAGCGCGCCGTGGCGCGCGTGCAGCACGGCCTTGTGCCGCGCGTCGATCACCGGCGCGCCGACCGCCGCGAGCCGCCCGCGCCGCACGCTCGCGGCGAGCGGCGTGCCGCGCAGGGCGGCGAGCAGCCGGCGATGCCAGGCCGCGTCGGTCGCGACCTCGCCGAACGGGCCGTCGATCGCATCGGCGACGATCAGCGTGCCCGGCGCGAGATCGGGCGCGAGCCCGCCCGCCGTGCCGAAGCTGACGATGCCGGCGCAGCCGCGCGCCATGGCTTGCGACAGCGCGCGTTCGAGCCGGTCCGCGCGCGCGGCGAACACGGTTTCGACACCGTCGCCGGCCGCGATCCTCGCCTCGAACGCCATGCCGCTGACGGCGATCACGGGCGCGCGCGGGGTGGAGGTGGCCACCCGCATCTACATGCCCACCGTCACGCGCCGGGTGCCGGTGCGTCGCAGATTGCGGTAGCGCGCGAGCGCCCACAGCGGGAAGAACTTGCGATAGCCGTGGTAGCGCAGATAGAACACGCGCGGGAAACCCGTGGCGGTGAAGCGCGCCTCGTCCCAGAGGCCGTGCTCGCGCTGTTGGGCCGCGAGCCAGGCGATGCCGCGCGCCACGGCGGGATGCTCGACCTCGCCGGCCGCCATCAGGCCGAGCAGCGCCCAGGCCGTCTGCGACGCGGTGCTGGCGGCGCGCTCGTAGCCGCGATAGTCGAGCTTGTAGCTGTCGCCGTCCTCGCCCCAGCCGCCGTCCGGGTTCTGGATCGACAGCAGCCACTGCGCGGCGCGCTTCACGCGCGGATCGTCGAACGGCAGGCCGGCCGCGTTCAGCGCGCCGAGCGCGCTCCAGGTGCCGTAGATGTAGTTCATGCCCCAGCGGCCGTACCAGCTGCCGTCGGCCCCCTGCTCGGCCAGCAGGTAGTCGAGCGCGCGGCGGGCGGGCGCGCTGTTGGCGGCAGTCTCGCCGAGCTGCGCGAGCATCGACAGGCAGCGGCCCGACACGTCGGCGGTGGGCGGATCGAGCAGCGCGCCGTGATCGGAGAACGGGATGCTGTTCAGGTACTGGTGGGTGTTCTCGGGCTCGAACGCGCCCCAGCCGCCGTCGCTGCTCTGCATGCCCACCACCCACTCGCGCGCACGCGCGATCGCGTCGCGGTAGGCATCGGTCTGCGCGAGCTTGGCCACGCGATCCATCGCGAGCGTGACCACGGCCGTATCGTCGACGTCGGGGTAGTGCGGGTTCGCGTACTGGAACGCCCAGCCGCCGGGCCGCACGTCGGGGCGGCGCGAGATCCAGTCGCCGCGCACGTCGAGGATCTGCAGCGGGCGCAGCCAGTCCAGGCCGCGGATCGCGGCGGCTTCGGCGCGCGGCTCGCCGGTCTCGAGCAGGGCGTGGGCCGCGAGCGAGGTGTCCCAGACGGGCGACAGGCACGGCTGGCAATAGGCCTCGTCGTCATGGATCACCAGCAGCTTCTCGATCGCGCGGCGCGCGGTCGCGCGGTTCGGATGATCCTCGGGATAGCCGAGCGCGGCGTACATCATCACCGAGTTCGCCATCGCCGGATAGATCGCGCCGAGGCCGTCCTCGCCGTTCAGGCGCTCGTCGACGAACTGCAAGGCCTGGCGGATCGCGCGCTCGCGCGTGTAGCGCGGGAACAGCCCGTCGGTCAGGCGCAGCAGGCCGTCGAGCAGGCGAAAGCAGGCGAACCAGGCCGGGCTCTGGTGTCCCGCGCGCGGCAGCAGGCCGGCGTTCACGGGCGGGGCGACGAACAGCTCGTCGACCCGCACGCCGCGCGGATTCCTGGCGAGCGGGCGCTTCGCGCTGAGCACCAGCAGCGGCACGGTCACGGTGCGCGCCCAGTACGACACCTTCGAAAGGTGGAACGGGAACCACTGCGGCAGCAGCATGATCTCGACCGGCATCATCGGCACCGCGAACCACGGCACCACGCCGAACAGCGCGAGCTGGATGCGCGTAAACACGTTCGACATCTCGGCGCCGCCCATCGCGTGGATCGCATTGCGGGCGCGCACCATGTGCTCGGCGTTCGCGTCGTCGCCGATCATCTTCAGCGCGAAGTAGGCCTTCACGCTCGCGCTGACGTCGGGCGCGCCGTCGGTGAACAGCGGCCAGCCGCCGCCGGGCAGCTGCACGCGGCGCAGGTAGCGCGCGATCTTGCGTTCGAGCTCGAGGTTGGGCGTCTCGCCGAGGTAATGGACCAGCAGCACGTATTCGGCGGGAATCGTCGAATCGGCCTCCAGCTCGTAGATCCAGTGGCCGTCGGCTTGCTGGGCGGCGAGCAGCGCGTCGGTGGCGCGCGTGATGGCCGCATCGAGATCGGCGGCGGCGAGGGCGGGGGCATCGATCGATGCCGCGCGGGCCGGCGCCGGCGCGGTGGCTGCGGTGGCAGTGGCGGCAGGCGTGGCGCCGGACGGAGCCGGTGCGGCGGAGGCGAGCTCGGCGGGCGCGTCGACCGACGGCGTGCCGGATGGTGCCGGTGCGGCAGAGGCGCCGGCCGGCGTGCCGGACGATGCCGGCGCAGTGGCGGCGAGTTCGGCGGGCGTCGCGCCAACCGCCGCGGCCGCACCGGCGGCGCCGGTCGCTGCCGTTTGGGTATCGGCGGGCTGCACGGCGCGCGACGGTGCGACGGCGCCGCCCGCCGCCTCTGCGGGCGTGGGTCCGGCAGCGGACGGCGTCGCGTCGTCTGGCCTCGCGCCCGGCGCGCTCGAATTGGTGAGATCGTTCATCGGTCCCTCTCTTGTCATGCGGCGCGTGCGGTACCGCTCGGCGGCACGCCCCGTCGATCGACGCGGGCAGGGCGGCGGACCCGGTGCCCGCGCACGGCGGACCCGGCCCGCGAGCAGGCGCGGCCGGGCGTTTCGGTTTCGAATGCCGGCGGCCCGCCACGGACGAATCCGCGCGAACCCCGGCCGGCAGATCGGAGCCCCGCCTCGTTATATGCATCGACATACACGAGTGACAAGGCATCCAGCAAAAGCGTGCACTCACATTCAAGTACCACGCCTGAGCGCGGTCGGGCCGGCAAACCCAACGGCGCGGCGGGCGATCCGCCGATCGCCCGGTCGATGGCCGACATCGAATCAGAAAAACGCGTAGCGCAGCGCGATCAGCAGCATGCGCAGGCGCGGCTTGCGCAGCGGCTGGCGCGGTGCCGCGAAGCCTCGGGCCAGCGCCGCCTCGAGGATGCAGCGATAGGCGCCCGACATGATGCGCGGGGCGCGGACCTGGGCGCGCGGCGCGCCGTCCATCACGCGGTCGGCCTGCGCGAAATGCGCCAGCGCGCGCTCGGCCAGCGTCGCGCACACACGCGGCAGCGCCGGGTGCCGCGCGATCGCGCGCGGATCGCCGAGCGCGATGCCTTCGCGCTCGAGCAGCTCGCGCGGCAGGTAGCAGCGGTGGATGTCGGCGTCCTCGTCGATGTCGCGCAGGATGTTGGTCAGCTGCAGCGCGCGGCCGAGATGGTGCGCCAGCTCGATGCCGGGCGCCTCCTGCATCCCGAAAATTCTCACCGACAGCCGCCCGGCCGAACTCGCGACGCGATCGCAATACAGATCGAGCGTGGCTTCGTCGGGTGCGCAGATATCCTCGGCCGCATCCATCGCCATGCCGTCGATCATGGCGTGGAAATCCTCGCGCTTCAGGCCGAACCGACGGATTTCCCGCGTGAGCGGCACGAGCGAGGCGCGCGGCTGGCCGGCGAAGCAGGCGTCGATGTCGGCGCGCCAGCGGTCGAGCCCCGCCGCGCGTTCCTCGCGCGTGCCGCCATCGTCGGCGATGTCGTCGACGGCGCGGCAGAACGCATACACCTGGAACATGGCCTCGCGCTGCGGAGCCGGCAGGATCCGCATCGCGTGATAGAACGAGCTGCCCGAGGTAGCGGCAGCGGCATCGATTTGGGTTTCGTCCACGACAGAATGGGAAACGGTCAAGACGAGCTCCGCTAAGACGCCCTCGCGGGCGATGGAAGTAGCCATGCCCGGCGGGGGATGGAATTGCGTGCGAGATGCGCGAACGATGCGCGCAGACAGGCTTGATTGGCCGGTGGATGGCCGGAAATGGGCCGAAGTATAGCAATGTTTGCCGGCGACTGCCGCCGTCCGGCCCCACGGAACCGGCAACTTACGCGAACACCACGTCGCGTTGCAGATCCAGCGCAATCAGGCCCAAGGCGCGCGCCAGCTGCAGCACCTGGCGGCGTTCCAGACGCGAGCCCATGAAGCTCGTGACATGGCCGTCGCTCTCGACAGTGAGATGAAAGCTGGCGACGCCCTCACCGAACCAGGCACCGGGCACGTCCTCCGATTCGCGCCAGGCGAGATCGCTGATCACGCGGTCGATGGCATCGCGAATCTCGTGGCCCGGCGCGATCGACGGCGCGACCTCGCCAAGGTCGTCGAGCGAGTAGGGGCCGGGCGTCGCTGGACGGCGATAGAACAGATAGTCGGAATTCATGAGGCGCGATCATGAGGGGCGAATATCGGAAATTAGCGCGGGAAGCCGGCTGAATGGAATAGGCAAGACGATCTGCTGTGGCGCGCCGGTAACAGTTCCGTCACGCCGAACCCGTCACGCCGCCCCGGCGGCGGCGGGACGCACAGCCGCGGCGAGATGGCTGCGCCGCCTGCCGTTCCATGCGGCCTGCTGCGGCCCGCGTGCTCGCGCGCCCGTGGAACGCGCGACACGGCAGGGTAGCGCCACCTCATCCTGCATTGCTTGATAGTGGGGACTCACACTCCATGGGATTGCCCGGAATTGCCGGGATCCGACGCGCTCTGGCACCATCGGGGCACCGGACCTGCCGCCCGCAGCGGCGAGTTCCGCCCACTATCCAATCAGGAGAGACACCGTGGCCCGTTCCGAGACCGAAGCGCCAGCCCATCCCCACCACGCCACGGCCACGCGCCTGCCGTTCGTGCTCGTGCACGGGGCCTGGCACGGCGCGTGGGCCTATCAGCGGCTCGGCGCGGCGCTGGCCACGCGCGGCCATCCGAGTCTCGCGCGCGACCTGCCCGCGCACGGGCTCGACGCCCGCTATCCGGCGGCGTTCGGTGCAGCGGACGGCGCGGCCATGGGCAGCGAGCCGTCGCCGGTGCCGGCGACGACGCTCGACGACTACACCGACAGCGTGCTGCGCACGATCGACGAGGCGCGCGCCTTCGGCCACGAGCGCGTCGTGCTGGTGGGCCACAGCATGGGCGGCCTGGCGATCACGGCGGCGGCCGAGCGCGCGCCGGAGCGGATCGCGAAGCTCGTCTACGTGGCCGCGTTCATGCCGGCCTCCGGCATGGCCGGCCTCGATTACCTGCGCGCGCCGGAGAATCACGGCGAGGCGCTGGCCGCGCTGATGTGCGCGAGCCCGCGCGCCATCGGCGCGCTGCGCATCAATCCCGCCAGCCGCGACGCCGGCTATCTGGCGATGCTGAGGCAGGCGCTGTTCGAGGACGTCGACGACGCGACGTTCCGCGCCGCGACCCGCCTGATGTCGTCGGACCTGCCGCCCGCGCCGTTCTCCGCGCCGATCGCGACCACGCCGCAGCGCTGGGGATCGATCGAGCGGCACTACGTGATGTGCGAGAGCGACCGTGTGCTGCTGCCCGCGCTGCAGCAGCGCTTCATCGCCGAGGCCAACGCCTTCGCGCCGCAGCAGCCCACCCACGTGCACCGGCTGGCCAGCAGCCATTCGCCCTACCTGTCGCAGCCGGAAGCGCTCGCCGACCAGCTGGTCGCGATCGCGCGCGCCCACGGCGGGCCGTCGACGAGCGCCACATGAAGCGCGCATGACCCCATGCTCCGGGCGCGCGGCCGGCACGCGCGATGCGAGCGCGGCGCGCTCGGCGAACGCGCCGCCGCCGATGCGCCGGCGCGGCACGGACGAGGCGCCAGCGATGCGCAAACGGGCCGGAAGCGACGCTGCCCGAGTCGTTTATGATGGCGATCGAGCAATACCGCCACCACACGCAGTCTCGCATCTTCACCATGAAGTCTGACCGGCCTGACGCTTCACGCGCCTCGTCCGCCGCCGCGGACTGGCAGGACGACGACGCGTCGTTCGCCTCGGGCGCGCCCGAACACGACTTCGCGGTCCGCCGGATCACGCTGATCGTGTTGCTCGCCGCCGCGATCGTGCTGCCCTGCATCTACGTCGCCGTGATGGCCTACAACGACCTGCGCGCGCGCGAGGCCACCGCGCGCGACGTGACGATGCGCACCGTGCGCGTGGCCGAGGAGCACGCGCTGAAGGTGTTCGACCTGACCGAATCGCTCGACGCGCGCATCGTCGACCTGGTCCACGATCTCGACGACCAGGCGGTGCGCAACGCGGAGGCCGACATCCACGACGCCCTGAACACCATCGGCGGCGGCTATCCGCAGGTGGCCGCGGTATCGATCTTCGGCGCGAGCGGAATGCTGCTCGCCAACAGCCTCTATTACCCGGCGCCCTATGCCTCGATCGCGAACCGCGACGACTTCATCGGCATCCGCGACGGCAAGGTGATCGAGCATATCTCGCGGCCGATGCGCGGCCCGCTGCGCTCGGCCACGCCGAGCCTGGTGTTCAACACCGGTGTCGCGCGCCGGCACAGCGACGGCAGCTTCGCCGGCATGGTGTCGATCGCGCTGAAATCCTCGTACTTCAACGCGTTTTACCGCGAGCTGCTGGGCGGCGAAGGCTCGCCGATGACGATGGCGCTCACGCGCAGCGACGGTGCCGTGCTCGCCGCGTACCCGCCGCCGCCCGACAGCGGCGACGAGAAGCTCGACGAGCGCGTCGCGCCGTTCGTCAACGCGCGCGACGCGAATTCGCACGCCGGCATCTCGCGCGTCCAGCATGACGGCATGACCGAAATCGTCGCGTATCGGCAGGTCGGCGCCTATCCGGTGTACGTCACCTGCGCGTACCGCGCGTCCGCGATCTGGCAGGCCTGGTACGAACACCTGAGCGTGCTGTTCGTGTCGATGTTCGCGCCGTCGCTCGCGCTCTGGTGCGTGATCTGGCTGTCGCTGAAACGGCTGCGCGTGGAGGAGCAAGCCTGGGACCGCTGGCAGGCCGAGGCCTCGATGCGCCGCTCGATCGAATCGGCGTACCGGCAGTCGCGCAAGATGGAAGCGCTCGGCAACCTGGTGGGCAGCGTCGCGCACGACTTCAACAACCTGCTGATGATCATCTCGAGCAATATCCAGATCGTCCGCCGGCGCGGCGCCGACCAGCTCGACACCGAGCTGACCGCCGTCGAGCGCGCGCTGAAGAACGGCCAGTCGCTCACGCGCCAGCTGCTCGGCGTGGCGCGCAAGCAGCCGCTGCGCAGCGAGACGATCGACGTGCCGCAATGGCTCGGCTCGTCGTGCCGCGAGCTGCTGAAGACTTCGCTGAGTTCGAAGTCCTCGCTCGTCATCGAGATGCCGCCCGACATCTGGCCGATCCGCGTCGACCTCGCCGAACTCGAGCTGGCCGTGATCAACCTGTCGGTGAACGCGCGCGACGCGATGCCGACCGGCGGGCGCTTCACGATCGCCGCGCAGAACCTCACGTTCCGCCACGAGGACGGCTTTCCGCTGACGGGCGACTACGTCTGCATCGCGCTGTCGGACACCGGCAGCGGCATGCCGCCGGAGGTGCTCGCCCATGCGTTCGAGCCGCTCTTCACCACCAAGCCGAAGGGGATGGGCACGGGCCTCGGACTGCCGCAGGTGTTCGCGTTCTGCGAGCGCTCGGGCGGCATCGCGACGATCGACAGCGAGCAAGGGCGGGGCACCACGGTGCGGCTCTATCTGCCGCGCGCGAAGGCGGGCGACCCGGCGCCGGCGCCGCCCGCCGCGCCGCGCAGCAAGGCGCCGGCCACGCAGGCACGGCACGAAGGGCTGCGCATCCTGCTGGTGGAGGACAACGGCGACGTGGCCGCCGGCACCGAGGCGCTGCTCGCGCTGCTCGGCCATCGCGTCACCTACGCGGCCAACGCCGACGACGCGCTCGCGCTGCTGAACGCCCCCGTCGCGCCCGACGACGAGATGCGCCCCTACGACCTCGTGATCTCCGACATCCACATGCCGGGCAAGCTCAACGGCATCGATCTGGCCGAGATCATCGAGTCCCGCCCCGGCGCGCCGCTGCCGGTGATTCTCGTCACCGGTTACGCGGAGGAGCTCGACCGCACGCGGCGCGTCAACGCGCGCGTGCTATCGAAGCCGTTCGACATCGGCCTGCTCGACGAGATACTGCAGGCGATCCGCGAGGGGCGTGACGCGCGCCGGGCCACGCGAAGCTGAGATCGGGCCGGACGCCACCGGCACGCCGGAACGTCAGGTGCGGCGCGCGCCACCGACGGCGCCCCGATGGCTTGGTGAGCGTGGACGCTCAGGCCGCGGCCGACGCGTGGCGGCGCACCCAGTCCGCGTAGCGATCGACGAACGACTGCAGGAACTTGCGCGTGTCGTCGCTGACGATCTTGCCGTTCGCGTCGATGCGGCTTTCATCGTGTTTGATGAAGACTTCCGGCTGCGCGAGCGTCACGACGTCGAGATAGGCCAGCACGTTGCGCAGATGCTGCTGCGCCAGCGCGGTGCCCATGGCGCCCACCGAGGTGCCGATCATGGCACCCGGCTTGCCGCTCCACGAATTGCTGCCCCATGGACGCGAGGCCCAGTCCAGCGCGTTTTTCAGCACGCCCGGCACCGAGCGGTTGTATTCGGGCGTGACGAACAGCAGGCCCTGCGCCGCCTCGATTTGCTGCTTGAAGGCGTTCGCCTCGGCGGGGAAGGCCGAATCGTAGTCCTGGCTGTACAGCGGGAGCGCGCCGATCTCGGCGAACTCGAACGCGAAATCTTCGGGTGCCAGCGACATCACGGCCTTGGCCAGGGCACGGTTGAACGACTCGCGTCGCAGACTGCCGACAACGACAGCAATGCGGTATGTCATCACACTCTCCTTCCGCTCGATTGGGAATCAGGCCGCATTCGTTCGCGAACGAACGGTAACGGCCCATTTGCGGGCAGGCCAGGACATGTCCTGCCAAACGGGCGATCCGGGCAGACTTTCCACAAGGTTTTCCACAGAAACTGTGGATAACTTTGCAATCGCGCGGGCCGGCGGGATAACTCGAAATGGGGCTGGCACCGCTTCGACGGAACGCCACACGCGGGGACAGCATAGCGCACCCGCCTGGGGACGGAACGCGGCAAAGAGAGCGTGTTTCGGCAGCGTGTTCCGGCAGCGCCGGCGGCGGAGTGGGGCGCAGCGCTGGCGACGGCGGGCGATGCCATCGGTTTCTTATTTTTCTTTCTAGAAAAATAAGCGTTACATGGTGGGGGCGAACAGCACCCGGACCGCCTCCGGCGGCCGGCCAATCACCGCCTTGCCGCCGCGGACGACGATCGGGCGTTGCAGCAGGACAGGATGGTCGGCGATCGCCTGGTAGAGCGCTTCGTCATCGAGGTCGGCACGGTCGAGGCCCAGTTCCTGGAATGGGGCTTCGTTATCGCGAACCATCTCGAGCAAGGGCCGATCCAGCTGACGATGAAGCGCCTTCAGCTCGGCGACCGTCAACGCCGCCTTCAGGTATTCGACGACCTCTACCGGCTCGCCGCTGGTGTTCAGCGTGTCGAGCAATGCCAGTGTTTCACGGGATTTCGAGCAACGGGGGTTGTGATAGATCGTGATCATGCGGAGGCAGGTTGGGTGGGTACAGGCCCGCTATTGTAGCGACGGGAGGGGAGCGGTAGCGATCGCGTCTCGTCCAGCCGGAAGCCGGGCAGGTGCGAGGTGCCTGCAGGCCGACTGGATACAGGCGTCGAAGGGAACGGCTCACGGGAGGCCATTCGGCCGCCAAAGCAGCAGGGGCTCGTATGCACGACGAATCGCGCCACGTGTCCGCGCAGCCGGCCGCAGTGAGCGGGGCGATCACCGGAAAGCGAAACGCCGTTGTGAATCGACCGTGGCGCGGAGGCGACGGTTTATGCGCATAAACCAGCGAACGCCGCATCGCATGAAGCTCGCCCTCCGCGCTTGCTCGGGAGCGGGGCCACCTCCCTTTCCGGCTGCGTTCACGCCCACGTCCAGGCAGCTTCATCCCCATGTGCCCCACCACACGCCACGGACCCGGCCGCCGGCTGTCGCTGCCGCGCATGCCAATGCTCGTCGTCTCGTCTTCTCGGCATAGCAGGCAGCCCGCTTTATGCGCATAAACCCATCGGCCAGATGGCCAGTTTTCCGCCGATTCATCACATATCCATTGAAATAAGAAATTCATCGGGTAAAATTTCGACGATCAAAACAGGAGTGAAAATTGGCAGCCGAAATCATTGCGGTCACGCAACAGAAGGGTGGCGTCGGAAAAAGCACTATCGCCATGCACCTCGGCGCGGCATTCCATGAGAAAGGAAAGCGCGTCCTCGTCGTCGATGCCGACGGGCAAAACACGCTCGTCCATTGGTCCAGCGCGTCGGGCGATGCCGAGAACGGCATTCCGTTTCCCGTCGTGAACCTTGCCGAAGCCGGTGGCCAAATTCATCGCGAGATCAAGAAGTTCATCAACGACTACGACATCATCGTCGTCGACTGCCCGCCCTCGATCACCGAGAAGGTTTCCGGCGTCGTGCTGCTGGCCGCCACCGTGGCAGTGGTGCCCACCTCGTCATCCCCGGCCGATTACTGGTCGAGCGTCGGCCTCGTCAAGCTGATCCAGCAGGCCCAGGTGATGAACGAGGACCTGCGCGCCGTATTCCTGCTGAACAAGACCGAAGAGAAGCGCATGCTGACACGGGAATTGAAGCGTGCGATCGAGGAACTGGGCTTCCCGTTGCTGAAGACGCAGATCCCCACGCGCGAGGCCTACAAGCAGGCGATGGCGCTTGGCCAGACCGTGCTGCAGATGAACGATCGTGGCGCAAGGCTCGCCGCTGCGGAAATACGCGCGTGCGCCGACGAGATCGTCGCCATGCTGCCCTGACTTTATGCGCATAAAGGACCCTGAATGAAACCCTCCCAATTCGCCAAAGGCTTCCAGGCGCGCCCCGATACGACGACGAGCGAAAAGCGCACGGCGCTCGACCGGCTGAACGCCATCGACGGCCTTGTGAAGCCGGACGCGCCGGCGCCGGCAAAATCGTCGAAGAAGGACATCCCCGTCACGATCGTGCAGACGCCGCCGGCCGAGCCAACCGACGAATCGGCGCAATATCATGCATGGCGCATCGCCAACCGGTATCAGCCCGGCCAGATCATCGAGCTCCCGCTGAAGGCCATCAAGGCCAGCCCGTTCAATCCGCGGCACTTTTATCTGAAGTCGTCGATCGCCGAGCTTGCCGTCAACCTAGCGAAGCAGGGGCAGCAGCAGGCGATCCACGTGATCCCCGACTACGAGAACCCCGGCACCTTCTTCGTCAGCGACGGCGGCCGGCGCGTGCGCGCGCTCAAGGAAGCGAACAAGGAATCGGTGAAGGCGATCGTGGTCGACATCCCGATCGGCATCGAGAGCTACAAGCTTGGCTACGATCTGAATGTCCAGCGCGATTCACAGACGGTCTTCGACAATGCCGTCGTCTGGCGCCGGTTCCTGGAAGAAAAGTATTTCCAGAGTCAGAAGGAACTGGCCGAGCATCTTGGCATCGATGAATCGACGATCGCCGTCGCGCTGTCGATCGGCAAGCTGCCTGAAGCGGTGATGCAGGAGATGGTCACGCGCACCGATCGTTTCGGCTCTAACATGGCCTACCAGGTCGGCCGCTATCACGCGGCGCGCGGGACCGAGGCCACACTGCGGCTGATCAACAAGATCCTGTCCGACGACCTGAGCACGCGCCAGGTCGCCGACATCGTGAAGGGCAGGGCGAGCACGCAGGAGAACGCGAAGCCGGCGGGCCGCCAGCGCTATGCGCAACGTCACGAGATCAAGATGAACGGCTCGACGGTCGGTGATCTGAAGTCGTATGGCGAGGACCGGCTCGAGCTCCGGCTGCGTGGCCTGACGCGTGAAAAGCGCGATGAAATCCTGCAGCAACTCGAGAAGATGCTGCTGAACTGACGCCGCCAGTCGTTCAGGCCCGTTTGCCGGCAATACCGGCAAACGGTGCGACGCGCACGCCGGCTGTCTGGCCCGCCCGGCCGAATCCCCCGCAGCCGCGCCGTTTCACGCTCCTTCGCGCCGAGCGTTCCGCCCCGCGCGCCCGGCAACCCAGCAAACCGGCCCGGCGCATTGAAGCGGCCGGTGGAAAATCCCGTCCGCCGCACGCCTGAGACACGGATGACCGCGCTTCGCCGCCCGTCCGTTCCGCCTGCCCGGCCAAAACAAAAAAGCCGAACCTGTTCAATACAGATTCGGCTTTTCAAAAAATTCCGGGCGTAAGCGACAAGGCCGCGCGCGCGCGACCGCCTGCCTGCTCAAGCCGCGCGCGACTGATTCAGCGTGAATGCGAGCAGATCACCGTCGGTCGGCTCGCCCCAAGTTTTCAGCGCCAGCCAGTCGAAAAACGCGGTTTCGACGAGTTTCGAGTCGAGGCCGCGCCGGCGCCAGTCGTCACGCAAATGCGAGCCGAGCGCCGGCAGCACGTCGCTCTCGAACGACGTGCGCGCGAGTTCGCGCTCGGCCTCGCCCTGTTCCTCATACAAGGCCTTCGCCTCCTTGCGGCGGTACGCGTCGTACTCGCCGCGCAGGCGCGCCTTCGGATCGTCGGCCACGCCGGTTGCCGACGCCACCGCGGCCAGCTTGCCCGCGGTGCCGCCCGGCAGCGCATCGGCAGGCTCGGCCACGGGCGGCGCGTACCCCTTCTTCAACGCATCCTTGAACAGTGCCGCCGCGCTGCGCACCGGCGGCAGCGTCGTGCTGCGCATGCGCTGCTCGGTCATCTGCAGTGCCGCGCGAATCCGGTTTTCCTCGCTATCGGCATAGAGCGTCTGCGCTTCCTTCAGCGGGATGCCGATCTTCACCATCCGGTCCACGAGCGTGCTGTCGAACACGTTCGGATGCTCGTCGAGCGCGAGCATCGGCTGCTTGCGCTCGGACACGCGGAACTGGATCTCGGCCACGCGGCGCCCTTCACGGTGTTCGATCAATTCGACGAAGATGTTCGTGACGGCGTTGACCTCGGCGATTGCCGGGCGCAGATAATCGCGCTTGAAGTACTTGTACTCGCGCTTGGCCTCGTCGCCGGCCTCGGTGTCGGGGGTTCCCGACAGGATCGGGCGCCACCATTCCCACGGCTCGCGCATCGTCAGATGGCTCGGGTTCGTCAGGTAGCGCACGCAGATCTCATAGAGGGCGAGGCCTGCGCTGCTGCGCAGCTGGCTCTGGAACTGCAGGCTCAGGCGCGCGTACTGCACCGGGTCCAGCAGCTTCTTCTTGATCTTCGGCGCGAATGAGAATTCGACCCAGACGCGGCGCGTGGCCGGATCCTCGAGAATTTCCGCGTCGGCGATCAGCGTCGAGATGCCCCACTTGCGGCCCGGCTTCTGGCTCGACGTGCCGGTGCTCCATTCCACCTGCACCGACACCATGCGCCGCAGGTGTTCCTTGACGAGCGCGGTGTCGTTCGAATCAAAGGCGGAGTTTGCGACGATGTCGGACAGCAGCGCACGATACGTGTCGCCGGAATCGTCGGCCTGCTGCGCCACGGCGAGCAGAACGTTGAAGAGCTTGCGGGTCAGCAGCGTGATCTTGCCGCTCTTCGGCTGGATGGCGATCGCCTCGACCGCCTTTCGCAGTTCGGCGGAGCTGGCGTTCACCACATCGACATCGGTTTTCTTCGCGCGCTTGGTGGCCATGCGTCGGGTCGGAGAGGGAAAGGTTCCCGGAAGAATAGCGGCTGTGGTGATGGGCGTCTATAAGCGAGACCTCACCGTAGGCGGTGAAGCGGGACGATTCGTACCGCCTCACCCCATGCATTTTCCCGGAAAAGCTCACCGGTGGAAATTCGGACGATACGCGCCTCACCTTGGCCGACGCGGGTGACGCGGGCACGCATGATATCCGCACCGATCCCGATGCGTCGAGTCGGCTCCCGTATCGGCTCACCTTAAAAATTTTTGTCGCGATCCGGCGACACCGGCGACACCGGCATCACCCTAGGCTGCGCGCCGCCAATCTGGCGGTCCGATCGGAGAGGCGCCGCCGCACCGCCGGCCGACGCGGAGCGGCCGTGATCGACGCGCGCCGGCGGCTCCCGGCGCCTGCTCCGTCCGCCGCGCCGGCGCGCGGGCCCGCAGCAGCTCAGCCCAGCGGCCCCGGGCTCCACGGCCGCACCCGCGACGCGGCCGGTGCGACGCAAACGCGCCCGGCTCGCACCCAGACACACCGCCCTGCGGCCCGCTCGGCGCCGCCCGGACCACGACGGTGGCGCACTCGCCTCGAGCCCGCCATGCGGCTCCGAGATAGCCGCGCGCGCCCGCGGTTCGATCGGTCAGGGCGCGTGCCTCACCACCTCGGACTCGGGCCGCCCGCGCTGCGTTACACCGCCTCGGTCGCGCATCGCCTGCTCAGGAACGCCTCGCGTCGCCTGGCGCCCTGGCGGCCGCCAGATGCCCCGCTGCGGCCCCGGCAAGCCGACATACCGCCCGAGGCCCGTCCGCCGCCTGAAAACGCCCAGGTGCGGGTTTGCGCCGCGGCATCCTCACCCAAGCCGGCACGCAGCGCGTCGGGTCGCCGATCCCCATCAAGTGGGCACGCCGCGCCGCGCGCCTTGCCGGCATCGACGAAGGGCAGCCTCGATTGCCGCGCTGCGGCCTCGTCAACGCGGACGCCGTCCACAAAGATATCCACAGCCGCCTCTTATCCGACAAGCCCGGTGGGCCTGCCATTACACGCGACAAATGCAGTTGTCCACAGCAGGAGGCAGGGCGGCGCGTCGGCATTTTCCCTGAACCGCGCCTCGCCTCCTGAAAAACCTCACCTTTGAGCGAAACGGGTGAAACGGCCATGTGAACGAAAAGCACCGACATACGGGGCCTCACGGCCCGAGGCATCCCGAAAAATCTCACCTTTGACTTTCCTGGCAGGAGGCCGATTGCGTTTCTCAGCCTCCCGAAAACGCTCACCTTAGCACCGGAAGCAAATTAAAACGCAATGATTTCATGAGCTTAGCGACATTCCCGCGATCGCTCGACAAGCAGACCGAGATCCCGTAACTGCTCACCCTTGGCGAACCGCTGAAACGCGAACCCCGCCGCGCCGGTCCTGAAAATTCTCACCTGTGATGAAATCTGCCCGAAAAAACGCACCCTGGCATCCGTTCCCGGCGGGGGTTTGCGGGTAAGTGGACGCCCACTGCTCCCGAAAAGCCTCACCTTTTGCATTTTTTGGGCTGTGCGGCGCTCCTGAAAAACCTCACCTTTGGGCGTTTTCGGACGTGTTTTCGCCAATCCCGGAAATCCTCACCGATCGCCGGCCTGGCGCTGAATTTGCAGGCAACGGCTCCCGAAAAGCCTCACCTTAGAGCTGACAGAGGCCGTGACGCGGGGAAAAACGGTATTTTTTCCCGTAAAGGCTCACGTCAGCCCCGCCCCGAGTCCCGAGAATACTCACCTATGCCCAATCCTTAGGCAAATTCGGCTTCAAAACAGCCGCCAAGGACGATCCCGCAAATCCTCACCTCTCGACAAACGCCACCGGGCGGGACGATTCAGGCACCATGCGGGGGCAGCCGGCGCCGCACTCCCGAAAAACTTCACCTTTCGCGCCGACTGCGCAAGACTGTGATCCTGAATCCGCTCACGATCTTTCCCGCAACGGCTCACGCTGCCCCCCGAACCCCTTCACTTCGCGTCCCGCAAAAGGTCACCATGGTTCCCGCAAAGCTTCACCTTGCCGGCCGCAATCCCTTGTCCAGCAAGGCTGTGCGGTGGCGTTAACGTTTTTAACAAGGGTTCAAGGGTGTTTACTTTTATTACTCTCTACAGGCGCCCCGCGAGTTTCCTGAAACATCGCCTCTCTCACCCCCCTGCCTGTGAAACATCCCTAAATTTTTGAAGGCCTAAGGCTTCACAAACAAAATCAAAGGCTTAGCACGGATAGTTCGTTTTGTTTCACGGAATTCCGCAAACCGACGCGCTACCGGGGACGATGACCCCCTGCTGGGCGAGGTCAGCAGGCATTTCCCGGCACACTCGATAAATATGTATCGCGTGATACGTATTTCGTTATGATTGGTACGTTCCGCGCTTATGCCAATCGCCTCATGACACTCGACGACAAGCTTCGCCAAACCATTCGCGATGAACTGGACGCGATGCGCGCCACCGGCGCGCGTCGGCAGGATCTCTCGCTGCACGCCTGCAAACGCCTGTTCTTCGATCTCGGCATCCGGCCGTCGGCCGCCAATGTTCGCGAGTTGACCCAGACCGGCAGCGCCGGCGACATCCCGAAGGACATCGACTTCTTCTGGGAGCGCATTCGCTCTGCCTCGAAGGTCAAGCTCGACGGCGGCCATCTGCCCAAGGCGCTCGAGGAGAAGGCGGGCGAGATGCTCGGCGCGCTCTATGAGGAGGCACTGAAGGAGGCGCGGGCCGCGCTCGACGCCGAGCGGCAACTGGCCGACGAGCAGGTGGCGGCCGCCGTGCAGCAGGTCCGCGATGCCGGCATCCGGCAAGAGACGCTCGAAGCCGCGCTCGCCCGCAGCGAGAACCGTGCGGAACAACTGCAGGCGAAACTCACCGAAGCCGAAATCCAGCTGGCGACCGCCTCGATGCAGGGCAGCGCGCACCACGAATCGCTGCAGGCCCTGACGCGGCGGCTCGAGAGCGAAAACGAACTGTTGACGCGGCGGCTCGAGGCCGAGCAGCAGCAAAACACCTCGTTGCGCGAGCGGATCGACGCGCTGCACCTGGAGGCACGCCAGAACACCGAGCACTATGCACAGCAGATCAAGGATGCGATCGCCGAGGCCGAGCGTCGCGTCAAGCCGATGCTGGTCGAGCTCGATTCGCTGAGAAGCATGGCCGGCACCTACCAAGCGGGCCTTCGCGACGTGAACCGCAAGGAGTTCGAGTTCCTGCAGCAGCTCAGCGCGGCGAAGGCGCGCGCTGACCGGCTCGACGAGCAATTGCGCAGCCAGGGTGACGAATTGGCCGCGGCAAGCCGCGAGATCGAGACGCTGCGCGCGGCACAGGGCATTCCACCGGAAATGGCCGCGCTGCTGCAGCGGCTCGCGAACGCGGGCCAGCTCGATGCGTCGGCGTTCGAGGCGATCGGCACCGCGCTCGATGCCCACGTCGTGCTGCCGGCGCGCTGTCCGAAATGCGACGAGGGCGAGCCGGAGCTATCGCATACGGCCGATGGCTACGAACTGCAGTGCCCCGAATGCGAGCATGCGTCCGGGGCCTGTGCCTCGCGGCTCGAAGCCGTCGCACAGTTCGGCCGAGCCGGCGGCGCCGGCTGACCGGCGCCGTGGCGGGTTGCGCGAAAGGTGAGGGGAAACGGGAGGGAAAAGGTGAGGACCTGCGGGAGCGAAAAACTCACGCGCTCAGACCAGGCCGGGCTGCGGGGCCGATGACGCCGCCGTTTCGCCGTGGCTGGCGGCGGCTTTTTCCAGGTTGTCGCGCCAGCTTCGCCACGCGCGATGCAGGCGGTTCGCGGATACGGCCTGCATGAAGCCGAGCCAGTGGCCGACGCGCTCGGGCGCGACGCCGTTCTCGAACAATTCCGCAGCAAACGTGTTGCGCAGGGTCTGCGGGCTCGCGCGCTCGACGCGAGACGCGGTGATATCGGCCGCTTCGATGATCGCATCGACCGCGCGTAGCATGGTCGCCTTGTGCATCGGCCGGCCCGCGAGCGAGGACGGGAATACCAGATCGCCGGGAATCTCGCAGCGGCGCCGCTCGGCCAGCCACGCGTCGAACAAGGCGATCGCGAACGAGGCCAGATGCGTTTCGCGTTCGAAGTCGGGATGGTTGGACGGAATCCGCACGGCGGGCTCGCCCGGTTTCACGCAACTAATGGTAAGCACTCGCGCTTCGCCCGTCTTCAATCCGCCGCCGAGGAAGGCGGCTACCAGCGCCCGATCGCGGCGCTCTTTCCATTGCGATGCGCCGACCGACGGCAAGGGTGAGAACAGGTAGGCGAGCAGGGCCGCGCGCTCGGACGGCGAGAGAAAGCTGGTGGGCTCGTTGTCACGCGCGCGGCGCCAGCTTGCTTCGCCATCCTGAGCAATGAAGCGCGCCGGATTGGTCGAGCCGAACTCGTTGCGGCGGACGTGATCGAGGACGCGCTCGATCAGCCGCAGATAGCGCACGCGCTGCGTTTTCCGGATCGGCAGCTCGCCGACGAAATTCGCGATCGACTGGGTGTCGACGGTTGCGAGCGTCTGCTGCCGTTCGGCGAGCCAGGCCAGGAACGCGCCCCATTGGGCGCGATAGACGTCGGCCGACGAACGGCGAAACGCCTGGGTGGCGAGCCACGCGTCGAACGACGCGTTCGGTTGGGCAACCCAGTCGGCCTCGGTGCCGTCGAACAGGTCGGGTTCGGCGGCCTCTGGCGTTCCGGGGGCGCCGGCGCTTGGGAGGGACATGTCAATTAATCCGTTAGTTGCTTGTTTGAGCGTAGGGCATGCAGCCGGCCCTGGCCAGGCGATGGCCTTGGCGCGTCCGACGGCCGGCCTGAGCCCCCGGCCGCCTGGCCGGCATTCGCCCGGCGTCAGCCGCCCCAGATCCGCACGCGCCGCGGCCGCTTGCTGGCGACGGGCTGCGCCGGCCCGAGCGCGGGCTGCCGCGAGGCGGCCTCGAAGGCCGACACGGCATACGAGAGCACGGCCGGCAGCGCATTCGACTGCGCGACGTCGATCGGATCGTCGGTTTCGGGAAAGTGGAAATCCTCCGGCCGCTCGAACAGGCGGCGGACGAACGGATCGTGCCGTGCCGCGAAGCCGAGGTCGGCCAGCGCCTCGGCCTCGATCGCCTGCAGCAGGCGCCAGGTCAGCGGCACCTGCTGACGGATATAGCGCGTGGCGATATGGCGGACGATTTTCTCCATGTCTTGCGCCGCAGCCTTGAAGCTGAGCGCGGCCAGGTCCTGTTCGGTCATAGCGGGCTCCTCGTGAGGCTTGTACTGTACAAATATACAGTGGATTGCGCAACTGGCGGATTCGACAGGACTGGCGCGGAATCTCGGCGCCCGGCGCGGAATCGGCGACGGATCAGCGGTGGATCACGACCAGCAGCGCCTTCGCCTCGCCGCGCCCGGCGTTGCGGATCGCGTGCGGCGCATCGGCCGCATAGCGCGCGGTCTCGCCGGTCTTGAGGCGGCGCGAGACGGCGCCGGCCTCGATCTCGACAGCGCCGGCCAGCACCGTCAGATGCTCGCGCGTGCCCGGCTCGTGCGCGTTCGAGACCAGCGCCCCGCCGGCCGGCAGCGTCAGCTCATACCACTCGAAGCGGCCGGCCAGCTCGATCGGGCCCCACACGCGCAGCTGGTACTGTCCGTCGTGGCCGGCCAGCGTCGGGATGTCGTGCAGACCGTCCACGCGGATCGTCTCGGGCGATTTCGGCGGCGCGAACAGCTCGTCGAGGCTGATGCCGAGCGCGTTGGTCAGCCGCCACGCCACCGCGATGGTCGGATTGGCCTTGTCGCGCTCGATCTCGGAGAGCATCGATTTCGAGACGCCGGCCGCGCGCGACAGGTCGTCGAGCGTCAGCTTGCGCTCGTTGCGCAGCCGCTGGATCGTCTCGCCCACGCGCGGCGGCGTGGCGGCATCCGTGACCGGCGCGGGCGCGCCGCGGCGCGTGGCGGAAGAGCTTGCCATTTATGGTCCGTTCGCTTAGAGTCGTTCGATATCTCGAACTTGTGTTCGAAATACAGGAAAAATACGTTAAACCCGACGGGCGACTATAACAGTAGCAGGCCGTGCGGCGGCCGCCACGAGCGAGGGCACCGCGCGCCGATTGCCCTCCCAGGAGCGAACAGATGCGTGATGCCTTCCTCGCCCACGTGCGCGGGACCCTCGACCAGATCCGCGCCGACGGTTTCTACAAGACCGAGCGCGAGATCGCCAGCCCGCAGGCGGCGGCCGTGACGCTGGCCGACGGCGCCGGCGTGCTCAATTTCTGCGCCAACAACTACCTCGGCCTCGCCAACGACGCGCGGCTCGTCGCGGCCGCGCGCGCGGGCCTCGAGCGCGACGGCTTCGGCATGGCGTCGGTGCGCTTCATCTGCGGCACGCAGACGGTCCACAAGCGGCTCGAGGCGGCGATCTCGGCATTCCTCGGCACCGACGACACGATCCTCTATTCGAGCTGCTTCGACGCGAACGGCGGCCTGTTCGAGACGCTGCTCGGCGAGGAGGACGCGATCATCAGCGACGAGCTGAACCACGCCAGCATCATCGACGGCGTGCGGCTGTCGAAAGCCAAACGGTTTCGTTACAAGAACAACGACCTGCGGGACCTGGAGGCGAAGCTGCAGGAGGCCGACGCGGCCGGCGCGCGCTTCAAGCTGGTGGCCACCGACGGCGTGTTCTCGATGGACGGCATCATCGCCGACCTGAAGGGCATCTGCGAGCTGGCCGAGCGCTACGGCGCGCTGGTGATGGTCGACGATTCGCACGCGGTCGGCTTCATCGGCGAGCACGGCCGCGGCACGCCCGAGTATTGCGGCGTGGCCGACCGCGTCGACATCGTCACCGGCACGCTCGGCAAGGCGCTCGGCGGCGCCTCGGGCGGCTATGTGGCCGCGCGCAGGGAGATCGTCGAGCTGCTGCGCCAGCGTTCGCGCCCGTACCTGTTCTCGAACACGCTCGCGCCGAGCATCGCCGAAGCCTCGCTCGCCGTGCTCGAACTGCTCGCGAGCGACGAGGGCGCGCGGCTGCGCGCGCAGGTGCGCGAGAACGGCGCGCGGTTTCGCGCGAAGATGAGCGCGGCCGGCTTCACGCTGGTGCCGGGCGAGCATCCGATCATCCCGGTGATGCTCGGCGACGCGCAGGTGGCCACGCGCATGGCCGACGCGCTGCTGGCCGAGGGCGTCTACGTGATCGGCTTCTCGTTCCCGGTGGTGCCGCGCGGGCGCGCGCGGATCCGCACGCAGATGAGCGCGGCGCACACGCCCGAGCAGATCGACCGGGCCGTGGACGCCTTCGTGCGCGTGGGCAAGTCGCTCGGCGTGATCTGAGGAGAAGGCACGATGAAGGCGCTGGCAAAGCTCGAACGAGGCCCCGGCCTCACGCTGACCGACGTGAAGATGCCCGAGGTCGGCCACAACGACGTGCTGATCCGGATCCGCCGCACGGCGATCTGCGGCACCGACATCCACATCTGGAAGTGGGACGACTGGGCGCAGAAGACGATCCCGGTGCCGATGCACGTCGGCCACGAATACGTCGGCGAGATCGTCGAGATGGGGCAGGAGGTGCGCGGCTTCGCGATCGGCGATCGCGTGTCGGGCGAAGGCCACATCACCTGCGGCTTCTGCCGCAACTGCCGCGCCGGGCGGCGGCACCTGTGCCGCAACACGGTGGGGGTGGGCGTGAACCGCGAGGGCGCGTTCGCCGAATACCTGGCGATTCCGGCCTTCAACGCGTTCAAGATCCCGCCCGAGATCTCCGACGATCTGGCCGCGATCTTCGATCCGTTCGGCAATGCCACGCACACCGCGCTGTCGTTCAACCTGGTCGGCGAGGACGTGCTGATCACGGGCGCCGGGCCGATCGGCATCATGGCCGTGGCGATCGCGCGGCACGTGGGCGCGCGCAACGTGGTGATCACCGACGTCAACGACTACCGGCTCGAACTCGCGCGCAAGATGGGCGCCACCCGCGCCGTGAACGTCTCGCGCGAGTCGCTGCGCGAGGTGATGCACGCGCTGCACATGACGGAAGGCTTCGACGTGGGCCTGGAGATGTCGGGCGTGCCGAGCGCGTTTACGAGCCTGCTCGATGCGATGAACCACGGCGGCAAAGTGGCGCTGCTCGGCATTCCGCCCGCGCAGACCGCGATCGACTGGAACCAGGTGATCTTCAAGGGGCTCGAGATCAAGGGCATTTACGGCCGCGAGATGTTCGAGACCTGGTACAAGATGGTGGCGATGCTGCAAAGCGGCCTCGACCTCTCGCCGATCCTCACCCACCGCTACGCGGTGGCCGACTACCAGCAGGCGTTCGCGTCGATGCTCTCGGGCGAGAGCGGCAAGGTGATCCTCGACTGGAGCACCGTGCCGGCCGCCGCCTGAGCCCTGCCGCCGGCATTTTTCATCGAGGCGCCGAGCCGGCGCGCTGCCGCCGTCGCGGCCTTTATCGCCGGCGCCCGCACGAGGCCAGCGTGACGAGGCGCGGCGCCGATGCGGCCAGCGCGATGGGACCATGGGTCGGCCGGCACAGGATCGCGCTGTCGTAGCCGCGCCCGGCGAAGCGCACCACGTCGGTGATCTCGAAGCCGAGTCCCTGGTAGAACGCGAGCAGATGGGCGGCCGGCTGCGGCGTGTCGAGCGCGAGCCGCGCATAGCCGCGCGAGGCGGCCCAGCGCAGCGCGTAGGCCACCAGCGCGCGGCCCACGCCGCGCCCCTGCCAGATCGGATCGACGCCGAACTGCCGCAGGCTCGCGACGTCGCGGCAGCGATAAAGGTCGTTCGAGGCGGTGCCGTCGCGCTCGTGCAGCGTCATGGTGGCGACCAGATGGCCGTGGCAGGTCGCCACGAAGCAGGTGCCGGCCAGCGCGCGCTGGCGCGTGGCGGCGGCCGGCTGGTCGACGCAGGGGCAGTTGAGCCCCAGCGCGCCGAGCCGCGCGAACGCGCGGTGCAACAGCTCGGTCAGCGTGTCGTAGGCATCGCTTGCCGGATCGAAGCGCCGCAGCACGATGCGATCGTGCTGCCGCGGCAGGTAGGCGGTGATCGGGGCGGAGGCGAGACGCGGCGTCGACATGGTGTTCCCTGAACCTGATTCGGTTGCCCGAAGTGTAGGAACGCGCGGTCGCGCCGATCAAGAAAAAGTCTCGTAAACACCGCCCCGCGCAGGCCGCCCGGCACCGCGCGCGAGGGTTCCGCCGGCCTTATCGGGCGGGGCTTTCGGCGCCTTCGGCCGAGCCCGGCGGCGCCATCTCGAACTCGGCCTCGATCCGCACGCGCACCTCGTCGCCGACGGCCGGATACCAGGTGGGAATGCCGAACGCGGAGCGGCTGAACGTGCCGTGCGCCGAGAAGCCGACGGTCGGCTGCTTCGTCAGCGGATTGCGGCCGTAGCCGTTGAACGTGACGGCCAGCGTGACCGGCCGCGTCGTGCCGCGAATCGTCAGATCGCCGGTCAGCTTGCCGGTGTGCTCGCCGGTCGGCGTCCAGCCGGTGCTGTCGAAGCGGATCGACGGGTAGTGCGAGGCGTCGAGCGCGTCGCCGCCCGCGATCATCCTGTCGAGCACGGGCACGTTGGTGTCGATGCTGGCCGCCTCGATCGTCGCGCTGACGCGGCTCACGGCCGGCCCGCCCGCGCGCCAGTCGAGCACGGCGCTGGCGCGGTCGAAGCGCATCGTGAAGCGCGAATAGCCCAGGTGCGAGACGTCGAAGCCGACGCTCCAGTGATGCGGGTCCAGCGTGTAGCGGCCGGCCGGCACGGCGTCGGTGGCCGTGCTCACGTGGTGCGTCAGTACCGCCACCGGCGTGCAGCCGGCCACGAGCGCCAAGCCGAAGCCGCCCGCCAGCACGCGCCAACGCGTGCGCAACTGTCTGATCATGTCCGTCTCTCCTGTCCCGGTCCGCGCACGATAGCGCATCCGGGCCGGGCGCGCCGGGCCGTCAGCGGCAAGATTCGGCGGGTTTCGCCGACGCACCCTTGACAAGGGAGAACGATCGTTCTACCTTGTGCGGCATGAACCATCCGACCCAATCCCCGCCGCGCGCCGGCGAGGCGCCCGACCCGCAGGCCGGCGGCGCGCGCGAGCGGCTGCTCGAGGCGGCCGAGGCGCTCTTCTACGCGGGCGGCATCCACGCGACCGGCGTCGATGCGATCGTCAAGCGCTCGGGCGCTGCGCGCAAGAGCTTCTACACGCATTTCGAATCGAAGGAAGCGCTGGTGGCCGCCGCGCTCGCGCGGCGCGACGAACGCTGGATGGCCTGGTTCGTCGACGGCACGCTCGAGCGCGGGCGCACGCCGCGTGCCCGCCTGCTGGCGATGTTCGACGTGCTGCATGGTTGGTTCGAGCAGCCCGGCTTCCATGGCTGCGCGTTCATCAACGCGGCCGGCGAGATCGGCGATGCGGGCGATCCGATTCGCGGCGTGGCGCGCTATCACAAGGCGCGGCTGCTCGACTTCGCGCGCGCGCAGAGCGAGGCGTTCGCGCAGGCCTGCGGCGCGTCGCAGCCCGACGCCGCGCGGCTCGCGCGCCAGTGGCTGGTGCTGATGGACGGCGCGATCGCGGTGGCCCTCGTGAGCGGCGACCCCTCGGCCGCTCGCGATGCGCGCGAGGCCGGCGAGGCGCTGCTGGCCGCGTTCGAGGCGCGCGCCGCATGATGGCGGCGCCGCGCGGAAATGTTTTGCGATCCTGATGAAGCCTGGAGAATACGATGACCGAAATCAGTGAAGTCCGCCCGCCGGTGCCGCCGTTTTCGCGCGACACCGCCATCCAGAAGGTGCGTGCCGCCGAAGACGGCTGGAACACCCGCGATCCGCAGCGCGTGTCGCTCGCCTACACGCGCGACAGCAAGTGGCGCAACCGTGCCGAGTTCGTGACCGGCCGCGAGGCGATCGTCGGCCTGCTCACGCGCAAGTGGGCGCGCGAGTTGGACTATCGCCTGATCAAGGAGCTGTGGGCGTTCGACGGCAACCGCATCGCCGTGCGCTTCGCCTATGAATGGCACGACGACGCCGGCAACTGGTTCCGCTCGTATGGCAACGAGAACTGGGAGTTCGACGAGAACGGCCTGATGGCGCACCGCCACGCGAGCATCAACGACCTGCCGATCCGCGAGCAGGATCGGCTGTTCAAGTGGCCGCTCGGCCGCCGTCCCGACGACCACCCCGGCCTGTCGGCCCTCGGGCTGTAAGGCCCGCGGCGCGGCATGCCGCTCGCGGCTCGGCCGCGCGGCCCGAGGGTGAGCCGATACGGGAGCCGAACGCGCGCTGAGGTGAGTCTTTTCGGGAGCCGGCAAACGGTGCGGCCGGCGCCCGCCGCGGCCGCACCGTTCGTGTTTCGGCAGCGCGCCCTACGCGTCCGCTCAGCCGAGCAGCTGCGCGACCACTGCCTCGCCCACTTCCTGCGTGCCGGCCTGGCCGCCCAGGTCGCCCGTGCGCGGGCCGTGCTTCAACACATGTTCGATCGCGGCGAGGATCGCGTCGTGCGCCTCGCGTTCGACGCCGCCGCCGTGGCCGAGGAAGTCGACCATCATCGCGGCCGACCAGATCATCGCGATCGGGTTCGCGATGTGGCGCCCCGCGATGTCGGGCGCCGAGCCATGCACGGGCTCGAACAGCGACGGGAACCGCCGGTCCGGGTTCAGGTTCGCCGACGGCGCGATGCCGATGGTGCCGGTGCAGGCCGGCCCGAGATCGGAGAGGATGTCGCCGAACAGGTTCGAGGCCACCACCACGTCGAAGCGGTCCGGGTTCAGCACGAAGCGCGCGCACAGGATGTCGATGTGCTGCTTGTCCCACTTCACCTCGGGATAGCGGGCCGCCATTTCCGCCGCGCGCGCGTCCCACCACGGCATGCTGATCGCGATGCCGTTGCTCTTGGTCGCGACGGTCAGCTGCTTCGCGCGGCGCTGCGCGAGCTCGAACGCGAACTTCATCACGCGCTCGGTGCCGGTGCGCGTGAACACCGCCTGCTGCACCACGAACTCGCGCTCGGTGCCCTCGAACATTGCGCCGCCCACCGATGAATATTCGCCCTCGGTGTTCTCGCGCACGATCATGAAATCGATGTCGCCGGCCTTGCGGTTCGCGAGCGGGCTCGGCACGCCCTCGAACAGCCGCGCCGGCCGCAGGTTCACATACTGGTCGAACTCGCGGCGGAACTTCAGCAGCGAGCCCCACAGCGAGATGTGATCGGGCACCGTGTCGGGCCAGCCGACCGCCCCGAACAGCAATGCGTCCATTCCCGAAAGCTGCGTTTTCCAATCCTCCGGCATCATCTGGCCGTGCTGCGCGTAGTAATCGCAGCTGGCCCAGTCGATCGGCGTCGCCTCGAAGCGGATGCCGAAGCGCCGCGTGACCGCATCGAGCACCCGCATGCCTTCCGGCATCACCTCGCGGCCGATGCCGTCGCCGGGAATCACCGCAATCCTGTAGATCTTCTCGCTCATCGCCCGAGCCTCCTCGTCGTCGTGATCCAAGGTGCGCGCCGACAGACCCCGGCACGCACCGCATTCGCCTAGTGTATTGATTCCGTACAGGATTAGAATTGGCATCCGGTTAAACGACTTTCCACGAATCGTGAATAAAGCCCCGAATCTGGACGATCTGCGCGTGTTCAGCGTGGTGGTGCGCCTGACGAGCTTCAGCGCGGCGGCCGAGCGGCTCGGCGTCTCGCCCGCCTACGTCAGCAAGCGCGTGGCGCTGCTGGAGGCCCAGCTCGGCGCGCGGCTGCTGCATCGCTCGACGCGCCGCGTGGCCGTGACCGATTCCGGCGAGCGCGTGGTGGCGTGGGCCGAGAAGATCCTCGACGACGTCGATCATCTGGTCGAGGACGTCTCGACCACGCGCACGGTGCCGCGCGGCACGCTGCGGATCTCGAGCAGCTTCGGCTTCGGGCGCCACGTGCTCGCGCCGGCGCTGCTCGACTTCAATGCGCGCTATGCGCAGATCGACGTGCGGCTCGATCTGTTCGACCGGCTGGTCGACGTGGCCGGCGAGGGCTTCGATCTCGACGTGCGGATCGGCGACGAGATCGCCGAGCACCTGATTGCCCGGCGGCTCGCGGCGAACCATCGCGTGCTGTGTGCCTCGCCCGACTATCTCGCGGCGCATGGCACGCCGCGCCAGATCGCGGACCTCGCCGCGCACCAGTGCCTCGCGATCAAGGAGCGCGATCACCCGTTCGGCGTCTGGCGGCTCACGCAGCGCGGTGAGACGACTTCGGTGAAGGTGGGCGGCGCGCTCTCGACGAACCACGGCGAGGTGGCCGTGCAATGGGCGCTGGCCGGGCGCGGGATCGTGCTGCGCTCGATCTGGGAGGCGGGGCCGCTGCTCGCGAGCGGCGCGCTCAAGCGGGTGCTGCCTGACGTCATGCAGCCCGCCAACGTCTGGGCCGTCTATCCGGCGCGGCTCGCCGCCTCGGCGAAGGTGCGCGTCTGCGTCGATTTCCTCGCGCAGGCGTTCGCGCAGTGGCCCGGCGCCACCAAGTGAGCGGCGGCCTTGGGCGGGCGCGGTCCGCAAAGGTGAAGGTTTTCGGGAGCTTGCGCGACACGCCCGCGTGACGTGCGCCGCGCCATGACGGCGAACTCACCCCTGGGTGCGCGGCTGGCCCGCGACGCATTACGCGAAATCCCGGGGAAGCCCGTCCGGTGGGCGATTGCGGGTCCTGGCCGGAGCGTGCGCCAAGCATGCGTGCCGTGCATCCGGTGAGTCGGCTCACCGTTGCGCATGCACCCAAATGGGCATCGATGCGCGATAGGTGAGTGTTTTCGGGAGACCCGCCCGCGCGTGAAACGCACGGCTGGGCGCGGCGGCGAGGGGCGGCTGCCCGGCTGCCCCGGTTCGCGGCCGCGCTTGCTCAGGCGGGCGGATGGCTCGTGTCGTGCGCCTGCTGCAGGCGTTCGCGGCTCTTCGAGAGATGCACGCGCATGGCCGCGCGCGCGTCGTCCGAGTCCTGGCGTTCGATCGCGCGATAGATCCAGCGGTGCTCGTCGAGCACGTGGCGCAGCCGGTCGATCTGGTCGAGTTCGGCCAGCTCGGCGCTGCCGAGCCGGGTGCGCGGGCTGGCCGAATGGCCGAGCTGGCTCAGCACGTCGACGAAATAGCGGTTGCCGCTCGCCTGGGCGATCTGCTGATGGAATTCGATGTCGTGCGCGAGCGTATCGGTGCTGCCACGCCCGAGTTCGGCCTCGAAGCGCTCGAGCGCGGCCTGCATCTGCCGCAGGTTCGACTCGGTGCGCCGTTTCGCGGCCAGCGCCGCCGACGCGGCCTCCACGTCCATGCGGAATTCGAGCACCGCCATCGCGTCGAGCATGTTCGACAGGTCGGCGGTGGGCAACTGCATCGTCGCATCGTTGCGCGGCGCGAGCACGAAGGTGCCCACGCCATGCCGCGTCTCGACGATGCGCGCGGCCTGCAGGCGCGAGATCGCCTCGCGGATCACCGAGCGGCTGACCGACAGCTGCTTCATCATCGCGACCTCGGTGGGCAGCCGGTCGCCGGGGCGCAGCGTGCCGCGGCGGATTTCTTCGGACAGGGACGCGACGACCTTCTCGGACAGGCTGCTCATGGATGGTGGTGGTGGGCGGAATCGGAGGGCTGGGCGGCGGGAGGCTCGGCGATGTCATCCGATGTCCCGGCACGCGGCATCATAGCCGCAAACGTTTCGAATGACGACATTCGCGCGCGTTTGCGGGCGAAATATCGGGAAATCACGGAGAAATACCGGGCGTTGCCGGTCTGTCGCGCGGCGGCGAGCCTTTGCACCGGCTTATCTGACGACAGACGGCGCGCGGGAATGCCAAGCTGGGCGGATTCGCCGATGCGTCCTTGTTGTCAGACGTCCTAGTATTTGACATGACGCGCCGCCCGCGCGCCGCGATCACGGCTTGGGATGACCGATGGGAAAGGGTGACACTGTTACAGGGTTAACGCGGCTAACCGAGGCTCCGGTCATCAGACTACAATGTCATCAGACAACGTATCACAACGAGGGCAGCCCGAATCCGTCAGCGGGTGCGCGAGCTTGATCCGGCCGCGCACGGCGCCGGAAAGCCGGCGCGCCGTCGGGCCGGCCGCGTGGAACGCCCGCCCCGGCCGGGCGGCGCCCGCGTGGCGCTGCCGTTTTCCTTCACCCCGGCGCTGATCGCAGCGCCTTTTCCAGGTAATGCACATGACCTCGAACTCCGTCCAGGCGAACGCCACCCCCGTCGTGAACGAGCTGCGCGTCGTGCCGGTGGCCGGCCGCGACAGCATGCTGATGAACCTGAGCGGCGCGCATGGCCCGTTCTTCACGCGCAACATCGTGATCCTGCGCGACAGCAGCGGCCACACCGGCATCGGCGAAGTGCCGGGCGGCGAGGCGATTCGCAAGACCATCGACGACGCGCGCGAGATCGTGGTGGGCCAGTCGATCGGCAACCTGCAGGCGGTGCTGAACCGCGTGCGCTCGCAGTTCGCCGATCGCGACGCCGGCGGCCGCGGCCTGCAGACCTTCGACCTGCGCACCACGATCCATGCCGTCACCGCGCTCGAGGCGGCGCTGCTGGACCTGCTCGGCCAGCACCTGAACGTGCCGGTCGCGGCGCTGCTCGGCGAAGGCCAGCAACGCGACGAGGTGGAGATGCTCGGCTACCTGTTCTACATCGGCGACCGCAACCGGACCGACCTGCCCTACGCGAGCGGTGCCGATGGCCGCGACGACTGGGAGCGGCTGCGCACCGAGGAGGCGATGACGCCGGAGGCGGTGGTGCGGCTGGCCGAGGCCGCGCAGGCGCGCTACGGCTTCAACGACTTCAAGCTCAAGGGCGGCGTGCTGGCCGGCGACGCGGAGATCGAGGCGGCCCGTGCGCTGGCCGAGCGGTTCCCGAACGCGCGCGTGACGCTCGACCCGAACGGTGCCTGGTCGCTGGCCGAGGCGGTGCGCCTGTGCCGCGACATGCATGGCGTGCTCGCCTACGCGGAAGACCCGTGCGGTGCCGAGAACGGCTATTCGGGCCGCGAGGTGATGGCCGAGTTCCGCCGCGCCACCGGCCTGCCGACGGCCACCAACATGATCGCCACCGACTGGCGCCAGATGGGCCACGCGATCCAGCTGCAATCGGTGGACATTCCGCTTGCCGATCCGCACTTCTGGACCATGCAGGGCTCGGTGCGCGTCGCGCAGATGTGCAACGACTGGGGCCTGACCTGGGGCTCGCACTCGAACAATCACTTCGACGTCTCGCTGGCGATGTTCACCCACGTGGCCGCGGCCGCGCCGGGCAGGATCACCGCGATCGACACCCACTGGATCTGGCAGGACGGCCAGTTCCTGACGCAGAACCCGCTGCAGATCGTCGGCGGCAAGGTGAAGGTGCCCGCCAAGCCGGGCCTCGGCATCGAGCCCGACATGGATGCGCTGGAGCGCGCCCATGCGCTGTACGAGCAGCACGGCCTGGGCGCGCGCGACGACGGCATCGCCATGCAGTACCTGATCCCGAACTGGAAGTTCGACAACAAGCGTCCGTGCCTCGTGCGCTGATCAGCGCGCCGGCCGCCGCCGCCTCGAACTCCGCAAGCGGTCGAAACCGCCCCTCATCCAACCGACTCCGCATCCGGCAACGCCATGACCACGCCTCAGGAACTCAAGCAGATCATTTCGGAAGGGCTGCTGTCCTTCCCCGTCACCGACTTCGACGCCGAGGGCAACTTCCGCCCGGGCACCTACGTCGAACGCCTCGAATGGCTCGCCCCCTACGGCGCCTCGGCCCTGTTCGTGGCCGGCGGCACCGGCGAATTCTTCTCGCTCACGCGTGAGGACTACTCGAACGTGGTGCGCACCGCCACCGCAACCTGCAAGGGCAAGGTGCCGATCCTGGCCGGTGCCGGCGGCCCCACGCGCGTGGCCATCGAGTACGCCAAGGAAGCCCAGCGCCTGGGCGCCAACGGCATCCTGCTGATGCCGCACTACCTGACCGAAGCCTCGCAGGAAGGCATCGCCGCGCACGCCGAGGAAGTCTGCAAGGCCGTGCCCGACATCGGCGTGATCATCTACAACCGCGCCAACTCCAAGCTCAACGCCGACATGCTCGAGCGGCTGGCCGAGCGCTGCCCGAACCTGATCGGCTTCAAGGACGGCGTGGGCGAGATCGAGGCGATGGTCACCATCCGCCGCCGCCTGGGCGAGCGCTTCGCCTACCTCGGCGGCCTGCCCACCGCGGAAGTCTATGCCGCGGCCTACAAGGCGCTGGGCGTGCCGGTGTACTCCTCGGCGGTGTTCAACTTCATCCCGAAGACGGCGATGGACTTCTACCGCGCGATCGCGGCCGACGACCACGCCACGGTCGGCAAGCTGATCGACGACTTCTTCCTGCCGTACCTGAAGATCCGCAACCGCCGCGCCGGCTACGCGGTCAGCATCGTGAAGGCCGGCGCGAAGCTGGTCGGCCACGACGCCGGCCCGGTGCGCGCCCCGCTCACCGACCTGGACGAAGCCGAACTGGCCCAGCTCGACGCGCTGATCAAGCAGCTCGGCGCGCAGTAAGCGCGGCGCTGCGAGCGGCCGGCTCGCGGCAGGCGGACGAGCGCCTTCGGCGCTCGTCGCTCGCGACTACTCCTTGAGCCCCTCGTCTGCCCGCAGCGAGGGGTTTTCTTCTGGCGGATGCGCGAGCGGGCGCCCGTCGTCTCACAGCCTGCCCGCCCGCCCCAGCGTCACCACGCGCGCCCAGCGCCGGGCGGCGCGCCGGTCCGGCATCGGCAGCGTCCATGCCGCGCGCGACGCGTCGCGAAAGCCGACCACCAGGCACCAGTGCCGATCCACGCATCGCGCCTCGCAGGCACCGACTTCGCTGAGCGTGAGATGCACGTCGCGGCCGTCGCGCGACAGCCAGAGCAGCCCCTGCGTCGAGGACAGTTTCAGTGCGGCCGAGCCGTGGCGCATGCCATGCGTCCAGCCGCCTTCCCGGGTGTTCGGCGCGATCTCGCGGCGGCGCCGGGCCCAGGCGGCCAGCGCGGCGGCCAGCAGCGCCGCGGCCGCGGCGGCGAGGGCGGTCGCGATGCCGACGCCGAACTGCGCGGCGGCGTCGCGAAACGCCACGATCGCGCCCCATGCGAGCGCGGCCAACATGAAAAGAGCGAGCAGGATCGGCATGACGAAAGCGCGGAAGAAAACGACAACGCGGCCGGCGCGGGCCGCGCCGGCCGCGTGAGCGCGAGCCTCAGCGGGGACGGTAGATGTCGTGCGTGACGAACCCGGCGTCGTTCTCGGGCAACGCCAGCGCATCCGGCACGGCCAGCGTCCTGCGAATGTCGGTGAGCCCCGCGGACCAGTGGTCGCGCATCGTCGACAACCCGAACTGGTAGTCCTTGTAGTCGTGCTCGTACGTCTTCTGATGGTAGATCAGATGCTGCACGTTGTAGCGCTTGCCGGTCGACAGCACGGCCGCCTGCTGTGCCCACGGATCGCTGTTGCGCAGCTCCTCCGGCACCAGTTCGAGCACGCGGCGCAGCACGTTGCGAAAGCGCTGTTCGCGCTGCAGCGTGTCGGTGACGAAACGCGTGCGGCTCGAATACTGCACGTCCTTCATACGCTCGGTGACGTCGGCGAGCGTGCCCGGCAGCGGCCCGCGCGCGTTCCAGAGGTCCACCTGGAACGCCAGCGTGTCGCGTCGCGGCGAGGCGCGCAGCACTTCCATCAACGGCGTGTTCGACACCACCCCGCCGTCCCAGTAGAACTCGCCGTCGATCTCCACCGGCGGGAACGCCGGCGGCAGCGCGCCCGAGGCCATGAAGTGCTCGGGGCGCAGCGTCATGCGGGTGTTGTCGAAGTAGATGAAGTTGCCGGTGGCGACGTTGACCGCGCCCACCGACACGCGGATCTCGTCCGAGTTGATGCGGTCGAAATCGCAGAGCTCGAGCAGCGTGGCGCGCAGCGCCGAGGTGTCGTAGTAGCTGACGCGCCTGGGATCGTCGCGCACGCCGGGCAGCGGCGGCGGGAAGCGCGGCACGAAGAAGCCGCGCTGCCCCTGCAGGATCGCGCTGGCCGCCTGCGAGGCCGTGAACGCCTGGCGCACCGAATCGACGCTGTTGAACAGCGCGAACTCGAGCGCGGCCGGCAAGGCCGGGAAGAACGCCGGCTGGCAGATCCGGTTCCAGAACTCGCGCAGCCGCTCGAGCTGCCGCTCGGGCGGATTGCCGGCGATCAGCGCGGTGTTGAGCGCGCCGATCGAGATGCCGGCGATCCAGTTCAGCGGGATGCCGGCCTCGTGCAGCCCTTCGAACACGCCGGCCTGATAGGCGCCGAGCGCGCCGCCGCCCTGCAGCACGAGCGCGACCGTCTCGTAGGGCAGCGTGTGCGCCAGCGGCGCGCCGGCCTGCGGCTGCGGGTCGGGCTCGCCGGCCGGCCCCTCGGTGCGGGCGCCCGGCTTCATTGCATGAACCAGCCGTGGCTGACGACGAACGACTGGCCCGTGAACGCCGCGCTCGGGAACGCCGACAGGAACAGCACCGTCTGCGCCACGTCCTCCACCGTCGTGAACACGCCGTCCACGGTATTGCCGAGCATCACCTTCTTGATGACGTCCTCCTCGCTGATGCCGAGCTCCTTGGCCTGCTCGGGGATCTGCTTGTCGACGAGCGGCGTGCGCACGAAGCCCGGGCAGACCACGTGCGAGCGCACGTTGTGCTTCGCGCCTTCCTTGGCCAGCACGCGCGCGAGCCCGAGCAGGCCGTGCTTGGCCGTCACGTAGGCCGACTTCAGCGGCGATGCCTCGTGCGAATGCACCGAGCCCATGTAGATCACCACGCCGCCGCGGTCGTCCTTGTACATGTGCTTGAGCGCGGCCTTGGTGGTCAGGAACGCGCCGTCCACGTGGATCGCCTGCATCTTCTTCCAATCGGCGAACGAGTAGTTCTCGATCGGATTGACGATCTGGATGCCGGCGTTCGACACCAGGATGTCGATCGTGCCGAAGGTCTGCGCGGCCTTGTCGATGCCCGCGTTCACCGCGTCCTCGTTGGTGACGTCCATCGCCACGCCGAGCGCCTTGCCGCCCGCCTGCGTGATCTGCCCGGCCACCGCGTTCGCGCCGTCCTGGTTCAGGTCGGCGATCACCACGGCCGCGCCCGCCCTGGCCAGTTGCAGTGCGATTTCCTTGCCGATGCCGCTCGCGGCGCCCGTCACGACCGCGGTCTTGCCATTCAGATTGCTCATGATCGTTGTTCCCGTCTGATGATTGGATGAGGGTTGAAAGAAGCGGAGCCGCAGGGGCTTACTGCGCGAGGTAATCGTAGACCACTTCGCCGAGCCCGAGCGTGAGGTCGGCGACGATGTGGCGCGCCTCGACGATCTCCAGCACCGGCAGGTCGGCCACCGGCGCGAGCGCGTGCGGCGCCAGATGCAGCGAGGCCGGGCCGGTCCAGGCGCCCTTCATGCGGATGTCCTGCAGGTAGTAGCGCACCAGCTCGCAGATGCGCGGGCTGCCGTCCACGTGCGGAATGATCTTCAGCAGATAGTTCGCGCCGGCCAGGCGCTGCTGCTGCTCGACGAGATCGAGTTCCTTGTGCTTGTAGCCCATGGTGCCCGTCGCGACGCGCACCGGACCGTAGTCGAGCGTGCCGAGCAGCGTGTCGATGTGGGTTTCCAGCGTCGGCTGCGCGAGCTTCTTCGGGAATCCCCACAATTCGCGGCCGCCCGCGATCGGCGGGTGATCGTTCAGGTACATCGCGAGCGTGTAGCCGCCCGGCTTGCCGTCGAACTCCACCGGAATCACCTGGCCGCTCTCGGTGTAATCGCCGAAGCCCGTGGAATCGGGCATGCGGATGAACTCGTAGTGGACGAGCGGCTGCGTGACCTTCAGCGGCTCGGGGACGACTTCCCGCAGCCGATCCAGATCGGTGCGATAGGTGATGATCAGGAACTCACGATCGATGAAGCGGTACGGGCCCATCGGGAAGGCGGGATTCGTGAGCGGCATTGCGAACGCTTGGGACCGGACTTGACTCGGGTTCATGCGGACTCCTAGTGGATCGCTGCGGATGGCGGGTGTCGTAATCGTATTCGCTTGCAGATCGATTGTGCGGCGCCGCACGCGGAAAAGTTTATTGCTTAATTTGTAGCGGCGACGCCCCGATGTTCGTGCATCGCCGCCGGCAATCGGCTCGATCGCCGAGCCGGTGCCGGCACGTCCCGCGCCGCCGCCGCGCTGCTGCGCGGGCCAGGATGAGCGGGTTCGGCAGCCAAGGTGAGAGGATACGGGATCGGATTTGCGTGCCGTATGAATTTATTATTGCGCGGCATAGTGAACTTTGACGCTGCGCCTTCGTCGAAGTGCCGCGCCGCAGCATGCGGTTTCGACCGGCTTTCAAGCGCGGCGCAGTATTACGTTTTCCTTGTGATCGCGCGTGACGCGGTTTCCCCGCGATGCCGCGCGGGCCGGTTCCTGTCCCATGCCAAACCTCGATCTCGCGATGTTCTCCGCGCTCAACGCCGGCCGCGATCCGCAGCCGGTGGTCGCGCATCTGGCCGTGTTCGCCGCCGACTGGCTGGTGGGCGTGGTGCCTTTACTGCTGGCCGCGCTCTGGCTCACCGGCACGCGCGCGATGCGGCGCGCGGCGATCGCGGCCGCCGTGAGCGCCGGCATCGCGCTGCTGCTCGCGCAGCTCATGTCGCTCTGCTGGTATGCGCCGCGCCCGTTTGCGCTCGGCATCGGCACGCAGCTGATCGCGCATGCGCCCGACAGCGCGTTTCCGAGCCATCACATGGCCTTCGTCTGGAGTGTCGCGGCGCGGCTCTGGCTTGCGCGCACCACGCGCGCGCTCGGTGCGGCCACCGCGATCGATGCGCTGCTGGTGGCCTGGGCGCGCGTGTATGCGGGGATTCACTGGCCGCTCGACATGCTGGGCGGCGCGCTGACGGGCAGCGCCGCCGCGCTGCTCGCGCAGCGCTACGGCGGCGCGCTGGTGGCGCGCATCGAGCGGGCCGGCGAGGCGCTGCGCACCTTCGCGACGGGCAGCCCGCGCGGCCGCTGAGCATGCCGGCCGCCGGCGCCATGCGCGTGACGCGTGCGCCTGCCCGGCCCGCCGGCGGAACGGCCTTCAGTGCCAGGCGTGCGGGGCGCGGCGTGCTGCCCGTCAGCCCGGCGCGCGCGCGGTGGGGGCCTCGGGCGCCGCGTCCGGCGAGGCGCCGGTGCTGCCGTGCAGTTCGAGGGTGTCGGTCGGCGCTTGATGTGTCGCTTCGCGGTCGAGCGCGCTGTCGCGCAGGATCGCGCACATCGCCACGAACAGCGCGATCGCCAGCGCCGCGAGCGCGCCGTAGCCGACGATCCTGAGCGATCGGGCCAGTGCTGCGTGCGTGTTGTTATCGGAGGTCATGGTCGTGCGCCGTGGCGATGAGCATGGGTCCGCGTCGGCGGACACCGCGTGGCTGCTGCACTGTCGTTCGCGGCCGGCTGGCTTCGTGGTGCTGCGCGAGGCGAGGCGGCCGATGCCGACGGCCCGCCGGCCGCGATTTGGTCGCGCTCCGGCGGGCCGTTCAGTGAGATATATACCACACGCGGCGGCGATGCAAATGCCGTGCGCCGCCCGTTCACAAGCTTACCGAGCAGGTGGCGACGCTGCGCGGCCTGCGGCCCGGTGTCAGTCGTCGAGCGACTCGTGGACGCCGGTCGCGCCGCGCTTCCAGTATGCCGACGCGCGGATGCGTGACTTGTGGACGCCGCGCGCTTCGCACAGATGCCGGCGCACCGCGCGCATCGCGGCGGCTTCGCCGGCGGCCCAGACGTAGCCGTCGCCGGCCGGCAGCGGCAGGTCGCGCAGCGCGGCGACCAGTTGCGCGCCGTCGCCGGCGGCCGCGGCCGGGTCGCTGCGATAGCGCCAGATCGCATCGAGGTCGGCCGCCGTGTCGAAGTCGAGCTTGGCCGTTTCGTCCGCGACCTCGATCACGACCGCCGCGCGCGTGCCGGCCGGCAGTTCCGCGAGGCGCCGTGCGATTGCCGGCAGCGCGCTGTCGTCGCCGATCAGCAGATGCCAGTCGAAATCGGTCGGGACCACGAACGATCCGCGCGGGCCGCCGATCGCGAGCGTCTGGCCGACCTCGGCCCGTGCGGCCCACTGCGAGGCCGGCCCCGGGTGGTGCAGCACGAACTCGAGGTCCAGCTCGCGCGCGGCGCGGTCGTACCGGCGCGGCGTGAAATCACGCATGATCGGCTTCGGCGCGCCGTCGGGCAGCAGCAGGCCGTTCGGGCCGAGTTCCGGCAGTGCCGGCGCGGCTTCGCCGGGCGCCGGGAAGAATACCTTGACGTGGTCGTCGAACGAGGCGCTGACGAAATCGTCGAGGTCGCCGCCGCCGAGCGTGACGCGCAGCAGATGAGGCGTGACAGGGGTGATGCGCCGGACTGTCAGCACGCGGCGCTTGAGGGGGTGACGCACGCGCGTGACCGCGCGTTCGGTGGGGGTCTGCATCGATCGGATCTCCGAGGGGAGGCGGGACGGCGCGATGGGCCGGCTCAGGCTTGCGGCGGGGTGCCGTCGATCTCGGCCGCCGCGCGGCGCAGGATGGCGGCGATGCGGCGCTGTTCGTCCGGCGCGGCCGCGCTCTTGCGGAACAGCGCCTGCCGCAGCGTCATGCGCGCCTCGACGAACTCGGGCAGCCAGCCGCCTTCCGGGGTCTCGGCGGCGTCACCGCCGCCCTGGTCCGCCTGCCCCGTCTGGCTGGCGATCGCGCGGCGCATGAACTCCATCTTGCGGCCGAGATGCGCCAGCTTCGCGAACAGCAGCTCGACGCGTTCGCGCTGCGCGTCCAGATGCGCGCGGCCGGCCTCGGCGAGCGCGTAGCGCTTGCGGTTGCCCTCCGCCTCCACCGTCACGTAGGCGAGTTCCTCCAGGTAGGTGAGCGCCGGATACACCATGCCCGGACTCGGCACGTAGAAGCCCTGCGAGCGCGTGTCGAGCGCCTTGATCAGCTCGTAGCCGTGGCTCGGCTGCTCGGCGAGCAGCGAGAGCAGCATCAGCTGCAGATCGTCGGAGGTGAACTGGCGGCCGCGCGGCATGCGCGGATCGTCGAAGCCGCCGGGGCCGCCCATGCCGCCGGGGCCGCCGAAGCCCTCGGGAAAGCCGCCGAAGCCGTGGCCGTGGCGGCCGCCGCCGCGCCGGCCGCCGGCCATGCCCCAGAGGCGGAACAGGCCGTGATGGTCCGGATGATGGCCTGGACCGCGGCCGTGGTGATCGTGGTGCTGGCGATGGCCGGCATCGCCGTGCTGCTCGCGGCGGCCTTCGCGGCCGGGCGTGCCGCCGGCGCCGAAGATGCCTTGATGATGGGAACGACGCATCGTGCTCTCCTTGGGATATGTCTTAAGATGTATCGAAAGATATATATCGAAAGATATATGGTCAAGGAGGAAATTTGGGGTGGGATAAGCCGGTGACGACCGTCGCGTCGACGTGCGGCTCATGCGGGCCGAGCCGGATCAGGCGCGCGGCGCCGGTACGCCCGGCCGGGTGGGGGCGCGAGACGCGGAAGCGCGACTTGGCCCATGTCCCTTTCGCGCCGGTCTCGAACGCGTTGCTGCCCTCGACGGGCCCGGCCCTGGCCGGCCTGCGGGCGAAGCAGGGCCGGCGCGCCGCCTTGCCTGACCTGACAGGCGGGCGGGCGCTGCCTAGTCCTGCTCGGGCAGGAACCAGTTCATCACGAGCGCGCAGACCCCGCCGGTGGCGACGCCCGAGGCCAGCACGTTCTTCAGCGCGCTCGGCAGGTGGGTGAGGATCTCCGGCACCTGCGAGACGCCGAGCCCGAGCGCCAGCGACACGGCCACGATCAGCAGCGCGCGGCGGTCGAGCTTCACGCCGGCCAGGATGTTGATGCCCGAGGCGGCCACCGCGCCGAACATCACCATCGCGGCGCCGCCGAGCACGGGCTCGGGCACCGCCTGCAGCACGCCGGCCACGACCGGAAACAGCCCGAGCACCACCAGCATGCCGGCGATCCAGAGCCCGACGTGCCGGCTCGCGATGCCGGTGAGCTGGATCACGCCGTTGTTCTGCGCGAACACCGAACTCGGAAACGTATTGAACACGCCGGCCAGCAGCGAGTTGGCACCGTTGACGAGCACCCCGCCCTTGATGCGGCGCATCCACAGCGGCCCTTCCACCGGCTCGCGCGATACCTTGCTGGTGGCGGTGACGTCGCCGATCGCCTCGAGCGAGGTGACGAGGTAGATCACCAGCATCGGCACGAACAGCGACCACGAGAAGCCGAGCCCGAAATGCAGCGGCGTGGGGATCTGGAACAGCGCCGCCTCGCGCGCGCCGGTGAAGTCGAGCCGGCCCGCCGCGCCGGCCGCCAGATAGCCGAGCGCGAGCGCGATCACGAGCGCGGTGCTGCGCACCCAGACCACCGGCACGCGGTTCAGCACGACGATCGTGCCGAGCACGAGCCCGGACAGCATCAGGTTCTGCGCGCTCGCGAAACTGCCGTTGGCCATCGCGCCGTAGCCGCCGCCCATGCTGACGAGGCCGACCTTGATCAGCGTGAGGCCGATCAGCAGCACCACGATGCCGGTCACGAGCGGCGTGATGAGGCGCTTGACGAACGGCAGCACGCGCGACACGGCCATCTCCACGAACGAGCCGGCGATCACCGTGCCGAAGATCGCCGCCATCACGGTGGCCACCGGCGTGCCCTGCTTGACCATCAGGCTGCCGCCCGCGATCAGCGGGCCGACGAAATTGAAGCTGGTGCCCTGCACGATCAGCAGGCCGGCGCCGAGCGGGCCGAAGCGGCGGCACTGCAGGAAGGTGGCGATGCCCGAGATCACCAGCGACATCGACACGATCAGCGTGGTGTCGCGGCTCGGCACGGCGAGCGCCTGGCAGATCAGCAGGCCCGGCGTGACGATCGGCACCAGGATTGCGAGCAGGTGCTGGAGCGCGGCGACGAACGCGATGGCGGGCGCGGGGCGGTCGTCGGGGCCGTAGACCAGATCGGGGACGGCGGCGGGGGCGGTGCGGTCGGGCTGGATCGATGACATCGCGGGAAGGCCGGGGCGGTGGCGAAGGGGAAGCGGAGGATTTTACCGGCTGGGCCGCGCGCCAAAAAAGCGGCGCGCAGCCCGCCCCGGGCACCGCGGGCAGCGATCGCGCGGCGGCGGGGCCGCCGGGGGGCGCCGGGCCGGTGCCGTCGCGCGCCGCCGGCGCGGCGCCACCCGGCTCATTCGTCGCCCGACGCTTCCGAGGCGCGCCGCAGCGCGTCCAGGGCGCGTGCGCTCAGGTGCTGGAAATCGGCCAGCGTGGTGACGTGCATCTCGTCCATCAGCGTGCCGCCCGGCTTCATGTAGTCGAGCACCTTGTCGAACACCGGCGCGAGGCCCGCCTGCACTTGCGGCGGTGCCCCGGCGGTTTCCGCCAGGAGCCGGTCCATCAGGGGCCGCCAGTTGCCGGATTCGGGCCTCGACATCAGAACCGGCGTCCAGCCGAGCGTGACGTTGAGCACGAGGTGGGTCTGCGTCGGATCGCGCTGCGATTCCGGGATCGCAGCGATCTGATCGAGGATCTTGTGCAGGTTGCCCATCCCGTCACGCATCGCTGCCGGGCTGTCTTGCGCGTCGCCCTTGAGCGCGTTCACGGCCAGCCCGACCAGCGCCGGCATGCGGTGCTCGGGCGGGTAGCCGGCGATCTGCGCGTCGAGATGCTCGAAGGCGGCCTGCTGCGTCTCGAGCGGCTGCACGCGGTGCAGCAGCCGGCCCAGGTCGCCGGTGACCCTGGCGCGCATCTCGTCGGGCTGCACGTTGTTGGCCGCCATCACGGCGTCGTACATGTCGCGGCCCGAGATGCTGCCGTGCTTGGACAAATGCTCGAGCGTGGCGATCATCATCGGACCGACGCGTTTTTGCAGATCGGCCCGGACCTCGGGCGGCAATTGCGAAATCGCGACCCGCCCGCGCGCGGCGTTGCCTACCGACATCGGCCGGCCGCCCAGCAGCTGCATCAGGTCGTGCAGATGCTGCGGGCCGATGTTCGTGCCGCTCTCGTGCGCCTCCAGGAGCTGGTTCATCCAAGCGGTGGTCTGCCGCTGCTCGGTGGAGACGCGCCGCGGCACGGTGGCGCCGTCGGCCGGCGCGGGCTCGGTGGGCGCGTTCGTCCCGCTCGCCTTGCCGGTCGGGCGGGCGTCGTCGGCAGGGGGGCTGGCCGGTGTCGCGGGAGGCTGCCGGGCGGTACGGGCGGCGAGCGCGGTGGCTTGCTCGTAAGACGGCGGCGGCGGGTCGGCGGCGCCGCCCGGGTGCGACGCCGCGGGCGAGCTGGTCGGGTCGTGCGAGTAGGGCGGCGGCGCCTCGTCGGGCACCGGCTCGTCCATCAGCGTCGGGCTCGCGGCGTGCGGCGGTGGCGGCGGCGGCGGCGGCGCGAGGTCGTGGCTGCGCGCCGCGGGCGTTTGCGTGCCGCCGCCGGAGGCGGACAGGTCTTGCGGCGCCGGGCCGCCGGACGGCGTGGCGAGGATGGGCGGCGCGTCCTCCATCTGCAGTGCGTGGAAGGCGTCCGGCAGCGACGGCACATGCAGGATCGTCGCGCCCGATTGCGCCTCGCCATGCCGTCGGGAAGACTGGCCCTCGCGCCGCGCCGCGCGCCGGCGCAGGCCGCCCAGCAGCGCGTCGGGCGTCGCGTTGGCGCGGCTCGCGCCGGACGACGGCCGCGCCGGCGCGTCTGCGGTCGGGCCGGAGGGTGTGGCGGGCATGCCGCCGGTGGAGGCGCGGCGAATCGGCGGCGGAGGCATCGAGTCGTTCCGTTGGGTGGCGCGGCCGGTGGGGTTTCGGCGTGCGCGCTCATCGTGGTGCGGCGCGCTGCCGGCACCTGCCGTCGCGCCGGCCGGACATGGTGTGTCGGCCCAAAGGTATAACGCAGCGCGCCGCTGGCGTCGCGCACGAGGCGAATCCCGCGCGCGCCATGCGAAGTTTGGCGCGTGGCCGCGGGCCGGCCTCAGGGCTTTCGGCCGAACGCCTCGCGCAGCTTGCGCTTGGCGCGCTCCAGCGTTGCCCGCCGCGTTTTCGGCAGCTTGCGGCCGGCGCGGTTGACGTAGAAGTTCAGCATCGACATGGCCGACTGGTAGGGCGATGCCTTGCGCCGCCGGCTGTGCTCGGCCGAGCGTTTCAGCGAGGCGGCGATCGTCGCGGGGTCGTCGGACTTGAAGATGTCGGGCTCGACGTCGAGTGCGTCGCTGCGGCGCGTGACCTCGCCGGACCAGCGCTTGCCCGAGCCGGTGGTGCTGGCGCGGCGCCGGCCGGGGCGCCGTGTCGAATGCTTGCCGCGCGAGCCCGGCTTCGCGTGCGAGGCCGGGCGGGGGGAAGGGGATGCGCTCATGGTGGGAGCCTCCGGGATGAGGGGGTAAGGAGGGGAGGGCCGATGACGGGACCGGCCGCTCTCCAATGGCCCGCATGGCAACAGGGCAGGCGGGCAGGACGGACGAGGCGGACGCGGCGGACGCGGGCCCTCGGCCGGCTCGCGCCCGGCCGGGCGTGCCGCGCCGCCGCGGCTTCAGGACTTGCCGTGCCGGTCGCCCGCGGGCAGCACGGCCGACAGCACCTGTCGCGCGGTCTCGACGATCACGCCGCGCTCGCGCGGGTCGCCCTTGATGAGCGTCTCGGCGAACTGTCTGGCCTGCTGCAGCGTGACGTGCGGCGGCAGGGGCGGCACCTCGGGATCGGTCTTGACCTCGAGCACCACCGGCTTGCCGGCCGCGAGCGCGTCGTCCCAGGCCGCGCCGATCCGGTCCGGATCATCGACGTAGAGGCCCTTGAGCCCGATCAGCTCGGCGAAGCGGTGATAGGGCACGTCGGGCACCTGCTGCGAGGCGTCGAACTTCGGGTCGCCCTCCATCACGCGCTGCTCCCAGGTGACCTGGTTCAGGTCCTCGTTGTTGAGCACGAGGCAGATCCAGCGCGGGTCCTGCCACTGCCGCCAGTATTTGGCGACGGTGATCAGCTCGGCCATGTTGTTCATCTGCATCGCGCCGTCGCCGACCATCGCGATCACCGGCCGCCCCGGATACGCGAACTTCGCCGCGATCGCGTAGGGCACCGCGGCGCCCATCGAGGCGAGCCCGCCCGACAGCGATGCCATCATGCCGCGCCGCATCTGCAGGTCGCGCGCATACCAGTTCGCGCAGGAGCCCGAGTCGCTCGTGAGGATCACGTCGTCGGGCAGGCGCGGCGAGAGTTCGGTGAACGCGCGCTGCGGGTTGAGGCCGCGCCCGGGGCTCGCGTCGGCGGCCGCGCGGCTGGCCAGCGTGTCACGCCATGCCTCGTTCCAGCGCGCGATCCGGTCGCGCCAGCGGTGCTCGGTGCGATCGGCCAGCAGCGGCAGCAGCTGGGTGAGCGTCTCGGCGCTGTCGCCGACCAGGTTGACCTCCATCGGATAGCGCAGGCTCAGCATGTCGGCCTTCAGGTCGATCTGCACCGCGCGTGCCTGGCCCTCCTTCGGTAGGAACTCCGCATAGGGGAAGCCGGAGCCCACCACCAGCAGCGTGTCACACTCGTTCATCAGCTCGTAGCTCGGCCGGGTGCCGAGCAGGCCGATCGCGCCGGTCACCCAGGGCAGATCGTCGGGCAGCGCGGCCTTGCCGAGCAGCGCCTTGGCCGCGCCCGCGCCGAGCCGGTCGGCCACCGCGATCACCTGGTCGGTGGCGCCCAGCGCGCCGGCGCCCACCAGCATCGCGACCTTCGAGCCGGCATTGAGCACCTCGGCCGCGCGCTTCAGATCCTCCGGATACGGCACCACCTTCGGGCGCGTGTAGCCGACGCCCGAATGCACGGTGCCGTGGGCGCGCGCGGGCGGCGCGTAGTCGAGCTCCTGCAGGTCGTTGGGCAGGATCAGCGCGGTGACGGTGCGCGCGCCGAGCGCGGTGCGCACGGCCCGATCGACCAGATGGCGGACCTGCCCCGGCACGCTCGCCTGCTGCACGAAGGCGCCGGCCACGTCCTTGAACAGCGCCGGCAGGTCCAGCTCCTGCTGGTAGTGGCCGCCGAGCGCGGCGCGTGCCTGCTGGCCGACGATCGCGAGCACCGGCATGTGGTCGAGCCGCGCGTCGTAGAGGCCGGTGATCAGGTGCGAGGCGCCGGGGCCGGAGGTGGCGATGCACACGCCGAGCTTGCCGGTGAACTTGGCATGCGCGCTGGCCATGAACGCCGCCATTTCCTCGTGGCGTGCCTGGATGAAGGTGATCTTTCCGTGCGCGCGGTTGAGCGCGCCGAACATGCCGTTGATGCCGTCGCCGGGGTAGCCGTAGATGCGGTCGACGCCCCATTCGGCGAGTCGTTCGACGATGAAATCCGAAACTGTCGTCATGCCGTTGCTCCTTGATGTCGGTGGGCCGCCGTGCGCGACCGCCCGTGCTACGCGGTGCGCCCTGGAGGCCGCGCGGGCCGCCGGTTCGCGCGCCGGGGGGCGCCTGCCGCAAGCCGTGGCCGCGCGCAAGGCGCGTGCCGCCCGGCGCGCCGGCGCGCCTGCCTGCCCGCTGCGGCGTCGCCGCGCGCCGCTTGCCGCGCGGCACGGCCTGGGGTGTGCCGGTTGACATCGGTGCTTGTAAAAACGTCGCGTCGCATTGATGCGCCGCCGCAAGCGAACTGTCATCTCGCCGCCGCGGCCCCGCCGCGCGCGGGCCCGGCGCGCGCGGGCCCGGCGCGCGGCGCGCAGGCAGGCTCGATCCTTGCTCCGCTGCCCCCGATGCGAATTCGCACATGACCGTGCGAGATGCGATCCAGACTGGAGCCCACGCGATGTCCGATGTCACCGAGTTCCCGTTGCCGTCCGCCGTGCGAGGCCGGCGCGCGCCGATCCGCCGCGTGCCGCGGCGCCTGGCCGACGCGCTGCACGGCAGGTTCGTGCCGCGGCGCGCGCGTGCCGCGGACGACGATCCGCCGCCGCGCCCGTCGGACGACCCGTCCGGCGACGCCGCGACGCGCGCGAGCGGCGCGACGGACCCGCAGCAGGACCCGCAGCAGGACCCGCAGCAGGACCCGCAGCAGGACCCGCAGCAGGACCCGCAGCAGGGCTCGCGGCACCCGGGCCGGCGCGCAGCGGATTCGAACGATGGCGGCGGGCGCCGCGATCGTTCTCGCGAAGGCGGGGACGGCGGTGACGGCCGCGACGGCAGGCGCGGCGGCGGGGATGGCGATGACGGAGATGGCGGTGACGCCGATCGCGACGGCAAGCCCGACGACCGCAAGCGCAAGGGCTCGAACCGCAAGACGCTGATCATCCTCGCCATCGTGGCGGTGCTGCTGCTGATCGTGGCGCTGGTCTGGTGGCTGCTCACGCGCAACCAGGTCAGCACCGACGACGCCTACACCGACGGCAACGCGATCGCGATCGCGCCGCATGTCTCGGGCTACGTGACGCGCCTGAACGTCGACGACAACACCTACGTCCACCGCGGCGACCTGCTGGTGCAGATCGATCCGCGCGACTACCAGGCCCAGCTCGACGCGGCCGACGCGCAGCTCGGCCTCGCGCAGGCGCAGCTCGACGCGGCGCGCGTGCAGCTCGACATCGCGCGCGTGCAGTATCCGGCCCAGTACGCGCAGGCCCGCGCCCAGATCGAATCGGCCGAGGCCGCCTACCAGCAGGCGCTCGCCGCGCAGCAGCGGCAGCACGCGGTGGATGCGCGGGCCACCTCGAAGCAGGCGATCGACGCGGCCGACGCGCAGCGCGCCAGCGCCGACGCGAACGTGGCGATGGCGCGCGCCCAGGCCCGCACGGCCGCGCTCGTGCCGCAGCAGATCCGCACCGTGGAGAGCACCCTCGAGGAGCGCCGCCAGCAGGTGCTGGCCGCGCGCGCGCAGCGCGAGACGGCCGCGCTGAACCTGTCGTACTGCGCGATCCGCGCGCCGTCCGACGGCTGGGTCACGCGCCGCAACGTGCAGCTCGGCTCGTTCCTGCAAACCGGCAGCTCGCTGTTCTCGATCGTCACGCCGCGCATCTGGATCACCGCGAACTTCAAGGAGTCGCAGCTCGAGCGCATGCGTATCGGCGACCGCGTGGACGTGTCGGTGGACGCCTATCCCGAGCTCGCGCTGCACGGCCACGTCGACAGCGTCCAGCTCGGCAGCGGCTCGCGCTTCTCGGCGTTCCCGGCCGAGAACGCCACCGGCAACTTCGTGAAGATCGTGCAGCGCGTGCCGGTGAAGATCGTGCTCGACGGCCCGCTGCCGACCAACCCGCCGCTCGGCCTCGGCCTGTCGGCCGTGCCCACCGTTCACCTGCCGTGATGCGCCGCCCCGCCATGGCCCACTTCGCGGCACCGCCGCCTGGGAGCGAACCGATGTCCGTGCCGTTGCCGTTGTCGCCCGCGCCGCGCGCGGGCCGCCGCCCGTGAGCCGGGCCGCCGCCGGATCGGGCGCCTGGCGCCCGGCGGCCAACCCCTGGCTGATCGCCGTGGTGGTCACGCTCGCCGCGTTCATGGAAGTGCTCGACACGACCATCGTCAACGTCGCGCTGCCGCATATCGCCGGCACCATGTCGGCGAGCTACGACGAGGCTACCTGGACGCTCACCTCGTATCTGGTCGCCAACGGCATCGTGCTGCCGATCTCGGGCTTCCTCGGCCGGCTGCTCGGCCGCAAGCGCTATTTCGTGATCTGCATCGCCGCGTTCACGGTCTGCTCGTTCCTGTGCGGGATCGCCACCAACCTCGGCCAGCTGATCGTGTTCCGCATCCTGCAGGGGCTGTTCGGCGGCGGCCTGCAGCCGAACCAGCAGTCGATCATCCTCGACACCTTTCCGCCCGAGCAGCGCAACCGCGCGTTCTCGATCTCGGCGATCGCGATCGTGGTGGCGCCGGTGCTCGGCCCGACGCTCGGCGGCTGGATCACCGACACCTTCTCGTGGCGCTGGGTGTTCCTGCTCAACGTGCCGGTGGGCATCCTCACCGTGCTGGCGGTGACGCAGCTGGTGGAGGACCCGCCGTGGCGGCGCGACGGCGAGCGCGGCATCCGCATCGACTACATCGGCATCGGCCTGATCGCGCTCGGCCTCGGCTGCCTGCAGGTGATGCTCGACCGCGGCGAGGACGAAGACTGGTTCGGCTCGAACTTCATCCGCCTGTTCGCCGTGCTGACGGTGCTGGGGCTCACCGGCGCGGTGCTCTGGCTGCGCTACGCGAAGAAGCCGGTGGTGGATCTGGCCTGCCTGCGCGACCGCAATTTCGCGCTCGGCTGCCTGACCATCGCCTGCTTCGCGGCGGTGCTCTACGGCAGCGCCGTGATCGTGCCGCAGCTCGCGCAGCAGCAGCTCGGCTACACCGCCACGCTGGCCGGGCTCGTGCTGTCGCCGGGCGCGATCCTGATCACGCTGGAGATCCCGATCGTGAGCCGCCTGATGCCGGTGGTGCAGACGCGCTACCTGGTGGGCGTCGGCTTCGTGCTGCTGACCCTCTCGCTCGTCTATTCGCGCACGCTGGTGCCCGACATCGACTACCGGCACCTGATGATGATCCGCTGCGCGCAGTCGCTGGCGATCGGCTTCCTGTTCGTGCCGATCACCACGCTCGCCTACCTGACCATCCCGCAGCGGCTCAACGACGACGCCTCGGCGCTGTTCACGATGTTCCGCAACGTGGCCGGCTCGATCGGCATCTCGGTGTCCACGGCGCTGATCCGCGAGCGCACCCAGGCGCAGATGGCGCATCTGTCCGGCCACATGTCGCCGTTCTCGCAGAACTTCCAGGACGCGCTGCAGCGCAACGCGCAGTCGATCACCGCGCTCTCGGGCGCGCCGCCCGCGGCCGCGCTGCAGACCGCGAACGGCCGGCTCTACGAGACCTTCGTCTCGCAGGCCACGATCCTCGCCTATCTCGACGTGTTCGCGATCCTGGCGGTGTTCTGCGCGATCTGCATCCCGTTGACGTTCATGTTCTCGCCGGTGAAGGCGGCGCAGGGCGGAGGAGGACATTGAGATGAAGCATCAGGCACCGCAGGGCCCGCGGGCTTTCCGGGCACGCACGCGCGCACGCGCACTCGCCTGGCCGGCCGCGCTGGCCGGCTGTCTGGCGCTGGCCGCCTGCACCGTCGGGCCCGATTTCCAGCCGCCGCGCGCGGGCCTGCCCGCGCAGTGGCACGACCTGCGGGGCGCCAGCGGCGCGGCTGCGGCCGGGCCGGCCACGGGCGCCGCGCCGCTGGCCGGCGCCTCGCTGACCGAGCCCGCCTCGGCGCCCGACGCCGGCGTGGATTCGAAGCCGGTGGTGGATGCCGATCCCGATCCGCGCTGGTGGCAGGCGTTCCACGATCCGCTGCTCGACCGGCTCGTCGCGCGCGCGGCGCACGACAACCTCGATCTGCAGACGGCCGTGCTGCGCATCGCCGAGGCGCGCGAGCAACTGCATCAGGCCGCCGCGCAGGGGCTGCCGAACGTGCGCGCCACCGCCAGCTACCAGCGCGAGCAGCTCGGCGTGAAGGGCATCCTGGAGGACGAGGGCGTCAGCGACCGGATCGACCGGCTCGGCGCGCCGGGCTCGGCGCTCGCCGGCGCGGTGCCGGGCGGCAGCGCGGCGATCCGGCAGGGCGCGAGCCGGGCGCTCGATGCGATCTCGTCGCCGACCAATCTCTGGCAGGCCGGCTTCGACGCCTCGTGGGAGCTCGACCTGTTCGGCCGGGTGCGCCGCTCGGTGGAGGCGGCCGGCGCCGAGGCCGGCGCGGCCGTGGCGGGCCGCGACGACGCGCTGCTCTCGCTCGAGGCCGAGGTCGCGCAGACCTACCTGCAGTATCGTGGCGCGCAGGCGCTGCGCGCGCTGGCGGTGGAGCTGGCGCAGTCGCAGGGCGAGCTGGCCGACCTCACGCGCAATCGCGCCGCGCACGGCCTGACGAGCCAGCTCGACGTGCGCAGCGCCGAGGCGCAGCTCGCCACGATCCGCGCGCAGCTGCCGCAGTACGACCAGCAGCTCGCCACCCTGCGCAATGGCCTCGCGTATCTGGTGGGCGAGGCGCCGGGCGCGCTCGACGCCGAGCTCGACGCGCCCGGCGCGCTGCCGGCGCTGCCGCCGACGGTGCCGGTGGGCTTGCCGTCCACGCTCGCGCGGCGGCGGCCCGACGTGCGCCGCGCCGAACTCGAGCTGCACGCGGCCACCGCGCAGGTCGGCGTGGCGGTTGCGCAGTTCTATCCCGACGTCTCGCTGACCGGGCGGATCGGGCTGCGCTCGACGCACGTGCGCGAACTCGCGCAGTGGTCGCATCTGTTCTACTCGGCCGGCCCGGCGATCTCGCTGCCGATCTTCTCGGGCGGCGCGCTGGTGTCGAACCTGCGGCTCTCGAAGGTGCAGCAGCGGGAGGCCGCGCTCGCCTATCGCGGTGCCGTGCTGGTGGCGCTACGCGACGTCGACAACGCGCTCGCCGTCTACCGCACCGATCAGACGCGCCGCGCCGAACTCGACGATGCCGTGCGGGCCGAACGCGGCGCGCTCGACCTCGCGCGCGACAGCTATCGCAAGGGCCTCGTGCCGTTCCTCGACGTGCTCGATGCCGAGCGGCAGTGGTCGCAGGCGCGGCAGCAGGCGGTGCAGGGCGAACTGCAGACCACCACCGATCTGGTCGCGCTCTACAAGGCGCTCGGCGGCGGCTGGAGTCCGGCCGCGGCCGGGTCCGAGGCGAGCGCGTCGTGACAGCGTCATGGGCCGCGGTGGAACCCGGTGCGCGGCAGCGCGGCGAACATCGGCGACTACTCGCGCAGCGACCAGCTCACGCCGCCGCCGCCATGGCTCACCAGCGCGGCGATCGCCTGCTCGACCGGATCGTCGCGCCGCGCCGCCTGCCATTTCAGCTCGTAGACGCGGCCAATCGTGCCGCTCTCGGGCAGCGCCTGCATGCCCGTCAGGGACACGCGGCAGTGCAGCGCGTCGAGCCGGGCGAGGGTCTCGGCGAGGCCCGGCGCGGGTGCGCCGTCGGCGCGCTGGATCACCCGCAGCCGGGCGCGGCGCCGGCGCGGCAGGCGCCGCTCGACAGGCTTGAGGCCTGACAGGATCGCCACCCCCAGCCCGGTCGCCACTGCCGCCAGCAGCAGTTGGCCGCCGCCCGCGCAGAGCCCCACCACGGTCACGAACCAGAGCGTCGCGGCCGTGGTGAGGCCGCGCACCCACCCTTCCTTGCGCAGGATCGCACCGGCGCCGATGAAGCCGACCCCGGACAGGATGCCGAGCGGCAAGCGCATCAGGTCGAGCGTCGCGAACGACTGCGGCGCCTTGCCGGCCTGCGGCAGCAGCGCGTTCACTTGCAGCATCGCGAGGCAGGCCGCCAGGCCCACCAGCATCGTCGTGCGCAGGCCGGCCGCCTTGCCCGAGCCGCGCCGATCGAAGCCGATGATGGCGCTGGCGACGAGACAGGTGGCAAGGCGCAGCGCGAGCTCGGCGTAATCGAGGGTGAGCGGCATGGGCAGCATCGGATCGGGCGGGCGCGGACGGTGGCGATGCCGATCGCATCGCAAGCGGCGTACCCGCCAGCGGCATGCGCGAGCCGAGCGGCGATGGCGCGAAGCGGGCCGGCAGGGCGCCGTCGGCAACGCCGCTTTTTTACCTTGCCTGTCGAATCCGCCGGCCGCGGCGCCCCGCGAGCGCGGCGCCGCGGCCGGCGCGGGCGGAATGGCCGTTGCTCGCTTCTCCTGCGAGCCGCGCCCGCGCGCGGCGACCGGCGGCGCCGCGCTCGCGGGCCGCGAACCGAGATGGGAGGCAGGCGATGAGATCGCGACACGAGAACGACCCGGCCGCCGCGCGCGGTTCACACGAACTGCACGCACGGCGCGATGCGCGCGAACGGCATGATTCCCAGGCGCCGCGAGCGGCCGCTGCCGATCCGCATGATCCGGCCGCCTGCCCCGACTGGTGGAGCGAGCCCGGCGCCCTGCCGACCGGCGCGTCGGAGCTGCGGCACGTGCCGCCAGCCTACCGGCAGCCCGGCATGATGCGGCGCGCCGCCGAATGCCGGGGAGGCCCGGTGCCGCGCGAGGACGGCGGCGCCGCCGGTCCGGATCGGACCCGGCCCGGCCGCGGCACGCGCGCTTAGAGGCCAGTTCAAAAACTCCCGAGAGGGGCTGTTTACTTCCTCGGCAAGCTGTTAACCTTGGGCATCAGAACAACGGAAGTCCAAGGATGGAAGCGCCAATCATTGACGACGAACTGTGGATACTGATCGAACCATTGCTGCCACCTGCGAAGCTTCGAGCGAAGAGCGATCCTGGTCGCCCGCGCGTGTCCGACCGTGCGGCTCTCAACGGCATCCTGTTCGTGTTCAAAACGGGAATTCGTTGGAACCACTTGCCGACTCGTCTGGGCTTTGGCTCGGGCGCCACATGCTGGCGGCGATTGAGCGACTGGCAAAAGGCTGGTGTATGGGACCAACTGCACGAGTTGCTACTCGACAAGTTGCGTGCGGCCGGCCAAATCGATCTGTCATACGCTGCGGTCGATTCGTCGTCCGTGCGCGCCGTTGGGGCGGGCGAAAAACTGGCCCGAACCCCACCGATCGCGCGCGACCCGGTTCCAAGCACCACGTCCTCGTAGACGCCAACGGCGTTCCTCTCGTTGCGATCCTGACTGGCGCGAACACCAACAACGTCACGCAGTTGCTGCCGCTCGTTGATGCGATTCCACCCATTCGCGGCGTTCGTGGCCGACCGCTTCAGAAGCCCGGCGTCGTCTACGCCGATCGCGGCTACGATTCCACCCGACATCGTCACGCGTTGCGCGAACGCGGTATCAAGCCCGTGATCGCCAAGCGCCGGACCGAGCATGGCAGTGGTCTGGGCAAGTATCGTTGGGTGGTCGAACGTACGCATTCCTGGCTCCACAATTTCCGGCGCCTACGCACTCGCTTCGAGCGAAGTGCCTACATTCACGAAGCATTCCTCAAACTTGGCTGCTCGATCATCTGTTGGAACATCTTCAGACGAACTGAGCAGGGTTTTTGAACTGGCCTCTTAGGCTGCGGCCGCGAGCGCGCGGCGCCGGCGCAAAAAGCGGGCGCCGTTTCCGACGCCCGTTCAAGACCTCACAGCCATGCGAGGCAGCGGCGCTCGGCCGCAAAGGGGGCGGCCCGGTCAGGCCGGGCCGCGCGGCCGCACCGGCGAGCGCAGGCCGAGTTCCTCGGCGAGGCTGTACTCGCGTGGAGCGTCCTGAGTGTCGTAGTGCTGGATCACGGCGCTTTCCCAGGCCGGATCGGTCGCCACCTGCCAGCTGTCGAGATCGATCGCCGGCGCGCCGCGCACGGTGGCCGCCGACAGCGCGATGCGCAGCCCCGTGCCGTCGGCGTCGAGCGCCACGTAGTGCCACGGCACGGCGGTCAGCAGGCGCGCGTGGACGCGCTCGTCGAGCGCGAGCAGGGCGTAGGCGACGCGGCCCGTGCGCAGGTCGAGCACGACCTCGCTCACGAAACCGAGCGTGTAGCCATCGGTGGCGCGCGCCAGCGCACCGTCGAACAGGCGGGCCGGCATCAGCGCGCGGCCGGCGTGGCGGGCGGCGCCGGCGGCAGCGGGCGAGGTGGATTGCATCGTGAGCTCCCTGGGAATCGTGTTGAGGCGCATGGCGGTCCCGGCATGGCGGCGGGCCGGCCTCGCTGCGCTTCGTGCGGGCGCCCCTGGCCCCGCACGGCATGAGCAGGCGAATGCGCTGCGGCCATGGGAATAGGAACGGCGCGTTCCTGCATGCCGGTACGCAACGCGCGTGCCACGCCGATTCGCCGGGCCGGCGCGGCGGACGCGGCACGGCGACTGCCGCGATTTACAACGGATGGAAAGCGTTACCGGGCTGTCCGGCCGGCTAGCCGGCCGGCGGCTTGGGGTCGTCGTCGCGCATCAGCGCGAGCCGGTTGTAGAGCGTCTTCAGGCTGATGCCGAGCGATTTCGCGGCGCGCGGCTTGTTGCCGTCGAAGTATTGCAGCGAGGCGGCGATGAAGTGCTGCTGCGATTGCGCCAGCGTCGCGCCGACCTGCAGCGTCATCACGTTGTCTCGCACGCTGGCGGCGGCCGGTGCCAGCGCCGGCGGATGCAGCTCGATCTGCTCGTCGGCGAGGATGAAGCCGCGCTCCACCACATTGCGCAGCTCGCGCACGTTGCCCGGCCAGCTGTGCGTGTTCAGCACGCGCAGCGCCTGCGCCGAAAGCCGCTTCGCGGTGCCGTGGCGCGTGTTGAGCTGCGCCACCAGTTCGCGCGCGAGCAGCTCCGCGTCGCCTTCGCGCTGGCGCAACGGCGGCACGTGCAGCGGCACGGTGGCGATGCGGTAGAACAGATCCTCGCGAAAGCGGCCGTCGCGCACCGCGGCGGCCGGATCGTGGTGGGTGGCCGCGATCACGCGCACGTCCACGGGAATCGGCTCGGTGCCGCCCACCCGCAGGATCGTGCCGCTTTCCAGCACGCGCAGCAGCTTGACCTGCAATTCGGGCGGCGCGTCGGCGATCTCGTCGAGAAACAGCGTGCCGCCGCGCGCGGCTTCGAAAAAGCCGATATGCTGCGCGACCGCACCGGTGAAGCTGCCCTTCTCATGGCCGAACAGCTGCGATTCGGCGACGTCGCGCGCCACCGCCCCGCAGTTGATTGCCACGAACGGCTGCGCCGCGCGCGGGCCGAGCGCGTGCAGCAGCCGCGCGACCACGTCCTTGCCCGAGCCGGTCTCGCCGACGATCAGCACGCTCGCCTGCGTCAATGCGGCGCGACTGACCTTGGCCAGCAGCGCCTCGATCGATGAAGACTGACCGGCCAGCCGCGGTGGTTGGCTATCGGGGCGCGCCATGGGAAACGAAAATTGAGGATTGCGGGGTCGGACACATGTGAGGGGGCTAGCTATTCCATCAATGAGGCCTTTATCATGCATTTTTTTTGAGATGGATGCAGGGTGGCACGCAGCGCCGGGGATTGAATCTCGCAATGCAACGGTCCGGGCCGGATAGAAAGATCCGATAGCATGGAGCGGCAATATCTGCTCTCCTAGCGGGAGCCGGTCGTCCGCCCCTCCATTCGGAATTCGCGGCGCCGCACCCCGCATCGATGACTCCGTCCAACTCTCTCATCTTCGCCGCCGCCGATGTGGCATCAGGGGCGCGCGATGCAATCGTTCAAAGGAGTTCGCATGCCACGCATTTTGATCGTCGATGACGATAGCGACACGCGCGAGATGCTGGTCGCGCTGGCGCAGCAGCGGCAACTGACCTGCGATACCGCCGCCTCGCTGGCCGAGGCCCGCTCGCGCATGCTGACCCAGACCTACGAGCTGGTGCTCTGCGACCTGGTGCTGCCCGACGGCAACGGCATCGAGCTGTTCGAGGACTTCACGCAGCGCGGCAAACGCGGCGAGCTGGTGTTCGCCACCGGCCACGCCACCCTCGACACCGCGATCGACGCGTTGCGGCAGGGCGCGAGCGACTATCTCGTCAAGCCGTTCAACATGCAGCGGCTGGACGGCATCTTCGCGCGCGTCGCGCAGATGGAGGTCCACGAGGAGGAGATCGGCGCGATGCGCGACGAACTCGAGCGCGCCGGCCGCTTCGGCCGCCTGCTCGGCCACTCGCCGCCGATGCGCACGATGTACGACGCGCTCGCGCGGGTGGCCACCACCGACGCCTCGGTGCTGCTGACGGGCGAATCGGGCACCGGCAAGGAAGTGGCCGCGCAGACGCTGCACGAGCTGAGCTTCCGGCGGCGCGGGCCGTTCGTGGCGATCAACTGCGGCGCGATCCCGGCCAACCTGGTCGAAAGCGAGATGTTCGGCCACGACCGCGGCAGCTTCACGGGCGCGGACCGCCAGCACAAGGGCTTCTTCGAGCGCGCCGACGGCGGCACGCTGTTCCTCGACGAGATCACCGAGATGCCGGTCGAGCTGCAGGTCAAGCTGCTGCGCGTGCTCGAGACGGGGCAGGTCACGCGGCTCGGCTCGGTGCGCGAGACCTCGATCGACGTGCGCATCATCGCCGCCACCAATCGCGACCCGGAGGCCGCGATCGCGGCCGGCACGCTGCGCGCGGATCTCTATCACCGCATCAACGTGTTTCCGATTCCGATGCCGCCGCTGCGCGAACGCGGCACGGACATCGTGCTGCTGGCCGATGCGTTCCTCGCGCGGCTCAACGAGCACAGCGGCCGCGCGATGCGCTTTAGCGACGCCGCGAAGGCCGCCCTGATGCGCTACGACTGGCCCGGCAACGTGCGCGAGCTGCGCAACTTCGTGCAGCGCGCGAGCATCTTCGCCGACGGCGACGCGATCGACACGCTGCCGCCGCCGATCATGGACGAGGTGTCAGGCATGGCCAGCACCGGCGCCAATGCCGTGACGGTGCCGCTCGACATGCCGCTCGAGGAAGTCGACCGCCGGCTGATCCTCGGCACCCTCGAGCAGTGCGGCGGCGTGAAGGCGCACGCGGCCGAGATTCTCGACATCAGCCTGAAGACGGTCTACAACCGCATCGGTGCGCCGGGCGAGAAGGCCGCGGGCGACAAGCCGCGCGACGAGAAATGAGCGGGCCGCGCGGCGCACGCGGCCGGTGCCGGCCGCGCCGTCGCGCCGGCTTCGGTGCCGGCTTTCAGCGCGACACGGCGATCGCCGCGTTGACGGGCACCACGGGCGAATCGCGCTCGGGTGCGCCGGCCACCACGAAACGTTCGATCACGTCCGGCTCGAACAGCAGGCAGAACGTCGAGCCGCCGTACTGGAAATAGCCGATCTCGTCGCCCTTGGCCAGGCGCTGGCCGGGGTGGGCATCGATCACGCACGACGACACGTCGCCCATTCCCACGAACACGCAGGCCACGGTGCCCATGCCGGGGTCCTCGCAATCGATCACCACCACCGCGCGCGTGGCCACGGCCGTCATGTAGCCCTGCGAATCGTTGAGCCCGGAAGGGTCGGTGCCCTCGACGTCGGCGCCCGAGAAGTAGGTGCCGGGGATGCGGTAGGCGTGGGTGACGGTGCCGCCCACCGGCGCGTGCCAGCGATGGTAGTTGTAGGCGCTCAGGTAGGCCTGATAGATGTCGCCGCCCACGAAGCGTTCGGCGAGCAGCACGTGCTGCGGGGTGAGCATGTCGCGAATCGAATAAGGCTGCGACTTGATCCAGAATTCGTCGAGGCGCTGCACGCGTGCGGCGATCTGGTACGGCGCCGCCTCGCAGGCGCTCACCACCACGCGCGGGTCGTTCGGCTCCGCCACCGGCCGCGCGCCGTCGCGAAAGCGCCGCGTGAAGAAGTGATTCCACGAATCGAAACCCCAGCACGGTTCGTCGCGGCGGCAGACGAAATCGTCGAGCCGCATGCGCTCGCGCGCCGCCTCGCAGAACCAGCCGGTCGGGCCGCGCTCGTGCAGATGCTCGCGCGAATGCGGGCCGGACAGGAAATCGCACCAGCCCGACAGCAGGCGGCCCAGGTGCGCGTTGACGGTGGCATCGCGAAACAGCGGATAGCCGGACGGCATGCACATCGGCCAGTCGAGCAGCGCGTTGATCGGACAGGCGATCAGGCCCTCCTCGCTGAAGGGCGGCGCGTAGCGCATCACGTGATCGAGGATCGACATCAGGTCCTCGATGGTCGCGTAGCCGAGCCCATAGCCGGCCTCGCCCGCTTCGCCGATCGCGCGCGTGAGGCTCATGCGCAGCACCGCATCGCGTTCGAACAGCGCCGCGAGTTCGGCCACCACGGCTGCCCGCGGCCGTTTCCCGGCCGTCGCGTAGGCATCCTGAGCAAGCTGGCGGCGGTAGGCCGTCATCCGCAGTTCCTCGGTCGCGAGCCAGTCGCCTAGGCGGCGGCGCGTGGCCCGCGCGGGGCCCTGGATTGCCGTCATGGATATCTCTCCGTGGCTTGTCTGAATGCCGTTGCTGTCGCGCGGGGACGCTCGCGCGACGGGATCGTCGACCTGCGGCGGCGCCGGGCTGGCGCCGGCGGCCGGCGTCACTGGCGCGGCAGCGAGCCGATCGCGTTCGGGTCCGGTTCGGCCTCGCGCGGCCCGCTGCCCGGAATCGGCTGGCCCTGCGCATGCCGCTCGAGCCTGCCGTGCCGCACGACGTGCGGCTCGCCCGGCATCGCCTCGACCTCGTCGCCGAAGCGTGCGCGCACGAACGCGCGCAGCAGCGCGGTGCGCAGGTCCGGCCCGCTGCCATGCCCCTCGCGGGCCGCGCAGGCGCCGCCGCCGGCTTCGAAGGTGGCCACGCAGCTCAGCGTGCCGTGCGCGTCGCGCGCGCTGCGCACGTCGATCAGGCGGTCGAGCACGTCGGTCGCGTCGGCCCATCGCGAGGACGGCGCGAAGCGCGCGTCCATGCGGGACGCCGTGCCGTTCGAGAAGGTCACGACGAGCGCGGGCTCGAGCGCGACGAAGGCGATCGGCAGATCGTCGCTGGCCAGCGCCCGCGCGGTCCAGTAGTCGAGTTCGCGGGTGTCGAGATCATCGGTGCGCATCGGGGGTATCCGAAGAGGGTTTGGAGGGGAGCCAAGCACCGGGCGTGCCTGCCGAACGCGCGGCCCGAGCGGCCGTTGCAGGGTCGATCCCGGTCCGGCGACGGCGTCGGCATGCGCGGTTTTTGCACCTGTTTGAAGGATTCGACCTGCCGCTTCGCGCCGCGGGCGAGGCGACGGCACCTGGGCCGGCGCGGCGCGGGCACTCAGCGCGAGGCCGCCGCGCGCTCCGGGTTGCGCGCCAGGAACGCGCTGACCACTTGCGGCAGATGCTGCTCCAGCCAGTTCGCCATCGCCACCTCCTGCGGCAGAATCCGCTCGCACACGGTGATCGTCTCGACGTCGCCGACCATGCGCGCGGCCGTGATCAGCGCGCGGTAGGTCGCGATCTCGAAGTTCTCGAACGCATGGCATGCGATCACGCCCTTGACCACCTCGTCGGCCGCCAGCATGCCGGCAAACCCTTGCAGCGCGGCCAGCCCGCGCGCGCCCAGATCCTTCAGCGCCGACACCTCGCTGCCGCGCCGCCCGATGCATTCGCGAATCAGCCGGAGCTGCTCGCGCGTCTCGCCCAGATGCTGCTCGATGCGCTGCTTCAGGTCGGGATAGGGCTCGAGGCGCCGGGCCATCGCGGCGAGCATGGTGCTCGCCTGTTCTTCCATCGCATGCGCGTCGCGCAGCCATTCGTCGAGATGCCCGTCGATCGAGCGTTTCGGATGTGCCATGTCGTGCTCCTGATCCGCGCGCCTCGTCGGAAGGGAAACGGCTTGAGGTGCGGCGGGACGCATGGCGCGATGCAAGCGGCGCGCCCGCGCCCGCGCCCGCGCCCGGCGCGCGGGCGCGGCATGGGCGGGCGCGCCGCGCGGGCGGCGCCGCTTCGTTTGCCAGCGCGTTTTTTGCAAGCGCTTGTCAAACCCGCTCATGCGCGGCGCGAGCGCGCCGCGTCACGGGCGCGCCGGCGCGCGGAACGAGGCTTGCGGAATCTCGGGGCCTGACGATCTCCGGAGGGCGTCATGCAGACGATGAACCCGAAGCCGCGCCGTCTTGCGCGCCTGGGCGCGTCAGCTGCCCTGGTCTTGCTGGCGGGCGGTGCGCGCCTGCCGGCCGCCGTGGCACCGCAACACGATGCGAGCCCGAGCCCGCCACGCGATCCGGGCGTCCACCTGCAGCCCGACAGTCGCGCGGCGGAACGGGCCGGCGCGCATGGGGCCGCGCCCGCCGCGCGCGGGCTTTCGCCGCGCGGCACGGACTCGCGCCACGGCGGCGGCGCCGACAGCGGGGCGCCACGCGGCGACGCGGCGGGCGGCACGCGCGGGGCCGCGTCGGGCGGCGGGGCGGGCAGCGGCGATGCGCACGGTTATTGAGGCGGGCCGCGCAGCCCCAGCCGGCGCGGCGGCGGTGAACCAGCGCCGCGCGCCGCGCAGGCGAGCGGCACGCGGCTTGCGTAAACCTGCATGACGGATGCGCATATGACGCGCTTGGGCGCGTGCGGCAGCCGCACGGTATCCAGCCACTCACGGCGGGCGGCTTCGACCGGACCGCCCGCCCCAGCAAGGAGAGCGTGATGACGATCCACGACCGGACCCGCCGGGTCCACTACGAAGCCAACGTATGCGGCGGCACGTTCGAATCGGTGCGCGGCCGCTTCCCCGCCTGGCAGCGTGAGCCGCTGCTGCATCGCCCGCAGCGGACCATGTTCGAGGACAAGGCCGGTGTGCGGCGCCTCGACGATACCGTGTTCGACAGCGCCGAAGCCGCGCAGCACGCGCTGCGCCGTGCCTGCGCGCCGGGCGACCGCGACGCGCTGGCGGCGCCGATCGTCGACGGCGAGCGTTCGCGGTGGCTCGTGATGGCCGCGTTCGTCGCCTGAACCTGCCGGCGGGTGGAAACTTCAAGCCGTGTAGCGAAGGCTCGGCCGGCCCGACCAGCCGAGCCCGGCATGGCGCGCGAGAGGAGATGTTGCGATGAAAACCGTTGTGATGAAAACCGAGCCGGTCCTGCATCAGCCCGAGCCCGGCGCCCCCGAGGCGCCCGAGCTTCCCGAAACCGAGCCGCAGCCGGCGCCCGACCCCGGCCATCAGCCCGAACCCGTGCCGCCGCCGTACCGTCAGCCTGACGCAGAGCCGCCGCCGGTCCGCGGCCTGGCGCCCGGCCGGTCGAGCGGGCGGGCGGTGGGCGCCCGCCTCGGGCCCGCCTCGTGGCGTGCCCTCGAGAGGCACCTCCGATTCGACCATGCACTTATTACGAGCGCATGGTAGATACGCCAGACCGCGTCCGGGTGAAATCCGCGCGATCCCGCTGCGGCGGGGGCGGCGAGGCCTGGCATGCGGTTTGCATGAAAACGCGGGCCGGAACACGGGCGCGGCGGCTGCCATCGGCCGCGGCGCGCGCATGCCGGCCGCTTGCAAGGAGAACGAACATGCCAGCCAAGTCCCAATCCCAGCAGCGTGCGGCCGGTGCCGCACTGGCCGCCAAGCGCGGCCAGACCAAGGTGCGCTCGTTGAAACCGGCATCGAAATCGATGTACGACTCGATGAGCGAAAAACAGCTCGAGGACTTCGCCCACACGAAGGTCCGGGGCAAGCCGCGCCATAAGCACGACGCTTGATGCGCGGCAGGTCCGCGATTCGAATGACTTGAACAGGGAGGTAACCATGCTCTACTACGCCGCCGTATTCTTCGTGATCGCAATCGTTGCCGCATTCTTCGGGTTCGGCGGCATCGCCGCCGGTGCCGCATCGATTGCCAAGATCCTGTTCTTCATCTTCCTGATCGTGTTCCTCGTCACCCTCGTGATGGGCGTGGTACGCCGGTGAAGCAGGCCGCCGCCGCGCGCCCGCTGGGGCGGCGCGCGGCGGCGGCGCTGCAACGCGCGGCGCGGCCGGCTCGATGCCGGCCGCGCCGTTTTTCGTTGCGCGCGCCTCAGCGGCTCGAGCGCGAGAAGCGGTGATACCAGTTCATCAGCGGCGTGGCCGACATGCCATGCACGATCACCGACAGCGTCACGATGCCGAGCACCACCGGCACCAGCGGCAGCGCCGCGTCGGGGCGCCGCTCGATGGCGAACAGCAGGTAGTAGAACGAACCGATGCCGCGAATCCCGAACCAGCCGATCAGCCGGCGCTGGGTTGCCGTGGTGGGCGAGCGGACCAGCGAGAGCGCCACCGCGAGCGGCCGGATCAGCAGCACCAGCGCGGCCGCCAGCGCCAGCATCGGCCAGCTGAATGCGGCCAGCGAGAGCGTGGCGAGCGCGCCGCCCACCAGCGTCATCACCACCGCCTCGGCGATCCGCTCCAGCTCGATGGTGAAGCCGAGCACCGATTCGGCCATGTAGGCGTGGGCCTTGGCCGGGTCGCGCTCGGTGGCGCTCACGTCGGTCGAGTCGATCGTGCCGATCACCTCGCGCGGCGCGCTCGGCCCGCTCGCGCGGTGCTCGACGCGCCGCATCGCGACGCCGGCCGCGAACACGGCCAGGAAGCCGAAGGTCTGGGCATACTGCGCCACGCCGAACGCGATCACGATCAGCCCGAGCGCGAAGAAACCCTCCAGCCCGAGCGCCTGCGCATGGCGGGTACGCAGCCAGGCGACACCGTGGGTAGTGATCCAGCCAAGCCCCGCGCCGATCGCGAGCGCGCCCGCGATGCCCCACGCCAGTTCGGCCAGGAACGCCGCCGAGCCCGGCGCCGCGCCCCCCGTCGAGGCCGTGTCGCCGCATAGCGCGAGCCCCGCCAGCACGAAGGGCAGCGCGATGCCGTCGTTCAGGCCGCCCTCGCCCGATAGCGCGAAGCGCACCAGATCGACGTCGCCCGGGCTGCGCACCTGCACGTCGTGGGCGAGCACCGGATCGGTGGGCGAAAGCATCGCGGCCAGCAGCAGCGCCGGCCCCCAGCCGAGGCCGAGTGCGACGGTCGCAACCGCTGCGACCAGCGGCACCGTCACGAGCATCGCCACGAACCCGAGCCGCACCGGCAGCAGCCAGAGACGGTCGAGCGAGGGCAGCCGCAGGCGCAGTCCGATCGCGAACAGCGAGACCAGCAGCGCGATCTCGGTCACGTGGCGCAGCAGCGGTGCGTCGCGCGCTAGATCGAGCTGCATCAGGCCAATGCCGGCCGGCCCGAGCAGCGCGCCCACCGCCAGATAGATCATGGCGGTGCTGCACGGCAGCTGGCTCAGCGCCGAGCCGGCAAAGCCGACTGCGATGAACACGCCGCCGACGATCAGGTACCACTCGGTTTCATGCAGCATCGAGGCTCCGGATAAGCGGCCGGGCGACGCGGCACGAAGCGCGCGGCTTGCCGGCCGAGGGTGAATGGGCTCGCGTGCGGGGCAGTATCGCGCGCACGCGGCGGCGCCGCCGGCGCGCCGGGAGCCGGCGAAGGCGCCGGGCGCGGCACGCGCCGCGCCCTGTCGGCGCGCGGATCGATCCCGTGCATCCCGGCGGCAAGCACCATGCCTGTCCGGCCAGGCGCCGCGCTCGTCGCCGGCCGGGAACGGCGCCGCGGCGCGGCATGCGGCTTGCGCCCGAGCGGATGGGTCCCGGCCGCGCCGGCGGGCGGCGGCCGCTTTCTCGAACCAGCACATCGGAGGTGTTCCATGACATCGAGCCACCGCTCGCACACCGGCCACGAACTGAGCCATTCGCGCGCACACGAGGGCCGCCGCACCCAGCAGGACCACGACAAGGGCGGCCACCAAGGCGGACACGACAAGGGCGGCCAGGATAAGCTGCCGAGCCCGATCGACGTGCAGAAGGCGTTGAAGGGCGTCGAGTATCCGGCCACCAAGGCCGATCTGCTGCGCTGCGCGCGCGACGGCCACGCCGACGCGCGCATCGTCGACGGCCTGCTGCGCATGCCCGATCGCGAATACGCGAGCCCGGCCTCGGTGTCCAAGGAACTCGGCAAACCGAGGTGAGCGCGGTGCCGGCGGCGCGGCTCTCGACCCGGCGCGGCGGCTCGCGCTGCGCCGGCCGGGGCCGATCGTCGGCTCGCGTGTGGTGGCGCATCCGGGTCGAGGGGCACGGCATGGCGCCCGCGCGTCGTGCGTCTTTCTGGCTATGATGGCGCGTGCCGACTGCGCCGTTTGCCCCCACCGCGATGACACTCCCTACCCCCGACGCCGCCCTCTCCCATCTCGACAACGCGATCTGGCGTGCGCTGACCACCTGCCAGGCCGGGATCGCGCTCGGCGGCGATCTGGCGCGCCGCTTCGAGCCCGCGATCTCGCCGTTCGGCGCGCTGGCCGCCGACACGCCGCAGGCCTGGCGCGCGCTCGCGGCGCTGATGGCGCCCGGCGAGACCGTGAAGATGTTCGGCACCACGCCATGGCGACCGCCCGGCGACTTCGAGATCGAGGGGCAAGGCACGCTGAACCAGATGATTCTGCGGGTGCCGTGCGAGGACGGCGAGCACCATGCCGACGGCGGCATCGAGCGCCTTGGCGCCGGGCACGCGCGCGAGATCGCCGAACTGGTGGCGCTGGCGCAGCCGGGGCCGTTCACGCCGCGCACGCCCGAGATGGGGCGCTACTACGGCATCCTGCAGCACGGCGCGCTGGTGGCGATGGCCGGCGAGCGGCTGCATCTGCCCGGCTTCACCGAGATCAGCGCGGTGTGCGTCCACCCCGGCCATCGCGGCCGGCGTTATGCCGAGCGGCTCGTCCGGTTTGCCGCGAAGCAGATCGCGGCGCGCGCCGAGATGCCGTTCCTGCACGTATTCGCGGCCAACACGGGAGCGATCGCCCTGTATGGCAAGCTCGGCTTCGCGCTGCGGCGGCCGTTGCAGGCGGTGACGCTGGCGCGCCGTTGAGGCGGCAAACGATGGCGCGCCGTTGAGGCGGCGAACGATGGCGCGCCGTTGAGGCGGCGAACGATGGCCGCGCCGGCCCGCCCAGGAATTTCTCAAAAACATCTTGACTCTCTATCTTCCAGTAGATAAAGTTCGATCCATGGAAACGAAACCGAATGTCCGCCAACAACTGCTCGAACATGCGATCGAGCTGATGATGCTGCGGGGCTACAACGGCTTCAGTTACCGCGACCTGTCGGCACTGGTCGGCGTCAAGACCTCGAGCATCCACTACTACTTTCCGTCCAAGGACGATCTGGTGCTGGAAGCGGTCGAGACCTACAGCGCGAACTTGCTGGCCGGCATCGACGGGATCGACCCCTCTCTGCCGGCGGACGCGAAGCTGGGCCGCTACACGCAACTGTTCGGCAAGGTGCTCGGCGACGGCCGCCGGATCTGCCTGTGCGGGATGCTGGCGGCGGACATCGAAGCCTTGCCGGATTCGGTCCGGCAGGCGGTGCAGGCGTTCTTCGGCATCAACGAACGCTGGCTCGCCGCCTTGCTCGCGCAGGGCGCCGAGGACGGCACGCTGGCTTTCAGCGGTGCGCCCGAGGATGCGGCCCGCACGCTCTACGCGGCCTACCAGGGCGCGGTGCTGGCGAGCCGGCTGTTCCAATCGAAGGCGCGCCTCGACGAAGTCGAGCGGGCCTGGAAGAAAGCGCCGTGACGGCGCCGGTCGAAATACACGAAAAGGCGGCCCGCCGCCTTTTTATTGGGATTATTTATCTATCTATTGGTAGATAAATAATCGAGAGCAGACGCTCGTGCGTCTGCATGGTTTGCGCAGCTTGTCTATCTGGCAGTCGATAGTTAAACGTCGTTCCATCATTGAACAGGAGTCAGTCATGTCGATCGAAAAAGTGCTGTACCGCGCCCAAGCCCATGCAACCGGTGGCCGCGACGGCCGTGCCGTGGTGCCCGAGGGCAACCTGGATTTCAAGCTGACCACGCCGCGCGAACTCGGCGGCGCGGGCGGCGCCGGTGCGAACCCGGAACAACTGTTCGCCGCCGGCTACAGCGCCTGCTTCCTCGGCGCGATGAAGTTCGTCGCGCAGCGCGACAAGATCGCGATCCCGGAGAACGTGGCCATCGACGGCAGCGTCGGCATCGGCGCGATCCCGAACGGCTTCGGCATCGAGGTCGAATTGCGCATCGCGTTGCCGGGCATGGACCGCGAAGCGGCGCAGGCGCTCGTCGACAAGGCCCACATCGTCTGCCCGTATTCGAACGCGACGCGCGGCAACATCGACGTCACGCTCACGATCGTCTGATCGCCCGGCCGCCATCCATTGCGTCATCCGCCATCGCCATTCATTGCTGAGGAATCCATCATGAAGTTCGTCAAGCCGCTGCTGATCGCCGCCGTGTCGGCGTTTGCCACCGCCAGTTCCGCGTTCGCCGCCGGCGCGGCCGCCTCGACTGTCGCGGACACGCCCGACGTCGCCACCACGCGCTTTCTCGCCGCGCTGAACGGCACGAAGGGGCCGGGCCTCGAAACGCTGAGCCCGGCCAAGGCCCGGCAGGTGCTGGTGGATGCGCAGAACAGCGTGAAGGTGGACCTGTCGGGCATCGACGTGTCGACGCGCACCATCGAGCAGGACGGCCTGAGCGTGCCGGTCACGATCGTGCGGCCGCAGGGCGTCAAGGGCACGCTGCCGGTGTTCATGTTCTTTCACGGCGGCGGCTGGATCCTCGGCGATTTCCCGACCCATGAGCGGCTGGTGCGCGACCTCGTCGTGCAGTCGGGCGCGGTGGCGGTGTTCGTGAACTACACGCCGTCGCCGGAGGCGCATTATCCGGTGGCGATCAACCAGGCCTATGCGGCGACCCGTTGGGTGGCCGCGCACGGCGAGGAGATCGGCGTGGACGGCAGCCGCCTCGCGGTGGTCGGCAACAGCGTGGGCGGCAACATGGCGGCCGTCGTCGCGCTGATGGCAAAGGACAAGGGCGGCCCGGCGATCCGTTTCCAGGGCCTGCTCTGGCCGGTGACGGACCACAACTTCAACGACGGCTCGTATCAGGCGTATCAGAAAGACTACTTCCTGACGCGGCCGATGATGAAGTGGTTCTGGGATGCCTACACGACCAGGCAAGCGCAGCGCAACGAGATCTACGCGTCGCCGCTGCGCGCCTCGACGGCGGAGCTGAAGGGCCTGCCGCCGGCGCTGATCCAGGTCGCGCAGTTCGACGTGCTGCGTGACGAGGGCGAAGCCTACGGCCGCAAGCTCGACGCGGCCGGCGTGGCGGTTGCCACGACGCGCTACGACGGCACGATCCACGACTTCGGGCTGCTGAACGCGCTGGCCGAGGATGCCCCGACCAAGGCGGCGATGAAAGCCATGGCGAGCGAGCTGAAGTCGCGCCTGAATTGAGCGGCAAGCCCGCGGCGCCGAGTTGCCCGGCGCCGGCGCGCGATTCGTGGCGCGGCACGGCCCAGCCCGGCTCGTTGGCCCCTGCCACGGCCGAACCATGACGGACCGGTCGCGCAGCGCGCGCGACCGGTCCGTTTGCATGCGGCGCGGCCGCGCGGGCCGGCCCGGGGTCCGTGACGGCTTCGGATCTCACGGCCGCGCGGGATAGCCAGGCAACGCGCAGCTCGCGCACCGGCGGCGCGCCAAATCCGATGGACGTGGCCGGCGCGGCCGGGGCGTCTTTACAATAGCGCCCGCGCGGCGCCTGCGGCAGGGACACGCCGTTCGCGATCGGCGCGAGCGCGCCCCGAGGCCAGGAATGCAGCGGTTCGCCCGCGCACCCGCAGCCGGTCGCGAGCATGCCCGCCTGGTCGCCGAGGATTTCGCGGCGGCGCTGAAGACGGGGCAACCTGCGTGGCCGGCGTCGCCGCTGCCGGCGTGTCTCGTCCGGCGTTCGAGACACTCAAGGCCCTCAAGGCCATCAAGACAACTGGGTGGCCGCCAGGCAAAGCACCATGCCGCCCATCGCCCCGTCCAGCAGGCGCCACGCCAGCGCCTTGCGAAACAGCGGCGCGAGCAGCCGCGCACCGTAGCCCAGGCCGACGAACCACAGCACGCTGACCGTCATCGCGCCGATCGCGAACGCGGCGCGTGCGCCCGCCGGCTCGCGCGCGCCGGCCGTGCCGATCAGCAGGAAGGTGTCGAGATAGACGTGCGGATTGAGCCAGGTGAAGGCGAGCGTCATCATCACGATCGGCAGCGCGCGCTGCGCCGGTGCCGCCGCCTGGCCCGAGGCGGCGTCGAGCGTGGCATGGCCGGGTTTCAGCGCGCGCAGCAGCGCGCTCAGGCCGAACCACACGAGGTAGGCCAGGCCGATGTAGAGCACGGCGTGGATAAAGGCCGGATAACGCTCGACCAGCGCGGAGGCGCCGCCCACGCCGACGGCGATCAGCAGCATGTCGGACAGCGCGCAGAGCACGACGATCTTGCCGATATGCGAGCGCATGATGCCCTGGCGCAGCACGAAGGCGTTCTGCGCGCCGATGGTGACGATCAGCGACGCGCAGAGCGCGGCGCCATGAGTGAAGGCGATCCAATTCATGGAATGTTGGGGCGGACGGTGGACTTGAGGGACGGATGCGGCTAGTCTGCGGGTTCGGGATGCATAAGAAAAGCTAAATTCCCTAATCTCTATGAAGGAAATCTGAATGCTCGACTACGCGCTGCTCGAGGCACTGTCCGCGGTGATCCGGCAAGGATCGTTCGAACGCGCGGCGAAGGACCTCAACGTGTCGCCGTCGGCGGTATCGCAGCGGATCAAGCTGCTCGAGGAGCGGGTCGGCAGCGTGCTCGTCAAGCGCGGGCAGCCGTGCGTGGCGACCACCTCGGGCGCGCTGCTGTGCCGGCATACGGAGCGCGTGCAACTGCTGGAGGCCGAGCTGTCCGGGCAGGTGCCGCATCTGCCCGGCGCGGTGGGCGCGTGGCCGACGCTGCGCATCGCGGTGAACGACGACAGCGTGGCGACCTGGTTCATCGATGCGGTCGCCCCGTTCTGCGCGCAGAGCGGCACGCTGCTCGACCTCGTGATCGACGACCAGGATTACACCGCCGAGCGGATTCGCGACGGCAGCGTGCAGGGCGCGATCACCGCGCAGGCCGAGCCGATCCAGGGCTGCCGGTCGACGCGGCTTGGCCGGATTCGCTATCAAGCGGTCTGTTCACCGGCGTTCCAGGCGCGCTATTTCGCCGACGGCCTCACGCGCGAGGCGCTGCGGCGCGCGCCGTGCGTGATGTTCAGCCCGAAGGACAGCCTGCAGATGCGCTTCATCCGGCGCGCGACGCGCACCGATCTCGATCCGCCGAAGCACTGGATTCCACACGTGGCAGGCTATCTGCGCGCCTGCGAGACGGGGCTCGGCTGGGGGATGTGCCCGGTTCGCATGGTCGAGCGGCAGGTGGCCTCGGGCGAGATGGTGGATCTGTCGGAGGGGCGCAGCATCGACATCGAGCTTTACTGGCAGAGCTGGCGGCTGTCGATCGGCTGGCTGGACGAATTCAGCCGCGTGCTGAAGGCCAGTGCCGCGCAATGGCTGGATTGAAGGCGGGCCGAAGGCGCGGACCGCAAAAAATAAAGGCGCCTCGGGAGGCGCCTTTTGTGATCGCAGGGCCGACAGGCGTCGGGCCTCGCTGGGCAGTGGCAGTGGGGTCCTGAGTCGAAGGCGGGATCGAGCCGCGCATCGGACCCTTCGATAACGGAACCATCAGATCTTGCGCAGTCCGTCGAAATCGAGCACGCGCACGACGCGCCCCTGCATGACGAGCAGGCCCTGCCGCTGGAACTTCGACAGCGTGCGGCTGACCGTTTCGAGCGTGATGCCCAGGTAGCTGCCGATGTCCTCGCGCGTCATGCGCAGGTTGAATTCGGTGGCCGAATAGCCGCGCACCATGTAGCGCGCCGAGACGTCGAGCAGGAACGAGGCGACGCGCTCGTCGGCGTTCAGCGACCCGAGCAAGATGGCCTGCGTCGTCTCGCGCACGATCTGCTCGCTCATCAGCTTCAGCACGCGCGCCTGCAGCGTGCTGGCCTCGGAGCACAGCGAGCGCAGCGAGCCGTAGGGAATCACGCAGACGGTGCTGTCCTCGAGCGCGACCGCGGTGCGCGGATGGTGGCTGTCGCAGATGCCGTCGAAGCCGAGCGCCTCGCCGGCCAGATGGAGGCCTGCCACTTGCTCGCGGCCGTCCTGACGCGTGGCGATGGTCTTGAGCGAGCCGGAGCGCACGGCGTAGAGGTTGTCGAACTCGTCGCCTTCGCGGAACAGCGCTTCGCCGCGGCGCACGGGGCGCGCCGCGCAGATCACCGATTCGAGCCGCTCGATGGCCTCGCTATTGAGGCCTTGCGGCATGCAGAGGTGGCGCATCGAACAGGTGGAGCAATGCGCGGCGGGATGGGGTGCCCAGGAGCTGGAGGAGCGGGTGGGGCGGGAGGAACGTTGGGCTACAGGAATCAACATGATGCGTACTCACACTTATGAAGAAGCAACGGTGACTATTGTCCCACCGGCTTTTCCATGGGCTGAGCGGCAAAACGCCGCGACGCGTAGTGCGTCGCGTTTTGCGCCACGGCAATGTGATCAGCGTTCCTTATCTTTTGCTTACGTTTCGTTTGAATGCGATGCCGCAGATGGGATCAGCAGCACCGGCAGGCAAGCCCGCCGGACGCATTGCTCGGCGACGCTGCCGAGCATCAGGCGTTTGAAGCCGCGCCGGCCGTGCGTGCCGAGCACGAGCAGGTCGGCGCCGTATTCGGTCGCCGCCTCGAGGATCAGCGAAGACACGTCGGCGAGCGTGGCGGCCTCGCCGGTCAGCACGTCGCCCGTCACGCCGGCCTCCTGCATGCGCTGCTCGAAGTCGCGCGTGAGGTCGCCGCCCTGTGCGACGAGCTGCTCGTGCAGCACGGACGGATCGTAGCCGGGAACGCTGTAATAGAGGGCTGCGTTCTCGATCGCATAGAACGCGCGCAGCGTCGCGTGCTCCGATTTCGAGAGGGCAAGGGCCGCATCGAAGGCGTGACGCGACGTGTCGCTGCCGTCGACTGCTACGAAGATGCGCTGGTACATGAGGGCTCCCTGGTGCGGTGGATGAAGGCCGTCCGGCGGCGCCGGATGCGGTTGAAGAGGATGCTGCGACGGAGGTTATACGATCGTTTCTCGATTTTCAGCGTCATGGAGGCGCTGTGCAATCATGTCGCACCTTGGCGCCGTTCCATACCGCCCGGCGGCGGCCGTGCACCACTGTCGAGCGTCGGTCGCCGCCGCTTGCGCGCGCTTTGCCGCGATCCGTGAAAACCCCGTGCCGGCCGCCTGCCGCATCGTGGAACGGTGCGCCGCGCCTCCTCATCGGGAGGATTTATTTCAGGTAGAAGACAGACAAGCGACAGAGTATGATGCGCTACGAGATCGGCGCGGCGGCCTCGGCCCGCCGCGCCGCTCCTGCCCGCGACGGGCACCGCGACACCCGGGACGGTGGCAGCGAAGAAAAACACAAGGGACACAAGCTGGGGCGGACTCATGCATTCGACGACAACGGCATTCACCCATCGTGGCTATCTTCTCAATTGCGCGCCGGCCCGTGCCGGCGACGGTTCGTTCCAACCCTACGTGGTGATTTCCCGATCGAGCGACGGCGAACTGGTCGCGAACCGGTTTTTTCCATCCGATCTCCATTTCTGCGAAGAAGGCGAGGCGGTCGCGCATGCGCGCGACTGGGCCGTGCGCTGGATCGACGCGAGCAACATGACGCTCTAGCCGCCGGCGGCAGCCCGGCATTTCTCGTGCTTATCCGAAACGCGGTAATCTTGTCGTCCTAGCCATCCTTCATTCTTCCAGCGCGGCCGCGGGTTTGCTCGCGGCCGGCTTCCCCTGCCATGTCGAATTCGTCCGCCGGCCGCTCCTGGGGCCTTGAACAGATCGTCGCCGAGCTGCGCGAGTCGCGCGAAACCCTGCACCGCACGCGCCACCCGCGCGGCATCCGCGAGCTGCCCTCGCGCGACGCCATCTGCAAGTTCGTGACCGGCCTGCGCGCCTCGCTGTTTCCCACCCATTACGGCGCGCCGGACCTGACCGACGAGAGCGTCGACTTCTATGTCGGCCACACGCTGGAGTCCACCCTGCGCGTGCTGCACGAGCAGGTGCGCCGCGCGCTGCGGTTCCTGCCCGAGCATGCGGACACCGGCTTCGCGGAGCTCGACGAACGCGCGTTCGAGATCGCGCGCACCTTCGGCCGGCAGCTGCCGTCGATCCGCGCGCTGCTCGTCAGCGACATCCAGGCCGCCTACGCGGGCGATCCCGCCGCGCAGCACATCACCGAGATCCTGCTCTGCTATCCCGGCGTGCTCGCGATGATGCATCACCGCCTCGCGCATGCGCTGCACCGGCTCGGCGTGCCGCTGCTCGCGCGCTTTATCAACGAGATCGCCCATTCGGCCAGCGGCATCGACATCCACCCGGGCGCCACGATCGGCCCGAGCTTCTTCATCGACCACGGCACCGGCGTGGTGATCGGCGAGACCGCGATCATCGGCGAGCGCGTGCGTCTCTACCAG